>DEPX01000210.1:12128-18230 GCA_002358975.1 Micrococcaceae bacterium UBA3381 | reverse complement strand
GCCTGCCTGGCGCAGCATAATAACCGAGGCTGCTTGCTTCGATTCCACATACGGGTGGGTGAGCTCCGGTCGGGGCATGGCGTTGAATTTTTTCTCGTCCACTAGTGTCCTAAAACATTGCTTCGCCAAAGCGCAGCAAGATTGATGCAGCGATCACCAGGTAGAGTACGATGATCGTCGGCCAGGCGGCCGTTGTTAATATCATCTTGGTACGTGGTGTGACTTTGATCAAATCCAGTGTTACGTTTCGGACGAAGATCAAAATTGCAGCAGGGATCGTCACAGCCCAGACGATCATGCAGTACAGGCACAGGGTATTGATGGCATAAACAGCCTGGGTCCACAACCATAAACAAAAGCACATGGCTAGCAATAACCCGATTGAGGTGGCATGCCACCACCAAGCGGCAAAGCGTGCGCCACCTAGGATTGCCATACCGATGGTAATGACG
Source organism: Micrococcaceae bacterium UBA3381 (assembly GCA_002358975.1). Lineage (GTDB taxonomy): Bacteria > Actinomycetota > Actinomycetes > Actinomycetales > Micrococcaceae > Yaniella. Next base: position 17,778 of record DEPX01000210.1, on the reverse strand, counting down.
ACGCTAAAGCCGATGATGCCGATGAACTGGTTGGGAAAACCAAATAACCCAGCCTGCCAGGACTCCATCACAGTGCCACATGAGACCCAAACGTTAACATCACATGAGGTGACGTAGTCGGGGTCTAGCCATAACTGAATTCGCTCATAGGTGAGCATCAAGGTGGCGATTAGCCCTATGGTTCCTGAAACCACCAGTATCATGGCGGTACCAAAACTGGTGGCGTACCAGGGACGTTGCGGAGCGTCAGTGTTGGGATCTGCTGCTGTAGTCACGCGGCTAAGTATAAGGCCGTCAGCTGAGTCCCAGCAGCAAATAACGGTTTTCAAACAAAAGTATGTCACAATAGTAAAGACCTCTACGGATACGCACACCCGTTTGGTCCTGCGGAAGCTTTATGGTTTGCCAGGTGCGAAGGTAGATTCCATCGTCACTGAAAAGATGTTGAATCCCCGACGGCAGACTCCTGAAGTTTTTTGAATTGTCTTGTACGCTTCTGCTGGCTCCGGCATAGACCGGTTCACCTTAGGCTTTTTCGTAGTGCGTAGCAGCCAGCTAGGCGCACGCACAACCGAATTTGGCCTAACCGCGATGAGTGCGGATCGCGCTTAGGCCCGGGAGGCGCAGCATGCCAGCTGCCGATAACACGCAAGCACAAACGAATCCTGCCCAACAGGCCTCAACCGGCACCACGATGCCGGATGACCCCACCGCCCTGTTGTTTCAGGCACCGGATTACTCCAAGGTTCCGGTGCGCCGTCGTCAACCTGCCAAACAGGACGATCATGACAGCGATGACCGTGGTCGCAGCCGCAATAAAAATCAGCGTAATCCCAAGCCCAATGGTCAGCGTCATGATTCCAACGGCAAATCGTCCCGGGACACAAAATCCAGTGACGAACAACAGGATGCCGAAAAGGACTCTTCACGGGGTAAACGAGAAGAGGACCAAGACCACAGCGATGAACAAGCCACCGTTTCGCATCGGCGCCGTCGCCGTCGTCGTGGCAATGTCGATTTAGAAATGGATGGCGGCGGAGATGGTGATCCGGAACAAACGGTGACCCGGGTGCGTGCACCCCGCCAGGCCTCGACATCAGGACCCGATGAGGTTACTTCGTTGCGTGGTTCTACTCGGCTTGAAGCCAAACGTCAGCGTCGTCGCACATCGCGGCGTGGTCGGCGGAAGAATACCGTTGTCTCGGAAGCAGAGTTTTTAGCACGGCGTGAGTCCGTGGAACGCAAAATGATGGTTCGCCAACACGATAACCGCATTCAGATTGCGGTATTAGAAGACGGTGTGTTGGCTGAACACTTTGTTTCTAACACACAACAGGATTCGTTGATCGGCAACGTCTATTTGGGCAAGGTCCAAAACGTTCTGCCATCGATGGAAGCTGCCTTTGTCGATATCGGTCGGGGCCGCAATGCGGTGTTATATGCCGGGGAAGTTAACTGGGATACCGCTCAACTGGACGGCAAACCAAAGAAAATCGAAAACGCGTTGAAATCGGGCGACTCGGTTTTGGTACAGGTCACCAAAGATCCGGTTGGGCATAAAGGCGCCCGGTTGACCGCGCAGGTCTCACTGCCAGGACGCTACCTGGTGTTTGTGCCAGGCGGTACGATGACCGGGATTTCCCGTAAGTTGCCAGATGTTGAGCGCAACCGGCTGAAAACAATTTTGAAAGAGCACTTACCCGATAAGACGGGTGTCATTGTGCGTACGGCGGCCGAGGGGATCGCCGAAGATGAGTTATTGCATGATATCAACCGGCTGCGCACACAGTGGGAAGAAATCGAAGCGCAATCCAAATCCAATAAAGTTCTTGCCCCAGAACTGTTGCATTCCGAACCGGATCTAACCATCAAAGTTGTTCGGGATGTATTCAACGAAGACTTCACCAAAATGCTGGTCGATGGTGAAGATGTTTGGGACAAAATCGAAGCGTATGTCACCTACGTGGCACCGGATCTTTTGGACCGGTTAGAGAAATGGGATCCCGCAGCCTATAACGGCAAAGATCTCTTTGGCCATTATCGTTTGGATGAGCAATTGCATAAGGCCTTGGAGCGCAAGGTCAACCTGCCATCCGGGGGGTCACTGATCTTTGACCGCACCGAAGCAATGACCGTGGTGGACGTCAATACCGGTAAATTTACCGGTTCCGGGGGCAACCTGGAAGAAACGGTAACCAAAAACAACTTGGAAGCTGCCGAGGAACTGGTGCGCCAGCTACGGTTGCGAGATATTGGCGGCATTATCGTTGTCGACTTTATCGACATGGTGTTGGAATCCAATCGCGATTTGGTTGTCCGTCGCATGGTGGAATGCCTGGGTCGGGATCGCTCGCGCCATCAGGTGGCCGAAGTAACTTCACTGGGTCTGGTGCAGATGACTCGTAAACGAATGGGCACAGGTCTGGTGGAAGTATTCTCACACACCTGTGAACACTGTGCTGGCCGCGGCATCATTGTAGAAGATGAGCCGATAGAACGCGGTAAACCATATGAGACTGCTGCCCAGCGTCGCCGTGGGGGAGAGGCCGGTACACGGCGGAATCGTCGTCGAAATAAAGACCAGCCGTCCCAGCACACCGAACACTCGGAAGCCGCCCAGGATGAGCAGCACGATGAGAAGGCCGAACAGACGCGCCACGCTATCGCATCGATAGCTGCTGCCACCAACGGTAACGACACAGAATCCAAAGACGATCAACACGGCGGAAGTGATGAAGGTTCATCGCAACGTCGCCGTCGGGCAGATCGTCGTCGCAAACGCCGCGGTGGCTCATCGCAGCAGCGCGATAACGCCAAGGGTCAACAGGCAAAGGGTTCCGGTGCTGCATCAACCGGTAGTGCAGATGATCACCAAAAAGACCGGCGTGCTACTGCACCACAGCAAGACCCGCAACAGCAGACGCAACCGGTTAAGAAAACTGCCGCCCAGTCTACGGCCACGCCCAAGCGACGTCGTCGTGCAGCAAGTTCGGCCACCGGGGCCACCGATATTCGTCAGGCTACTCAGCAGGTACAACAACAGGGTAAAACCTTTGCTGCCAGTGCCAGTGATCAATCCAAAAAACAGGATAAACCGGTAAAATCTGCCGCTATTTTGGGGGTCGGTGTCGCAGCCGAAGACATCGCGTCACCGCGTGCACCACGCTGATGAACAATTTGGAGAACGAGACAAAACGCGCTAAACTTTTGGCTTGGTGCTGTGAAGCCTGGCAGTTGGCGCTGCAATTCGGCAACTTGTCTCGTTAGCCAAGACCCTCAGGTGTTATACAGCTGAAAATATTTTTTGATTAACGTCGAGAGAAGTGAGTCCAAATGGCATACGCGATTGTACGCGCTGGCGGACGCCAGGAAAAAGTCTCTGAAGGAGACTTGGTAGTCCTAGATCGCCTCCCCGCAGACGTAGGTAGCTCCGTTGACCTGCCTGCCCTGATGATGGTTGACGGCGATAAGATTACCTCAGACAAAAAAGAGCTGGAAAACGTCAAAGTTTCCGCCGAGGTGCTCGAGCACATGCGCGGCAAAAAAGTCGTCATCCAGAAATACAAGAACAAGACCGGTTACAAAAAGCGTCAGGGTCACCGCCAGAACCAGACCCGCGTGAAAATCACCGACATCAAGTAGTCTTTGATCCGGAAGAACTCGTAAAGGATTTAACTCATGGCAACAAAAAAAGGTGCTAGCTCCACACGTAACGGTCGTGACTCCAACGCCAAGTTCCTCGGCATCAAACGCTATGGTGGCCAGGACGTTAACGCCGGTGAAATCTTGGTTCGCCAGCGTGGTACCAAATACCATCCGGGCCGTAACGTCGGTGTTGGCAAAGACCACACCCTGTTCGCGCTCGAAGCCGGTGCCGTAGCATTCGGCAGTCGCCGCGGCCGCAAAGTTGTGGACATCGTCCCAACTGTAGCCCAGTAACTTTCGTTTTTATCTAACGCTCCAGCGGGGGCGGACCTCCCCGGTCCGTCCCCGCTTTGAGTTTTTACAACCAAAAACCCTGGAGGAACCCAAATGTCACAATTCATCGATCATGTGACCGTGCATGCCACCGCAGGCAATGGTGGACATGGGGAAACCTCCGTTCGCCGGGAAAAATTCAAACCACTTGGCGGCCCCGATGGCGGTAATGGTGGCCATGGCGGTGACGTCATCCTTGTGGCTGACCCACAGGTCACCACTCTNNCTCTGCTGGACTACCACCACAAGCCACACCGCAAAGCCACCAACGGCGAACCCGGAAAAGGGGATCTACGCCACGGCAGAAACGGGGAAAACCTCTACCTACCCGTCCCAATGGGCACCGTCATCAAAGACCCCGACGGCGACATCCTGCATGACATGGTCACGCCACACGAAGAAGTCATTCTCGCCCACGGTGGCACTGGGGGAGCAGGTAATGCGGCACTAGCCTCGCCCAAACGTAAAGCCCCAGGTTTTGCATTATTAGGTATCGACGGCGAAGAACGCAGCTTCGTACTCGAGCTCAAAACTGTTGCCGATATCGCCCTGGTCGGTTTCCCCTCGGCCGGCAAATCCTCCTTGATTGCTGCGATCTCAGCAGCGCGCCCAAAAATCGCCGATTATCCATTCACCACATTAGTACCAAACCTAGGGGTCGTTGACGCCGGTGGCACCCGATTCACCGTAGCCGATGTGCCGGGCCTCATCCCTGGCGCATCACAGGGCAAAGGCCTGGGCCTAGAGTTTCTACGCCACGTGGAACGCACCCACGCGCTGGTACATGTATTAGACGCTGGTAGCCTGGAAACCGATCGGGACCCCATCTCTGACTATGACGCGCTCACCGAAGAACTTGGGGCTTACGCTGTTGAACCCATTCTGACCGAAGCTGGCGATCAACTCATCCCACTGGACGAACGCCCACAATTAGTGGTGCTTAATAAAGTTGATCTACCGGATGGTCAAGCCATGGCAGATATGACCCGGGCGGAATTGGAGTCCCGTGGGTTACGCGTCTTTGAAATTTCGGCGGTTACGCGGCAGGGCCTAGACCAGCTGAAATACGCCATGGCCGAACTGGTCACCCAAGCCCGGGCTGAACTAGCAGCAGCGGCAGATGCACTCGATGACGTACCAGCCACCATCACCATTGAGCCGCACCAACGCCGTCGCGGTGGTCGCCCTCAAGAATTTAGTCTCACCAAAGAAGAACGCAGCATGAAACCCATGTTTAGGATCCGCGGTGACAAACCCGAACGTTGGGTTGCCCAAACAAACTTCGATAACGACGAAGCCGTTGGTTACCTCGCCGACCGGCTCGACCGGTTAGGTGTCGAAAAAGCTCTCTTTGAGGCCGGTGCAGTACCCGGCGACGCCGTCGTCATCGGCGATGACGAACTCGGTGTTGTCTTCGATTGGGAACCCACCATGACCACCGGCGCCGAACACCTTTCTGGACCACGCGGCCAAGACGCCCGCCTTGACACCAGACAGCGCCCCACCCGTGAAGAAAAACGCCAAGACTACGCTGAACGTAAATCAGCACGTGCCGCAACCCGCGCAGAAATGGACAACGAACGCCGTGCTGGGTTATGGACCGAATACGATTCCGACGACGAATAGAAAGTGTTGTAGTGTCCACGCCCAATCTGTCCACCCCGAACCCGGT
>DEPX01000210.1:7940-12064 GCA_002358975.1 Micrococcaceae bacterium UBA3381 | reverse complement strand
TCCTCATCACTGACCGATGGCCAAGGTGGCGTCTCCGTTGCCGCCATCGATACGCTCACCCGTGTGGTCAGCCAGCTCCATCAGGGGGGAGCTCAGGTTGTCCTGGTCTCCTCGGGTGCTATCGCTGCCGGAATTGGACCACTGGCTTTAGACAAACGCCCCAAAGATCTGGCCACCCAACAAGCCGCGGCCGCTGTCGGCCAAAGCCGCCTGATGGCACAATACTCAGAATCCTTCTGGAAACACTCACTAAGCGTAGCCCAAGTATTACTAACCGCCGAAGACCTGATGCGCCGCACCCAATACAACAATGCGTTCCGCTCACTCAACCGGCTACTCAACCTCGGGGTTATCCCAGTCGTCAACGAAAATGACGCGGTTGCCACCCATGAAATCCGCTTCGGTGACAACGACCGGCTTGCAGCCCTGGCCGCCTCCGTGGTCAAAGCCGATGTGCTGTTCATGCTCTCTGACGTCGACGCCCTTTACGATGGGCCGCCCACCCGCACCGGTGCACGGCGTATCGCCAATGTTTCAGCCGATGCCAATCTCGACTACGTTGCACTGGGCGACTCCGGCTCGGATATCGGTACCGGAGGGATGGTCACCAAACTGCAAGCCGCCTCCATCGCCACCGATGCCGGGATCCCAACATTTCTTACCTCCGCGGAAAATGCCCAAGCAGCCATTGATGGCCAAGACATTGGTACCTGGTTTGCCTCCCGAGGACAACGAAAATCCGCACGCAATGCCTGGCTTGAACACATGGCCGTCTCCCGAGGCCGGATTGTGATTGACGACGGCGCTGTGGAAGCAATCACCGTACGCCACCGCTCACTACTGCCTGCTGGGCTTGTCGGAGTATCAGGCACCTTTGAATCCGGTGACGTCGTAGAAATCGTCAACGGTCACGGCGTTGTCGTTGCCCGGGGCCTGACCAACTATTCGGTGACTGAACTACCGGCCATGGTTGGAAAGTCCACCCGACAATTACGTAACGAACTGGGACCAGAATACGACCGGGTCGTCGTCCATACCGATGATACGGTCATTGTGAGACAGACAACGCTGGCAGGCTAGTACAAGGATTACAATACGATCATGACCGCTCAACTTGATGACGATTCCGTGACCGCCCAAATTGCTGCCACCACGAAGGCAGCCCGCAAGGCGCAAAAATCGCTTACTGCAGCGTCCCGTGCAACAAAAGACGCCGCCTTGGCGACTATGGCCGCTGCCATCGATACCCACCGCAACGACATCCTGCAGGCTAACGCAACGGATCTGCAGCGTGGCAAAGAAAACAATACCGCAGCCGCACTACTGGATCGTCTGGAACTTACAGATGCACGTATTGACGGCCTAGTTTCGGCACTGCAGGATTTAGCCGCTCTGCCAGATCCAATTGGCAATGTGGTGCGGGGTAATAACCTGCCCAACGGGATTCGCATGCAACAAGTTAGAGTACCGCTGGGGGTAGTGGGTGCCATCTACGAAGCCCGCCCCAACGTCACCGTCGATATCGCCGGGATCGGTATTAAATCGGGTAACGCTGTGATCCTACGGGGCGGATCAGCTGCTGAAACCACCAACGGGGTGACCATAGCCGTACTTCGTGAGGCGTTAGAATCCCAGGGCTTACCCGGTGATCTAATCCAAGGCATTGATCAATTTGGCCGCGACGGGGCCAACGCACTGATGACCTACCGTGGGGGAGTCGATGTCCTTATCCCACGTGGTGGACCCGGTTTGATCCGTGCTGTGGTTGAAAATGCTGCGGTGCCCGTCATCGAAACCGGCGCCGGTGTCGGCCACGTTTTCGTTGACGCTTCGGCACACCCACAAAAAGCTGTGGATGTGGTTCTCAACTCTAAGACTCATCGGCCATCGGTGTGTAATGCTGCCGAAACCGTACTCATTCACCAGGACGCTAAAGAAACCGGCGTCAATGTGCTCAAAACCCTGCAACAAGCTGGTGTTGAACTCCACGTTGATCAAACAGCTGCAGCCTGGGTATCCGACACCATTGCTGCCACCGAACAAGACTGGTCAACCGAGTACTTGGACATGCAGATGTCGGTTAAAATCGTGGCGAATATCGACGAGGCCATCGAACACGTCGATACGTATTCGACCGGGCACACCGAGGTGATCCTCACCGAGAACCTATCGAATGCTGATCGGTATGTTGCCGAGGTTGATGCTGCTGTTGTCATGGTGAATGCTTCGTCACGTTTTACCGATGGTGGCCAGTTTGGTTTAGGCGCCGAAATTGGTATTTCGACCCAGAAACTGCATGCTCGTGGTCCCATGGGACTGGAAGAACTTACCTCCACCAAATGGATCCTGCGCGGGGATGGACAAATCCGCGACTAATCGGTGACACCAATACCAGTTAGACAGAAAAATTCGGTAAGCTCGAGTACTAGTAACACTGATACCTACAGGAGTACATTTTCATGCAACTGTTCCTAGCAACAGCACAAAGCATCAAACCGACCGAACTACCGGTGCCACCAATGGTTTACGGTATTGCGATTTTTGCCGCACTGATGTTTTTGTTGCTGGCCATCCTGTCGCTGCGTTCTGTTGCAAAGCGTCACGAACCTGAACCGTCTACCGATCCCGTCCAAACACGCCAAGGCTCCACCTCCGCCAATAGCTAACGCACTGTGACACAAGCTCCGCACATTCCACAAAGCAGCCGACTACGCCTAGGTATCATGGGTGGTACTTTTGATCCCATCCACCACGGTCACCTGGTCGCAGCCAGTGAAGTAGCCGCAGAGTTTGACCTCGACGAGGTAGTCTTCGTTCCGACCGGGCAGCCATGGCAAAAGTCCGAAAAAGACGTCTCTCCGGCAGAACACCGGTACCTGATGACGGTGGTAGCTACCGCATCGAACCCACGGTTTTCGGTATCGCGGGTAGATATTGATCGGCCAGGCAAAACATACACCGCCGACACACTGGACGATATCCAAACACTGCGGCCCAAAGCAGATCTGTTCTTCATTACCGGTGCGGATGCTATGGAACAAATAATGACTTGGCGAAATGTGGAACAGCTCTGGGGTAAAGCGCACTTTGTAGGCGTATCGCGACCAGGTCATGAACTGACAGACTTCGGCTTAGCCGATGAAGTGTCGCTGATGGAAATCCCAGCGATGGCAATCTCGTCTACCGATTGTCGTGACCGTGTGGCCGCTGGAAAACCCGTCTGGTACCTCGTACCAGATGGCGTAGTGCAATACATTGGGAAATATGGGTTGTACGTTGATACCAACGGCGACCCGCACCGACACAACATTGCACCTTATGTGCCGGCATCATTCAACTACCGACCAGAGGAAGACGATGAGTAAGCCTTATCCTTCCCGCCGAGAACTGCGGCTGCAACGCGAACGCGATGAACGCGCCAAATTACGCGATCAAAATCCCCTGCGCTGGACTGACGAAGTAGAACAGCGCCAACAGCGTGGTGCTGAAGCCGAACAACAGGCGAATGAAACCCTGGCTCAAGCCGAACCGGTGCCCGCCAGTGACGCAACACCAGCTGATGAGGAACTTGCAGCACCGGTAGCAGATGATGTTGCTGTGTCGGGCCGCAGAGCAGCTTCAAGTCCCGTTGATGCGCCATCGGGGCCGGATGTAGTTGAGTCAGAACCTATAGCACCGCGTAGACGCCGTCGGGCCGATTCAGAGGTAAGATCAACCGGCATGTTGCCGATTATCACGAAACGTCGTGATGACAATGCTCCGAAACCGCGATCACGCCGTGAAGCGCGGGAACAGGCAGCACAAAAAACAGCTGAGCGTCGCGCAGATATTGAAGCGCTCGAAGCTCAACAGGCCGGCCAGACTGAAGCAGAACCAAAAGTGGTGCGTCGGGCAACAGCACCACAAGCGCCACCCCCACCTATCCCAGCAGATTCTGAACCACCGACGGTATCTGAGGCACCTGTCGAGTCAGCTGTTGAGGATGAAGATCACGAAGAAGACATCGTAGTCTCAACTTCGGCGCAATACAGTGAATCTGCCACGGAAATCACCGACATGAGTGGTCTAGATACGATGGAAATCCGTCGGGCCGAATTGCGGGCAGAAACAGAAAAGCTGACCCA
>DEPX01000210.1:7682-7875 GCA_002358975.1 Micrococcaceae bacterium UBA3381 | reverse complement strand
GACAAAAAGAGTTGGCGGAGAAGTCACAAGAACTTCAAGAACTCGAAACCGCTGCCATTGCTACTGTTGACGAACAGGGGCAGCAGGAAACCTCGGATGCCACCGATGACGAACCAGCCAAGCTGGATCAGCAAGCACCGATAGAGAGCAAGCCTTCCGAGCCAGCGGTTGAAGAAATTCCCGCTGAAACACA
>DEPX01000210.1:2759-7669 GCA_002358975.1 Micrococcaceae bacterium UBA3381 | reverse complement strand
TCTGGTGAGTCCGAAGTAGAAGAACACGGCAAACATACTCGTCGTGCCCGGCGTGCTAACAGTGGTCCGGTCATTACCGGACCGTTTGAAGTTTCCGACGCCAATGAGACTTCAGGAACAAATGCACCCGAGTCCAAACCGGATTTTGCCTCGCATTTTAAGACTCCGTTAGAGACTGATGCTCTGGAACAAACCGGACCGGATCAGCCATTAGACGCCAGTTGGGCTCACGGTCTGGACACTTTGGACCCCAAGGAATCCGAAGCCCCGGAACGTCGTCTAATGGCTATCTCTTTCATAGTCTTTGCTATAGGAATCATTGCCCTAATAGCTGCCATTATTATGTTTACGCGCTGAAGAATTTAAAGGAGTTCCGTGGCAGTACCCCAACCTACACGTGACGCACTCAATGTTGCCGCTCTTGCAGCAGCTACACGGCAGGCCGAGAATGTTTCTGCCGTAGATGTCGCGGATCAACTCGGAATTACCGATGCGTTCTTCTTTGCGTCGGCAGAAACTGAACGACAGGTAAAATCTGTCATCGAAGAAATCGAAGATGACCTGCGAGAACAACTTGAACTCAAACCGATTCGACGTGAAGGCGAAGCAGAAGGGCGATGGGTGCTTTTGGATTATGGACACTTTGTTGTGCACGTCCAGCACGAAGAAGAACGCGAGAACTACGCTTTAGACCGGCTGTGGGCTGATGCACCACAAATTGAGCTACCGGAAGCAGAGTAATGAAAACTCTTGTCTTTCTTCGCCACGGTGAAAGTGACTGGAATGCACAAGGCCGCTACCAGGGCCAAACTGATATCCCACTCAATGAAACTGGCCGAACCCAGGCCTATGAGGCTGCACGACGCTGGGGGCATACGGAATTTGATTCGGTCATTGTCTCTCCACTGACCCGGACAAGGGACACCGGACGAATTATGTTGCTAGACAGACAGCTTGAGCCCATGCTGGTCAATGCCATTATTGAAACCGATGGTGGTGCTTGGGAAGGTCTGCTCTTTAGTGAAATTGCAGAACGTTGGCCAAACGAACACGCAGCGTTTCGACTGCCAAATTTTGATTCGGGACCGGTCGGCGGTGAGACGCCACGAGAATCTGGCACCCGAACAGCACATGCAGTGCTTGAGGCACTTGAAACGGCAGATGTCCTGCTTGTCATTTCGCATGGCAACACTCTTCGCGCTGCAGCACACATCCTTACTGGTCACAACGATGATGAGTTTGCCACCATACCGCGTTTACCAAATTGCCGGGCCCACGTATTACAGTCAAACACCGGAGAAATGGGTTCATTCACTCTGACACAAATCAGTGTCTAACATCACCACCGAGAATCGGCATTCAAAATTTGTTTTCATACCAAACGTATGTATACTAATTGATGTTGCCCAGCCTGGTAACGAACAAAAACTTGATAAGGGGCTATGGCGCAGTTGGTAGCGCGCTTCCGTGGCACGGAAGAGGTCAGGGGTTCGAATCCCCTTAGCTCCACTTAAAAATGAGAGAAAATATACCCTCGGTACATTGGTTGGCTACCTTGACCGAGGGTTTTGTTCGCTGAAATCGTATGCACCTCACACGGTTCTAACTACATTTATTCGCTACGTCTTTGTTGTCTTCTCAAAGCCTGCGATAATATCCCGTTGGAGTAAGAATATGGCCCTACCCTGGGCTGACGTGAGGAATTTGCTTGTCCCGTTTGCTATTTGAACCAATAACACTGCGCGGTGTGACCGCCCGTAACCGGATCTGGGTGCCACCCATGTGCCAATATAGCGCAAAAAATACTGACGGTTTGGCCACCGATTGGCACATGGTGCATCTGGGTGGTCTGGCACGCGGCGGTGCAGGCGCCGTCATTGTTGAAGCTACTGCGGTAACACCTGAAGGCCGTATTGCACCGCAGGATTTGGGTTTATGGAACGATGAACAACGTGATGCGTTGACTCCGATTGTAGACTTTATGCACTCACAGGGTGCAGTAGTGGGTGTCCAGTTGGCGCATGCAGGACGGAAAGCCAGTACATACAGCCCTTGGGGGACCGATAAAACAGGTAACGTGCCGCTTTCTGACGGTGGCTGGCAAACCGTGGCTCCATCTGCTGTCGCATTTCCTGATCTTGTCGCACCACAGGCCCTTGACCAGTCAGGTATTGATGCGATCGTCTTAGCGTTTGTCGATTCGGCGCGGCGGGCTATTGCCGCTGGGTTTGACCTATTAGAAATTCACGGCGCTCACGGCTACTTATTGCACGAGTTTCTATCGCCATTGAGCAATTTGCGACAGGACTCCTATGGTGGCTCGTTACAAAATCGGGCAAGGTTCTTATTGCAAGTTGTCGATGCGGTCCGTAACGAGATACCAGAGCATATACCGTTGCTGGTACGGCTGTCGGCTGTTGATTGGCTTGAACAGGGTTTGACCATTGATGACACGGTACAGGTCGTGAAATGGTTGGATGGTCACGGAGTGGATCTGATTGATGTTTCCAGTGGTGCAAACCTGCCGGCTAAGATTCCAACCGGGCCTGGCTATCAGGTTCCTTTTGCTGAAGCGATTCGGCGGCAGACCAATGTGCCTACCGGTGCAGTGGGTCTTATTACCGAACCGTTTCAGGCAGAACATATTTTGATGACTCAACAGGCAGATGTCGTCCTGGTTGGCCGTGAATCACTTCGGAACCCCAATTTCCCCATCCACGCTGCCCAGGTACTGAGACACAAAAATCTGCCCATACCTGCCCAATACGATCGAGCCTACCGTTAGGTCAGATGCGTACCGAGTCAGCGGCTGCAGCGATTGTGGGGTAGTGGAACTGGTATCCTGCATCATCGAGAACAATGGAGCGTGCTTTAGTGCTGCCCATCAGCAGTCCTGGCTCCATCCGGATGAGATTCATGGCAATACTGAGCAAGGTGGCAGGAACGGGGATGTGTCGTGTGCCCAGTCCTGGTGCCAAGGCGTTAATTACCTCTGATAGGTACGTTTGTTGTGGCGCAACAGCGATGACCCTGGCTGGTGGATTTTGCATATCCAATAGGTGGCGGACAATACCTATCCAATCCTCTTCATGAACCCACGGTAGATAGCCATCGATACTCGGGCGAGTTTTGGACAACGCCATAGCCCCTAATCCCATAACGATTTCAGTTTGCTGGCCCAGCACAATAGCGGTACGCACAATAATGGCGTCGTCGGGAGCCGAAGCCTCCCAGTCTGCAACGAGTTGTCCCATGCCATTGGGGCCATCGGTGTCAGCAGTAGGTGCGGTATTCTCTGTGAATTCTTCGGTCGATTTAGCATCCCACAGTGGTATAGCACTACCTTGAATCCACCGGTGCAATACGCCGCCTTCTGCCTGTGCAGCCTCCACAGCGTCGCGTAGTGCTCTGGTTGGAGGGATTCGGGAAGCTTCTTGCGCCTCGACTTCCTTATCAGAAAACTTAGGACCGATACGCTTACCCGCCAAGTTGATGATATTAAATCCAGCCGGATCAAGTAATTGTTCATGCAATGGTCCAAGATCGTCAACACCCCAGCGAGTTTGTGGGTAGGGGACCCCAGATTTTGGACTGCGGGTTAGTACCACGGCCCGTTTGCCCTCAGCAAGCATGCGTGTAACAAGACGCGAACCCAGATATCCAGATCCACCGGAAACTAAAGTTAGTGGCTGTGAGGCATCCGGTCCCTCAGATGCCATCTTAAACATACGGGCACCGACTGCCCCAAGATCGCCGGCTAACGGTTCTGCCAACATTGCCCCAAACGGCACGGCAAAAGGCCCGATAACTTGGGTATGACGAGTCAAGCGTGTACCGCCGTTTTCCGTGGACTCAATTTGCCAACGTTGTGCAGTAAAGCCCCCAGGCTGATCCTGCCGCCAAGCGATTTCATGTTCGGGTTTTGCGATCACAATGGTGGCTGGTGGTGCAGTGGCGGCGTGCACAAAACCACGGATCAAAGATTTGGGCACTACTTTGACAGTATCGCCGGCTTGGAGGCGCTCACCGGCCATGTCAATAGGCGCGAATTGTTGCAGTTGATCGTCAAACTGTAACCAGGCGCCAGGATCAGTAAGCAGGTCCCACACCTGTGAAGTTGTAAGTGCAACATCGATTGTTTGTGTGCGCGAAAAACCCATGTGTCTATCGTAGGCTGGTCATACGGTAACTTGGCAACTACTTTTAATTCGAAGCACAGCCGCAAACCTGCGGCATCGTATCATCTATGGAGGTCGCTGCGGCCACAGCTCAATGCTTCGCTGTCGTTACTCTTCGGAATGACAGCAGATAACATCATAGCTGACGAAATACTGCCACAATCAGAGTCATCAAGGGCGTGAGCCTTGTTAGGCAGGTCATAAAACTGTAGAAGATGTTAGGCTAAGCACAGTTAAACCACTTGAAGGTCAGCATATAAAGCCAGGTAAAACTGCAGACAAAGCTTAAACTCACGGTCATTTAGTACCTGCGAAAGGGAGAGGAAGTAGCAGCGAATTGGTAATGGGTTCTGGCGGCATTTAACTAAACAAAGGCCTTATATGTCCGCTCTGCAACCTATCGGTCTAGAAAGTGTCAGTGGAGTTCTACATACGATCGGCAAGCATAACGCCACTTTTGGGGGTTATGCACTGTCGAAAATTCTACAGAAGGAGCTGAGAAATGATTGACTCACGCGAAGCGATGAAAGAACAAGCCAAGAAGGATGGCATTGAATTCTTCATGGCTTTAGGAACCGAAGTAAACGGTAAGCCGAATGCATCGGTGGCCCCTGCTCAGTATATCGACGATTTGTTGGATAATGGCGCAGCGTTTGCTGGGTTTGCAAGTGGTGGGCTGTGGCAGACACCGGCTGAAGGAGATATCGCTTACATCCCTGACCCAACGACTTA
>DEPX01000210.1:2248-2673 GCA_002358975.1 Micrococcaceae bacterium UBA3381 | reverse complement strand
TCGCAGAATATCCTTAAACGGCTAATGGACGAGATCCAAACTGAACGGGGTTGGACATTCAAAACTGGAATGGAACCAGAATTTTTCTTGGTCCGTCACAAAGAAGACGGTGGCATCGAGATCGCCGATTCGTTGGACACTTCCATCAAGCCTTGCTATCACGCTTACGGGATCGAACGTGCATGGCCATATTTGAGTAAGCTGTCCAATTACATCAACGAAATGGGCTGGGGCAACCCCGCCATTGACTCAGAAGATGGCAACGGACAATACGAAATAAATATTGACTATTCCGATGCTATGACTACCTCGGACCGTCTCATTTTGTTGCATTACATGGCACATGCCGTTGCTTACCACGAAGGTGAGGGTGTCCTCCCGACATTTATGGGCAAGCCATTTACCGGCAACACCGGAAACGGACT
>DEPX01000210.1:0-2177 GCA_002358975.1 Micrococcaceae bacterium UBA3381 | reverse complement strand
GGGCTTTCTAAGCTTGCCTACCACTTCATCGCAGGTGTGCTCGAAAATGCTTGGGGCATGCAAGCACTAGTTGGTTCTAATGTTAATGCCTATAAACGCATCGGTGTGCCGCACCCATCATCAGGGTCAACATGGACACCGACCCACGTAATGTATGGAGCGAATAACCGTACAACTATGCTGCGCATTCCGGATGGGGGACGTGTTGAACACCGCGGCGTTGACGGTGGTGCCAGCCCGCACTTGGCAACCGCTGCGATCTTAGCTGCTGGGTTAGACGGTATTGACCGTGAACTTGACCCAGGTGAATGCATGGAAGAACGCAACACCTATGCCATGAGCGATGCCGAGCTGGCTGATTTTCAGCCGCTGCCGGCAACCCTATGGGAAGCGGCCAACGCTCTGCAGCAAAACGATGTTATGCGAAAAGCTATGGGCTCGGGACCACACGGCGACTTCGTGGATTTCTTTGCCGAAGAAAAGCGCAAAGAATTCGCCATGTATCATTCGCAAGTTACTCAGTGGGAAATCGATCAGTATCTGTTAGGCCCCATGCCTATGTGGTAAAAACCCATACTTGTAGAGCTAAAAAACTGGTTGGCAGGCCTCAAATATTGAGGTGTTGCCAACCAGTTTTTTATGTCTGTGTCCGTTAGTTTGCACTAATTGTTGTTGTCATCTGATCAAATTCTTCCTCAATTTCTGGTGCTGGTTTTGCCGTGAGCAGCGACACCACAACGGCAACAACGAAGTTTGCAAGGACACCAGGGACAATCTCATAAAGATCGAGTGTCTCTTTGATCGCAGGAACGGTGCCCCAAACATAAGAAACCACGGCACCGGCAACCATACCTGCTAAGGCACCCATGGCGGTGACCCTTCGCCAATACAATGCTAAAAGCACCATCGGACCAAAGGCCGCACCAAAGCCTGCCCAGGCAAAACCGACCAGATCCAACACCGTTGAGTCCGGATTTTGGGCAATGAAGACGGCAATAATTGAAACGACAATTACCGCAGCCCTACCTAGCCACAGCTGCGTCCGTTGGTTCGGGTGGCGTTTGAATAAACCATAAATGTCTTCTACCAGAGCGGACGAGGAAACGATGAGTTGCGACGACATGGTTGACATGATGGCAGCCAACACTGCAGCCAGGACCAGTCCTGCGATAAATGGATGAAAAAGAATTTGTGACAGGAGCAAAAACACGGTTTCAGGGTTATCAAGGACCTGACCGTCGCGTTGAAACCATGCCACACCGATCAGCCCCGTCAGCACTGCGCCACCCATCGATAATGCGACCCAGCTGAAACCTATTCGGCGTGCAGTCTTCACTTCTCGATGGTCGCGAATGGCAAAATGCCGGGCCAGGATATGCGGTTGACCAAAATATCCCAAACCCCAGGCAAGCCCAGAAATAATAATTAAGGCCGAGCTCATAGTCATTCCGCCACCCGTAAAGGACAGATGCCTTAAGCCTTCTTGAATTTCAGATTGCGAGATCAGACTAATGACTTCACCGGGTCCACCCAGTTTAATAGTGGCCATTACCGGTACGACTAACAAAGCCGCAAGCATGAGCAGGCCCTGAGCGACGTCGGTCAACGAGACCCCTAAGAACCCGCCAAATACCGTATACAGCAGGGTGAATCCTGCCACGACGAGAAGACCACCCAAATATGGCCAGCCGAAGGCCGATTCGAAAAACGCACCTGAAGCGACCATCATGGAGGCTACATAAAAGATAAAGAACACCAGAATAATAACGGCAGACACCGA
This sequence comes from Micrococcaceae bacterium UBA3381, assembly GCA_002358975.1. GTDB lineage: Bacteria > Actinomycetota > Actinomycetes > Actinomycetales > Micrococcaceae > Yaniella. The sequence goes on along the minus strand of DEPX01000210.1, from coordinate 397 downwards.
ACGCAGTAACCGGGTACGGTCTCGAAAGCGACGCTCAAAAAACGCCGGCATGGTAATCGCATCTTCGGTGATTTCTGAGTATACCCGCAATCGCGGGGCAACGATTTTCCAGTTTAACCAGGTCCCGATCGTCAGTCCGATGGCGATCCAGGACTCGATAAGTCCAGTGGCATACAGGGCACCGGGTAAGCCCATCATAAGCCAACCAGACATGTCTGAAGCACCTGCAGACAACGCGGCTACACGCGGAGATAAATCACGACCAGCAAGCAGAAAGTCTTTACCCGTTTTGGTGCGGCGGTAGGCATAGAAGCCGATGCCAACCATGAGCAGTAAGTAGATAATGATGGCGGCTGATTGATAGGCATGTTCTTCACTCATAGCAAACAATTATTCG
>DEPX01000029.1:11243-11413 GCA_002358975.1 Micrococcaceae bacterium UBA3381 | reverse complement strand
TAGCGTTTCAACGCCTTGGCAATGCGTGTCAGGGCACGTCCGGTAGCCCAGACCAATGGAACACCCACTGCCATCAGGGCGATGGTGTTGGGCTCAAAGCGCGTGATGCCGTCACGGGTGATGTATGCACCAATGGGCACAGACATCCCACCGCCACCTCCGCCGGAGCC
>DEPX01000029.1:10982-11190 GCA_002358975.1 Micrococcaceae bacterium UBA3381 | reverse complement strand
ACGCCCTCGCCTGCACCGAAACCGAAGCTTGCGACCGCGACCGGGATAATCGTAACTCCGTCAATTTCCACGGGTGAGCCATAGGTAGCCTGCACGCCAATATTTGAAAAAATCTCTGCCAATTGACCTGTGATATTCTCCATACCCACAGTCTAGCCGGTAGGATGCCGCATTACGTCTGCCGTGCAATAGCGCGCACCGGAGAGCC
>DEPX01000029.1:8235-10953 GCA_002358975.1 Micrococcaceae bacterium UBA3381 | reverse complement strand
TCGCCACCCTGCAGGCATAATGGCAAGATGCTCATATGCACATAGGTGGGTAACCGGGTAAGACCTCGAAGGTTCTCCACGACGACGCCGTCATTGCCCAGCCAGAAGTCATGCACCGGCCAGTGCTGANNGAAATCATGTACCGGCCAGTGCTGACCGTGTGCTGACGTTGGGTCCGGGCTGAGCGTGTCGACGCCAAGCACACGAGCGCCTCGGTCCCATAAGGTTCTGGCCAACTCAATATCAATGAAGGGATGATCTTCGCGCAGCCGGTGGTGAAAATAACGATCCCAGCCGGTAGCAATACACACGATATTTGGCAGCCGCTCGGGCAAGGAGTCAAGGTGTTCCAGCCGAACAGCTTGGCCCGCCAGCATCGTGCTGTTAGCTACTTCTGGCTGCACCACGCAGGCAGCGCCGTCGAGCAACTCAAGTTCAAGCTGGTCAACGGTGCGCCCATTGGCAAATACGTGGGCTGGAGCATCCAGATGTGTGCCGGTATGTGAACCAAGGTGCAGCTGGGCAACGTTGACGTCGTCAGTAGTAATGCTGAGGGCAGACTCGATGGCGACTGCAGGATCGCCGGGATATACCGGCATACCCGTATGTATTGGATGACTCAGATCAAAAAGCGTCACACCGGCCTCCTAAATGAAACATTACTGGCGACACTATCTTCCATCTTGGGGCCGCACGGCGGCAATCAGAGCTCTGTGGGTACCGTGGTGCGCGGAGAGGTATCGTTTGCTGAGATTTATTCTGCGCCTATTGGTGGTGTGGTGCACCGAAAAAGAGGTTTCGTTCTCGAATCACGATCACTGTGGATAAGGCGAGTAGAAGTCCTGTTTGAATAATCTTGGCATCAGGATGAGTCATGAACATTTCCGCTGAAACGTTGGCGGAAGTATGAAAAATGATCGGGATGAGGATACTACGTCTGCATCGGAAATACAGCCAGTTCATTAGTATGACGAACGCGACCATAGAGGCTGGAAAATTCAGCGTATGCAGTATCCCAGATTCTACAACTTCGCTATGGTAATAGTCCTTGATGAATGCTAGGGGAACATGCCATAGAACCCAGATGACAGTAAAGAGCATTGAGGCGGCAAAGACATTCATCCGGCGGATGAGGGTATCGGTGCCGTAACTGTGCCAGGCAAATTCCTCAACAATTGCTGCACCAACCAGTGTTACCCAGACAGGCATAAGCCCGGCTGAAAAAGTATAACCATCCCGCAGTTCAAATTGCGCGATGTCGTAACCGAATATCAGCGAAATCGCCTGGGCTAGCAGTAAACTTATAGGCAATAAGAGCCACGCGCACGTGATTAAAAGCCAGTGGGAGTCGGATGGCCATGCTAGCCGGCGACGAATATCTGCTCGCAAAGCAGGCTTGTGCCAAACCAACGCCACTACAACCACAACGGGTGCGATGAGCCCGGCCACCGAGAATAGAAGAGTGGCCCGGAGTATTGCCGGTGATTGGTTAGGTAAATGGCTGAAATAAGCAGCAACAAACCAACATGCCCACGGGATAGCAGTAGCCAATACATAAAACAGGACGGGCCGATTGTACTGATAGACAATTGGGGCAATTTCTCGGCTGTCATCAGGCCAGGATGCTGTGGATTTATTCTCGGTGATCATATCCAAACTCCAGTGCCAGCGAACCCATTTGGTTGAACCTGCACCAATATTGCCTTTGGTCGCCGCCGTGAGATGTACGTAGTTGAGTCTCATGGAGACAGACTGCGACTTATACGGTAAGTATAGCCTAAGTCACACTCAAAGGTAATGCTTCTGGGAATGCAACATCATCCAAAGGTCGGATATTAGGTTCAAACTCATGGGTGATGCGCACCGCTCCTTAGAGCTGTTGAACTACACCGTAGGGCAGTAACGCAAATGAAAATACAGCATATTGTATTTAGGTTGTGACTGCATCACAATCGAACAATTGGGTCCCGTGTACAACAAATGATGGGGGTCATAGCGTGGCTCAGGAAGAAAACTCAGAGCATGCACCGACTCGTCGCCAATGGTTTGGGCTGGCAACCTTAGCCACCGGTTTAGGCATGATCGTGCTGGACGGCACTATCGTCGGCGTGGCCTTACCCAGAATCATTCGTGACCTTGACCTCGACATCACAGCGGCCCAGTGGGTCAACAGTCTTTATGCGGTTTTGCTGGCTGCGCTGTTGCTATCGACCGGAAAGCTCGCTGACCGGTGGGGCCGAAAACGCTTATTTCTCACCGGTCTCATGGTGTTTGTGGCAGGAAGTCTGGTTGCTGCCGCCTCGGGCAGTGCTAATCCATTAATTGGGGCTCGTGCCATCCAAGCTGTTGGTGCCGCATGTATTATGCCCTCGACCCTATCCACCGTAAACGCCGTATTCCGGGGCAAATACCGTGCCGTGGCTTTTGGCGTCTGGGGTGCTGTGATTTCGGGGGCCGCCGCAGTCGGTCCGCTGGCCGGTGGAGCATTGACCCAGTGGGCGTCGTGGCACTGGATCTTCTTAGTCAACCTTCCACTCGGCGGTCTCGTACTGCTTGCGGCCATTTTTACCGTGGACGAAACTCGAGGTGAAAAGCAACGCCGTGGAGCTGACGTCGACGGTGCACTCTTGAGCGCCATCGGGTTCGGTGCACTAGTTTTCGCTGTCATCGAGGGACCCAAACTAGGCTGGTGGACGCCCACCAGCGAAATGGTTATAT
>DEPX01000029.1:6451-8162 GCA_002358975.1 Micrococcaceae bacterium UBA3381 | reverse complement strand
TATTCGTCATCTGGGAGCGGCATCGAGAAAAAGTGCAACGTTCTGCCCTGCTTGATCTTGGATTATTCAACTACCCAACGTTTTCCTGGGGAAATTTGACGGCGGCGATGGTGGCCGTTGGTGAATTTGCAATCATTTTCGTACTTCCGCTGTACTTAGTCAACGCACTGGGTCTTAGTGTGATGAGCTCAGGGCTGGTACTTGCTGCCATGGCGATCGGCGCATTTATTGCTGGGGCCACCGCTAGACATGTTGCCGCCCGTTTTGGTGCACCCGGCACCGTCCTGGTGGGTCTTGGATTGGAAGTCCTTGGCATATTGATCCTTGTGGGCATTCTTCAAAACGATACGGCCGGTTGGATCGTGGCACTGCCGCTAACCCTGTATGGTCTGGGCTTAGGCCTGGCATCGGCACAACTTACCGGCACGGTATTACGGGATATCCCAGTGGATGTCTCTGGTCAGGGGTCGGCAACGCAGAGCACGGTCCGGCAGATCGGTACCGCTCTGGGGACCGCTTTTGCTGGTGCGGCACTATCAGTTTCGCTTGCCTTTACTCTTCCTGCAGCCCTTGACGACGCCGGAATTTCCGGGAATACGGCTGATCAGATTGCCGATGCCACCCGTGAATCTGCAGGTACCGCAATCACGGAACTTTCGGCACAGGGCGACAAAGGTCCACTGGGCGAACATACCGCCACAGCCGTGGACGCTTTAACCACCGGGTTTGCTAACGCCACGCGTTGGACACTTGGGGTCGCGATGGTATTTCTCCTTCTAGGGTTATTGGGCGCGATTCGGGTTCGTGTGGTTGCAAGACAGGCCGATATTGCTCAACAGTAGATGGCCAAGCAAGCCGTGCTAGACGAAATCAGGGCTTGTAGACTGCCACCAAAAGCATTGTCCGCTATGAAGAAAGCAGTTGATTCCAATCGCTACGACCTTCACCAACCGTGACGAAGCCCAGGCGTATCTGCGCGATGTACTCAAAACTGAGCCAGACCTGAGTGAAAATGTTGACCTTGACGCGCTCACCGATGACCTTCACGAAATTGGCGGCGGCAGTTGGGATTTCCAGCACATCGACAAAGAGCTCTTCTGGGATACCGTCAAAAAACACAACAACGCCTAATTACCTGTCGTTAGACACTAGCGCCCCCTGATTGGGGGCGCTTTTTTATACCTGTAGCTGGTTCGCTGCGTACCGGAGTGCTAGAGCGAAACGATGACGACACCGTAGGGTGACACACATGGACGCACATACGCGTCGCCCCGCCGAGGAATGACTCAGCAGTTCAACGCTTCGGAAGGACAGGTTAACAGTGTTTGGAATCGTAACCATGGCCATGGTAGCGGTCCTTGCGGTGGGGTGTCTCTATGGCCTATCGCGCATGTTCAGTGTGGCCGCTACACCGCTGTTGTCCCGTCCTTTCCAATCCGGCTGGTTGCCCGAACAACACGCACTATCCCGCTTCCATGCGCGGTGGTATCTTGCCTCAATCGTGTTCTTAGCCTTCGACGTCGAAATGCTATTTATGTACCCGTGGGCGACAGTCGTAGCCGAAGTCGGCATCTCAGCGGTTGTAGAAATGTTTATTTTCCTCGGGGCGCTACTGATCGCGGTTGTGTGGGCCTGGCGTGAGGGGGTTTTCGAATGGGCTTGAGCCACGTCATCGCCAGGCTGGCTACCCGGGCAGCAAAGGTCCTTATTG
>DEPX01000029.1:3056-6417 GCA_002358975.1 Micrococcaceae bacterium UBA3381 | reverse complement strand
ACCTCATGAACCGGGGATGGCGTCAGGCTTGGTCACCAGCCGATGCTGACATCCTTGCGATATGCGGCGACCGCGACTGGGAATTTGCCCCGATTGTGGACAATCTTTGGGCTGAGATGCCTGGCCCTCGAGCCCAACTGATGCTGACCTCACCGGGCGAAATCCCTAATGCACTTGATCAAGCCGCAGAGCATCTGGCTGACGTACGGCACCAAAACCAGGATGCCCAGCAGCGCGCAGCTCAGCCAGCGTTTCCTGGCACCCAGAGCGCTGAACACGACGACGCCGAACACGAACATGATCACAGCCAAATGGAACACGACCATGACGAGTTGGAGCACGACCATGGCGAGATGGAGCACGGCGAAATGGCACATGGCGAGCACCACGATCACGGCGGTATGGACATGACGGTCAAAGGCCTCCCACTGGCCCAAGGTGGTGAAGATCGCGACGGTTTAGAAATGGACGAGCTGCATGTACCGCTGGGTCCTGTGCTGCCGTGTTGGCCCGCCGGTTTAGTGTTGGACTGCACGATGCAAGGCGACGTCGTCGTCGATGCCGAAGCCTCCATCCTAGGAAAAGACCAGCAGGCGCGACCTGATGCCGCACATGCAGCGCTACGATGCGATGGCATTATGGCGTTGCTCCAACTGGTCGGAGCTCCAGACCTAGCTGGGCGTGCCCGCAAACTGCGAGACGGCGTATTGCACAGTGATTGGGGTGCCGCCCGGTACGATCTGGAAAAGCTCTGCCGCCGTATTCGAAACTCGCGCATGCTGCGCTGGTCACTGCACGGCGTTCTGGCAATTAGCCAATCGGACCAAATCCACTATGACCTACCGGAAAGCACCCGCGGAGATGCTTACGATCGGCTCCGGACGGCCCTTGCGATCACACAACGAGAAATCAACGACGACGCTGCAGTTTCGCACCAAAATTCCACCGTGCCGTGGCAAACTTTGCCCAAATTACTCATCGGCTCCGAGCTTGCCACAGTGCGACTAGCCGTTGCCAGCCTGAACCTAGGAACCCTACCGGTTACCGCCGAGGTGGGACATGCCTGAGGTGATGACCGTATCCGTCTGGTGGGCTGTGCTAGCCGGACCACTTTTAGCCGGCTTGGCAACCTTCGCGGTGGCACTCAACGCAGCATTAGCAACCCGTGCCGAAGGCGCCAGCGGAGACTGGTTGGCGCCATTGAGCCGTGCCGCTCGGTTATTACGACAAGGACGACGCACAACCATCGCCGCCGACACGGTACTGTGGCGCACCGCCAGCATCGGGATGTTTATCGGTGCCTTCCTCATGATTGGGGTGGTGCCGTTGGGTAGCTGGGTTCTAACTGATCTTGGCATTGGTGTTGTGTGGTTCAACACCGTAGACGTGCTGGTTTGGGCCCTGGTGTGGTTGGTCGGGTGGGGCGCGAACTCGGTTTACGCACTGGTGGGCGGATACCGGTTTTTAGCCCAGGCGCTGGCCTACGAGTTACCGCTAATGTTCGCACTCGTTGCACCGGCCCTGGCTGCCGGCAGCTTACGGGTCACTGATATTGCTACAGTCCAACAACCAATATGGTTCGGCATTTGGATGCCCATAGCATTTGTTGTCTTTCTGCTCGGGGTCATGGGATTCTCCGTATGGGGGCCCTTTGGTGCCGCGCTGTCGCCCGACATCTCTGGAGGTGTCGTCGCCGAGCTGTCTGGTGTGGACCGCTTGATGTTTCAAGCCGGACGGTTCATGTTTTTAGCCGCCGGGGCCGCGTTTTCGGTGCCGTTATTTCTTGGCGGAGGGGCCGGTCCGGGGTTGCCGGACTGGTTGTGGTCGCTGTTCAAAACGATCGTCGTACTTGCCGTACTGGTGTGGCTGCGACGAAAAATAGTCCTGTTGCGACCCGATCGGTTCATGACACTGGGATGGATGATTCTTTTGCCGGCCACCGTGGTCCAAGTACTCATTGTGGCTCTCGTCGTGGTTTGGGGAGGATGACATGTTCACCGCAACAACATTTTGGAGCCTAGCCGTTATTGCCATTGCAGCCGGTGCAGCCGTGTTTATTGTCGATTCCATGGCACGTGCCACCTACGCGCTGGCGGTGTCTTTCATCGCCGTCGGCCTGCAAATTTTACTTCTACAGCAAAACTACCTGGGATTAATCACCGTGTTAATGATGGTCATGGAGATGGCCGTTATGGCGGTTTTCATGGTGATGTTTATGGGTATGAACCCGGCTTTGATGCCCATGGATATGACCCATGGGAAAAAGACGGCGATAGGGGTATCCGTCGGTGTTTTTGTGCTGTTAGCAGGTGGCGCACTACTGATCCCGTGGCCGCAACGTGAAACTGCTGCACCAGACCAACTCACCCACGCCTTGGGCCTAGAAATCATGGGCGACAAAATGTTGGTCATGGCCGTGATGGGCCCGATCATGGTCGCAACCATTGTCACCGGGGTAGTACTGGCCGCTCATCGAACCCGTTACGACCGCTTCGGAGATGACCTCCGGCGTCGTCCTAGACAGGATCTGATCCGATGACGTTGGAAGGTGTTTTAGTTGTTGCTGCCGCGATCTTTTCGATCGGCCTCTATGGTGCGCTATCCCAACAAGTTGTGGTAATGGTCATGATGGGCTTGGAACTGATGTTTAACGGCATCTTGTTGGCAGGTGCCGGGTTTTGGTGGTTCCTTGCACCAAATCCATCAGGACAGGTTTTGTTATTGGTTGTGCTGGCGGCAATGACCGTGGAAATGGCCGTGGGCTTTGCCGTGGCAATCCTATTGCACCGTAGAAGCCAAACGGACATGACTGACATGGCCCAGGAGTTATCGCAATGACCGGGGCACAAGTAGTACTCATAGCTATGGTGGTAGGGCCTGGGGCCGCGGGGATACTGCTGGCACTAGCTAGAACACAACGTCTTGCCCCCTGGATGGCTATTTTTGCAGCAGTGGTGACAACGGGACTTTCGATACCGGTAGCTATATATCAGCCGGCGGTATCCTACCCATTTATACTCGGTGCTGATTTCGCCTTAGCCATCGACCCGTTGGCAGCTTTGACCGTGCCGATGATTACCGCTGTGACTACGCTGGTGCTGGTTTTTTCGGCCGGCAATATACAACGATCCGCAGCACGGTTCCACGGGCTGATGCTACTCTTCGCCTCCGGTGCACTACTCACCGCGACGGCCGCTAGCCTTCCGGCGCTGTTATTCGCTTGGGAAATCATGGGAGCCACATCCTATCTGCTCATCGGGTTTTGGTGGCATGACTCCAATCGGGTATCGGCGGGACACACAGCGTTTATTACCACCCGTACCGCAGATCTGGGGCTGTATCTTGCCGCTGGTGCTGCACT
>DEPX01000029.1:0-2956 GCA_002358975.1 Micrococcaceae bacterium UBA3381 | reverse complement strand
GCTTTAGGCAAAGCCGCACAACTGCCCTTTTCCTTCTGGCTGTCAGGAGCAATGCAAGGCCCCAGCCCCGTCAGCGCACTACTGCACTCAGCCGCAATGGTCGCGATGGGCGGCTACCTGCTCCTACGGATGCAACCACTACTGGCATCGACAACTTGGGCAGGACCAACCACCGCCGGATTCGGCCTACTCAGTGCCCTACTATTAAGTATCGTGGCATTGGGTCAACGCGAACTCAAACAACTATTGGCGGCTTCCACCGTGGCACAACTCGGATTGGTGATCTTCGCGGCCGGTCTGGGCGCCGTCAGCGCCGGAGCAGCACATCTTGTTGCCCACGCAGCAGTCAAAGCGCTGTTGTTTTTGGTGGCCGGCATATGGTTGATGGTCCTGGAAACCGAGAAACTGAGCAACCTGCAAGGTGCGGCTCATCGGTTACGGCTCGTGGGCGTCACCGCAACCATGGCGTTACTCTCCTTGGCCGGCATCGCCCCACTTGCACTATGGGCCACCAAAGATGCAGTACTGACTGCCGCGCTAGAAACCTCGGTGTGGTGGTATGTGGGTGGCATGATGGCAGCCATTCTCTCGGCGGCATATGCCGGCAAAGTTGTATGGCTCATATGGGGCCGTCCTGTCACAGCACCGAAGCCAACCGGAACGGTTACCGCAATTGAACAGCTGTCGCTGATTGTTTTAGCAGCCGGTGCGGTAACACTTGGTATCTTGGCCCTGCCACCGATTAGTGGTCAGCTTACTGACGCGATGGGCGGGTACGGCTCTTCCGCACCCATCGAGTTGGTGGTCTCTGCTGTGATTGCAACAGCGGTAGTGTTGCTGATGCTACTCATCCGCGTTCCTGAACCGCGGTGGGCCCGCGCATGGTTGGGACTAGAACCTGCCGCCCACGCCGTCGTCGTTCGTCCAACATTGGCCATCGCCAATGGTCTGGCGTGGTTTGATGATCACCTCCTGGACAGGGCGGTTCATGCTTCGGCCACACAATCGCGCAGGATCGCACAGACGGTCGCTCGCGGAGACGACAGCATTGTAGACGGCGCGGTAAACGCCCTTACCGGTCAGGTTCGCCGGCTTGGGCAGCTGGCCCGAAAACCGCAAACCGGTGCAATTCACCAATACTTTATCCAAGTCGTGACGGCGCTTGCCATCAGTGTTTGCGCATGGGCCATCTATGTTTGGATGTGGTAAGTATGCTCAGCCTGATCGTTTTCTTACCACTGATTGCCGCGGCCATCATCGTGGCTGTGCCGGCCATCGGTTGGTCAGCCAGCCGATGGATGGGTGTGGCGGTCAGCGCTGTGGAGCTCATTCTTGTCGGGATGCTATGGCTCAACTATGAGACCCCTAAACCCAATGGGCTAGCTTTTGAGGAACAAGTTTCCTGGATGCCGGGGATTAACACCAGCTACCACATCGGTGTCGATGGGATATCGCTGCCGCTGGTGGCCATGACCGTCGTCATTTTTCTTGCCTGTGCAATATTTTCCCTCCGCGACCATCGACGGCCCCGCCAACAGGCAGCATTATTTTTGTTTTTACAGTGTGTCAGCCTCGGATTATTTGTGGCTGCAGACCTCATTTTGTTTTTCGTCTTCTTCGACTTGTCCATCGTTGGGATGTACTTTGTTATTGCCATCTGGGGCCATCACAACGCGGTTCATTCGGCCCGAAAGTTTTTTCTCTATACCTTCTTGGGGTCACTTGCACTGTTATTAGGTTTCATTGGTCTATACGTAACCGCAGAACCACACACTTTCGACATTATCGAACTGGTGGCAGCCTCACCGGTGCAAGGAAATTCGGTAGCCGGCAGCCTGATACTGGCGGCCCTTGTGGTGGGGCTGGCCGTCAAAACTCCGACAATACCGTTTCATACCTGGTTGCCGCCGGCCCATACTGATGCACCAGCCACCGGGTCGGCCGTACTCGCCGGGGTGTTACTCAAAATGGGCACCTATGGGTTCGTGCGTATTGCTATGCCAATTCTGCCCGATACATGGCGGAGCTGGGCCTGGGGGATACTCGTTCTGGGGCTTGTCTCGGTGCTCTATGGGGCGCTTGTGGCATTGGCCCAAACCGATCTGAAACGCATGATCGCCTACACCTCGGTCAACCACATGGGCTACATTATTATGGCATTCGGTGCGGTGGGCCTTGCCACCCGAAGCACCGCCGATGCCACCTCGGTAGCGGTCACTGGAGCCACGGTGCAAATGGTCAGCCACGGCCTGATCACCGCTGCGCTATTCTTGCTTACCGGCGTAATGCACGCCCAAACGGGAAGCTATCAGATGAGCGCTTACGGTGGGTTAGCGGCCACCGCGCCACGCTATGCAACGGTTTTTGGGATAGCAGCCTTCGCGTCCTTAGGCATTCCCGGGTTGTCCGGATTCATCGCAGAATTTCAGATCTTCGCCGGCAGTATTGCTGTTGCCCCGGTTACCGCACTTGCCCTACCCGGAATCTTGATCACCGCTGCGCTCTTTCTACGGGCTATACAACGCGTCTTTACCGGGCCCACCCGGGGCCTGTCCCGCGAGTTCACCGAAATTACCGGCCCGCAACTGTCGCCGGTGAGCATATTGCTGTTGCTTTCGCTGCTCATTGGCGTGATACCCCAAACCCTGCTGAGCGTTATTGAACCGGCATCAATCGCCCTGGTCGAGCTGGTCGGAGGTTAACCGATGCAAGGTGAAATGCAACCTGGCCTGTTATTACCCGAGATCATAACCTTCGCCGGGGGACTCATAGTCCTACTGGCCGGATCATTTTTGCCCAGATATAAACAGTGGATAGCCCGCGGGATAACAGCGCTTATACTGCTTGGTGCCCTGGTAGTCGCAGCGTGGGCGATCACCGATGCCCCACAGACCGGATTCGCTGGCACCTTCCTCATCGATACAGCCACCGGTGCCGCGCGCATCATTACAACACT
>DEPX01000017.1 GCA_002358975.1 Micrococcaceae bacterium UBA3381 | reverse complement strand
GGGTTAGAGTCTCGGCATAATCATAGAGCCTCCAGGAATGCCATAACGATGTCTGTGGGTTGGTAACGACTTTGAGCTGCTGTCTGGGTTGGCGATACTTTTGCGATTGCGTTTTGTTTCAGGGTCATATCGGCGTGGATGTATATGTTGGTGGTAGAAATTTGTTCGTGACCTAGCCACAGGGCGATGACCGTGGTGTCAACTCCGGCTTGAAGCAGTTTCATTGCCGAGGTATGTCGCAGCGTATGGGCCGTTATTTTCTTGGTTTTTAGGCTTGAACAGGAATGGACTGCCTTGGCCACGGTGACGCGTAATCGTTGTTCGATGGCGTCTCGGCTGAGTCTGCGGCCGGTACTGGTGGTAAACAATGGTGCCTCGTCTGGGCCGCCGTGTTCTGCGATCCAGGCCTGCAAAATGGCCAGCACGTCTGGTAGTAAGGGGGTGCGACGTTCTTTTCGCCCTTTGCCCAGGCAATGAACGTGCGGTCCGGTGCCGAAATGGATGTCTGCGATATTTAACCCGATCAATTCGCTGATCCGTAATCCTGTTTGGATGGCTAAAACGAACATCGCATGATCGCGTCGGCCCGTTCTGGTCTGCTGGTCGCAAGCCCCCAGCAGTGCTTCGGCCTCGTCGTGTTGGAGCCAGGAGATCATATTGCGTTGGATCCGAGCTGTGGGGATCGCTAAGACGCGTTGAATGACTGCTGCGTGTTCCGGGTGGCGCAGCCCAGCGTAGGAGAACAGTGAATGAATAGCTGCAAGGCGGGCATTGCGCGTGCGAACACTGTTTCCTCGAACTGTTTCCAGATAGCTCAGGAACCCGGTGACTGTGCTGGCATCCAGGTCATGAATCTCCAATGCGTCCGGGGATTTTCCTGTCTGATCCTGTACGTAGGTTAACAACAGTCTGAAGGTGTCACGGTAGGCGTCAATGGTGTTTGGGCTTGCCTGGCTTTGGGTCATCAACCGTTGTGTGAAAAAGGCTTGCAGGAGCGGGGCAAAAGATGTCATGAACCCACCTGCCTGCGGTCATCAACATCGGCTAATCGTGCAGCGGCGTAGGCCAACAGCTCGGGCACTGCACTGAGATACCAATACGTGTTCGTTGGATTGCTATGACCCAGATACGTCGATAAAGCTGGCATCATGGCTGCAACATCAGCCCCATCTCGATACCACCCTAGTAACGTGTTGACGGCAAATGCGTGGCGCAGATCATGCATCCTGGGGTGGAGCCTGTGGGTGTGGATCCCGGCTGCAGCGGCTGCCTGGGTGAAGGCTTTTCTAGCGTTAGCGTATGACAACCGGTCACCATTGCGTTGAATAAAAAATGGTGCATGACCTGGGTGGTTTCGTTGCTCATGACCATCACGCCAGCCAGCGTACTGGGCTAAGGCTGTGGTGGCGCTTGGATGCAGCGGCACCAACCGTGGGTAGCGGCCCTTGCCATTTGAAACGACGACTGTTCCAGCGCTAAAATCAACATCCTCACGGTCCAACCCCAGCGCTTCACCGGCTCTGAGGCCGGTGGCAGCAAGCAGCCCGAACAGTGTGGGATACGTCTGGGCCCGGATCCCGTGGGGTAGTTGCCCTGCCGCATCAATCAGTGCCGATATTTCGGTGTCGGTGTAGATGTGTGGTGCCGCACGGTGTACCGATTCAGCAAAGATCCCGGTGGGTGGGATTTCGTGACCAGGGTTGTGGGCGTGCATATAGGTGGCAAACCCACGCACGACCCGAAGTCGTCTAGCTGCACGCGCGGTTGGGTTATCGGCATGAGTGGGTCCGGTTTCCGCCCATTCAACAGCACTGGTTGTGGTGATGTTTGACAACCCAACAGCCTCCAGATGCGTTGTGTACTGGCCCAAAAGGTGCTCGTCCCATGCCAGAGTCGCCCCGAGTTGGCGGCGTAAGCGCAAGTAGTCGTTCACATACTTTTTCCATGGGATCATGACAGTTCCCCTTGTGTCGGCCAAGGCTGGGCCAAGGTCCGTAACCGAGTGACATCAACCCGAGCATAGTTTGCGGTGGTTTCCGGATCGTCATGGCGCAGCACCTGGGCAATCGCGGCTAACGGCACCTGGGCACTGGTCATGGCCTCAGCCAGCGAGTGGCGTAATCGGTGCGGACCAAATCGTGGCACCCCAGCACGTTGGCATCCACGGGTCACGATCGCCCACACTGCAGGAGAACTGAGCTTGCGTGATGGTGCTTTGACCGTGCAGAACACTTCCCGCAGTCCTGGTACCACCGGACGTGCCTGAAGATAGACCACCACGGCCTCACCGATCTCAGCGGGTAAGGGCAGTCGTTCGTCTTTGGCACCTTTGCCACGAATGAGGACTTCACCGTGATGCCAGTCGATATCTTCCAGTGCGAGCCCAGCAACTTCACCGGCCCGTAGCCCCAACCGTGCTAGCAGCAGTAGCACCGCGTAATCACGTTTGCCGGCCATACTGTTTTGGTCGCAGGCGTCCAAAAGATGCTGAATCGTCTGGGGACTGACGCCGATGGGTAGTGCTGAAGGTTGCGGCAATCGCACCACCAGTGTGGCACCCGTCAGGTCATGGTCCAATTCACCAACCACCAAACAAAACCGCAGAAACGACCGCAAGACATAACCAAATTTCTTCACTGAAACCGGTTTCCGGTCGACACCTTCGTCTAACAACGCCTGGGTGACATCACAGGCACGCAAAGCACCCACACCAGCCGGCGGGGTGTAGCCCGCCAGGAATCGCCGCACCCGTGAGACTTGTGCTTGCACGGAAATCTCTTTGAGCCGCCGCTCCTGCCGCAAGTACTGTTCAAAACGGACTAACACGGCAGGGTCCTGGACTTGGCGGGGTGCTGCTGTCTGCGGGGTGATCATCCCGACTGCGGCCAGCCAATTCAGGAGGGGTCGCAGGGCCCGGTGAGAAACTAATGCGGTATACGAACTGCGTCGCTCACGCAAAAACGCTTCGACATGCTCAACCGTCAGATCCGCGACCACCAGCTGATGAGCTTGCAACCAACGACTCAGATGAGCCATCAGACCCATCTGAATTGTGGCCGAGGTCGGCGCGAATCCCAGCCTGCTCAGTTCAGTTTCAAACCCTGCAACACAGTTTTCCAGCGGACCAACCACCTGCACCCGCGTCGATTTTCCAATAACCACCATGGTCATGCCTCCTTGTTTCCTTCTCCTCATGGATGGAAACAAGTCGAACACGAATCACTGATTATGCCGAGACTCTAACCCCGACTTCCGCACCAACGCAGGCATCTGACACCAATGTCGGCATAACCATAACCTCGGCATAACACGTCAGCACCTCATTCGGTGCGGTAGCGACCAGCTCGGGGATGGCACGTGGTGGATGGGTCGCCAACCGACGGCGTTCTTTGACCTGCCGGTTATCAGCGAGCACCCGATAGAACGTGGAGACCGAACCGAAATAGAGGCCTTCATCTAAGAGTTTGGTAAAGACCTGTAACGGTGCCATATCAACGAACTGTGGTGAGTTCAATACCTCCAAAAGCTGGTCCCGTTCAGCGTCGCTGAGCTTATTGGGCGGCGGCTGCGCAACGTGCTGGGTGACTGGTGCGGGTTTGCGGTACACCGTGGTGCGTGACACGCCTACCAGTGCTGCGGCCTTGCGGGAAGGCACCTGCAAGTCACGTAACTGGTCATAGGCGCCCATCATCGCTTCTTGGGCTTGGGATCGCCCGTGGTGTTGTCGGACAGACTCTTCAATACCCCGTGTAATTTTCCCAGCACATCAAGGGCAGCCTCGGTCTGCTTTAACCGGCCCTCGCTCACCTCTAACTGGCGACGCAACCGTGCGATCTCAGCTTGCTCTTTCGACAGTTTGCCAATCGTTTCGCCAGGCTTTTTGCCGTCTAAAACCCCGGCATCACGCAACTTGCGCCATTCGGTCATCTGCGAGGAATACAAGCCCTGCTCCCACAGGAAAGCGCCACCTTGCTGACGAGTGCAAGCGTCTTCGTATTCGGCTAAGAATTCAAGCTTCTGTGCTGGGGTGAACGACCTGCGAGGTGTTGGCCCACCGGCACGGGGTCCAGATCTAGTCATGACTCCATTGTGGTCTACATCGGCGACAACAACATTCGACATTTTCTTTGGATTCCTGATTCTCGCCCTATATGAACTGGCTGACTTGCTATGAGTTACTGGTACCGTTCAACCCTGACACATAGGGGAATGGCGTCGGCTTCTTCTTTGAGCACCACGTATTCGGCAGGGCCTGTGAGCAGGACATCCAGGTCGTCGTACTCTAGGGCGGTCGCAGCAGCTGTGCGGGAAGCCATGGGTTCAAACTCGACGTCCAGACCGGTTGTTTCCTCGAGAGCAACACGGAAATCTTCGAATTCTAAGACCAGGGTTTCTAGCCCTTCAACGCCGGTGTCTGAGAAACGCAGCGGTTCGAATTCGGCGCAAACACCTGCATCACCGGATGCTCCGGCGTTGTCACCAGCATCGGCTGAGTCTGCATCGCCGCAAGCGGTCAAGGCAAGTGCTGTGGCTGCGGCTACAGCTGACAAGGTGAGTAACTTTCGTGACATGAC
>DEPX01000149.1:27933-32994 GCA_002358975.1 Micrococcaceae bacterium UBA3381 | reverse complement strand
TGGTGGTGCCGATGTCGAAGGGGCCTTCGCAGAAGCTGATGTCCTCATCGGCGTTTCTGGTGGCGAACGCACCCTGAGCGCAGCACAGTTAGCGCAGTTGCGCGAAAATGTTTCTCACCGGCTGACGGTGCTTGACCTAGCCCTCACACATGACTTTGATCCGGCCATCGGCGATTTGCCAGCCGTTGATCTGGTCACCCTGGAATCGGTCAAAATGGCCGCTCCCAACGAGCAGCAGGCCTCCATCGCCCAAGCACAACAACTCGTCGATGCAGCCGTTGATGACTACCTGACCGATAAGAGAGAACGTACCGCCACTGATGCCATAGTTACCTTGCGTGGCCACACCATGTCGGTGTTAGAAGAAGAAATGCAACGGGTTCGTGATCGTCACGGTTGCACCGCCGCTGCCGAAGAAGTCCAACTGGCCATGCGCCGCATGGTTCGTCAGATTCTGCACGAACCAACCGTACGTGCTCGTCAAGCCGCTGCCGAAGGCAATTTACAAGAGTACGAAGCCGCTCTGCAAACTATTTTTGGGCTCGAGGTCACACCAAACGCTCAACACGATAGTAGATCGACCCCCTCACCAGCACATCCTGAGCAACTCGACAGCACTAACCGTCGCAGCGCTTGAATCCAAGTACATGGCAACCGGCGACGAGCAGCACAGATTGGACCGCTGAATGTCGACACCAATAACGCCGGCCGCCCGAATGCCACGAGACCAACGCCGCGCACAACTCATCAGTGTGGCCCTAGATGTGTTCGCTCATCACGGTTTCGCACAGACCACCATGGATGCGATTGCACGACAGGCTGCAATTTCTAAACCGGTGCTTTATCAACACTTTGACAATAAACGCGACCTGTATTTCACGTTATTGGACCATCAGCTCCAAATCCTACGCAATGTGATTACTACCCGAATGCGGTCAATCGACCCCACCGCAGCAAATGCCGATGAACAAACCGCCTATCAAGCCGTCTACGGTGTTTTTGAATTCACTTCCGAGCCAGGCGGCCATTATCGGTTGATGTTGGATTCATCAATGGACAATCCAGCCGAGCGCCAGCACCGGATGGACGAATTCCTCAATGAGTTAGTGGAATTTATTTCACCGTATGTGCTGGAGAACTCTAATCTGGATCCTGCCACTTCCCGTTTTATTACCAGTGGCATTGCTTCAACAGTTTTGTATTTAGCCTGCCGTTGGGCCGAAGAGTACCGTGACGGTGTGGCAGCACGCGAACAAATCCCCTTCGACACAGCCGTTGAAACCACCTACCGATTCGTCGCCCACGGGGCCTTAGGTTTTGACTTATCCAATAATCCATCAGCGTAGTGATGCCACTGGTGAACCAACCACCAGCCAATCTGTTCTAAGCTACATGGTGGAACGAAATCATTCATTGTTTTACTAGGAGGACTAGGATCGTGGAAATTCGTATTGGCATCCAACATGTCGCCCGAGAAATCAACTTCGAAACCGATATGAGCAAAGACGACGTCACCGCAAAAGTCCGCGACGCCATCGAAAACAACACCAACCTGGAACTTACCGATAATAAAGGTGGCAGCATTATCGTGCCAGCCGGAGTCCTAGGTTTTGTTGAACTAGGTGACGCAAGCGCACGTCGCGTGGGCTTTGTCGCCGGCTAACTAACAATCCCGCATACCAGGTAGACTTGGATAGTGGTCCACATGTTTGGATCTCATGATTTGCACCCCGGATGACCGGTCGTACGTGAATGCGTAGCTGTTACTTTCTGACTAATCCACGATCGGCTCCGCCAGCACGTTGCCGTGCTGAAACTCGATCTAAAGGAATTACTCGATAGTGACAACACCCCCCACTAAAACATTCGCCGACTTTGGCTTGCAGTCCGCCATCGTTGAGGCACTTACTGAACAAGGCTTTGAGGCGCCGTTTCCTATTCAGGCCATGACGCTGCCCATTGCACTTGAACGCCAAGACATCATCGGACAAGCCAAGACCGGTACTGGCAAAACCCTGGGATTTGGCTTACCGGCACTTGAACACGTTATTGGACCAAACGACCAAGGTTTCAACGACCTACCTGTGCCGGGCGCCCCACAAGCCCTTATTGTGACTCCAACACGTGAACTGGCCGTCCAAGTCTGCAAAGATTTAGAAGCTGCTGCCACAAAGCTATCAGCACGCATCGGAGCCATCTATGGTGGTCGAGCCTACGAACCCCAAATCCGCGACTTGAAAAAGGGCGTTGAGATTGTCGTAGGCACACCGGGACGTCTAATCGACCTGATGAAGCAACGCCACCTCAACCTGCAACAGATCAAAACCGTGGTGCTTGATGAGGCTGACGAAATGCTGGACCTCGGGTTTCTGCCCGACGTTGAAACCTTGTTACAAGCACTACCCGAACAACGTCAGACCATGTTGTTCTCAGCAACCATGCCCGGAGCAGTCATCAACATGGCGCGCCGGTATATGGTTCACCCAACGCACATTAGCGCCGCGGACCCGGAAGATGACTCTGTCATTAAACGCGACATTCGTCAGTTGGTCTACCGAGCGCACCATATGGATAAAGATGAACTGTTGGCCCGTGCGCTGCAGGCTCGTGACCGCGGTTTGACGATTATCTTTACCCGTACCAAGCGCACCGCTGCACGGGTAGCCGATGAGCTACAACGCCGCGGCTATGCGGCTGGTGCGCTACACGGCGATCTAGGACAAGGGGCTCGTGAACAGGCCCTGCGCGCGTTTCGCAATGGCAAGATCGATGTACTTGTGGCAACCGATGTTGCCGCTCGCGGCATTGACGTGGAAAACGTCACCCACGTGTTCAATTTCCAAGCCCCTGAAGATGAAAAGACTTATCTGCACCGAGTCGGTCGGACAGGACGTGCTGGACATAAGGGTATAGCTGTCACCCTGGTCGATTGGGAAGATGTGCCACGGTGGAAACTTATCGCCCAGGCACTAGGAATCCACCAAGTCGAGCCAGTTGAAACTTATTCGGCGTCCCCACACCTGTATGCAGACCTGGACATTCCCGAAGATGCCAAGGGTCGGCTGCCGAAATCGCAGCGAACCCGCGAAGGGCTCGACGCCGAAAAAGCCGAACGTCTTGGTGGCCCGGATCGTCAACGTGGTGGTCGTGGCGGCGGTCAACGCGGTGGACGCAAGCCTCGTGGACGCGGTGGCCGTGGAGGCTCCCAACAGCCCAAGACCGGCAAACGTCGGCAACGCACCCGTACACGCCGACAAAACGGTCAAGTTGTACAGCGCAATACTGCTGGGGAATCGAACGACGCATAGATGACATCGCTATTTTCTGGTGCGGATAAGATCGTTCATGCCGATAACCTGGAGATGCTCGCGGCGATCCCAAATGATTCCGTTACTATGATCTACGTTGATCCACCCTTCAACACCGGACGCACACAGGCACGTGCATCGCTGAAAACGGTGCGCGTAGCCACTGGCGAAGGTGACCGTATCGGTTTTGGTGGGCATTCCTATGAAACGTTGCGCGGAGCATTGGCATCCTATGACGATGCGTTTATTGATTATTGGGATTTCTTAGAGCCTCGGCTTGAACAGGCCTGGCGTGTACTGGCTCAAGACGGCACACTTTATCTGCACTTGGATTACCGGGAAGTACACTATGCCAAAGTCATGCTAGACATGATCTTTGGACGAGACCACTTTTTGAATGAAATAATTTGGGCCTATGACTACGGTGGGCGCGCCCGCAGCCGTTGGCCCTCTAAGCACGACACCATTTTGGTTTACGTCAAAGACCCAAAAAAGTACTGGTTTGACTCAACAGAGGTGGACCGGGAACCCTATATGGCCCCGGGACTGGTTACCAAAGAAAAACGGGAACGTGGAAAACTGCCAACTGATGTATGGTGGCACACTATCGTTTCACCCACCGGCAAAGAAAAGACCGGTTACCCGACCCAGAAACCCGTAGGGTTAGTCCGGCGCATGGTTGCGGCTTCTTCACGACCTGGTGACTGGGTCATGGATTTTTTTGCCGGCTCAGGCACACTGGGTGCTGCCGCCCGACAATTGGATCGACGATTCGTCTTGATCGACCAAAATCCCCAAGCCATCGATACAATGTCCAAACGCTTACCCGGGACAGAATTACTGACCTACTAGTTGCCGTTCCATAAAACGTTGAAGCCCGATGTTGATTGACGTGCAATAGCCTCCACTGAGGCCCTTGGTGTGGTGTGTTCACCCAGCCTATTTGGTTTCCCGGCACCGTGATAATCGGATGAACCGGTCACCAGTAAATCATGTTGTTGGGCAAACTCTAAAAGCCATTGCTTGCCGCTACCGCTGTTATCCCGATGGTAGACCTCAACCCCGGCCAGCCCAGCGTCGAGCATGTCGTAAAACAACTGGTCTTTGACCATTCGCCCCCGAAGTTTGGCCTTGGGGTGAGCAAAGATCGGCACTCCCCCGGCAGCACGGATGAGCTCAACGCCGGCAATGGGATCCGGTGCATAATGGGGCACATAATATTTTGACCCGCCCCGCAAAATAGTGTCAAAGGCCGCTGACCGGTTGGGTACTGCACCGACCTGTACCAGAGCATCAGCAAGATGAGGGCGCCCAATGGTAGATTCGGCACTCGTTTGTTGCTTCACCAGTTCCCATGTGATTGGGAAATCTTCGGCAAGCAGCGCGGCCATCTGCTTGGCCCGCTTATATCTGGCATTACGCGATTTGGCAATTTCGGCTAGCAACTCAATATTTGTAGGGTCGTGCAGATAGGACAGTACATGTACGGCCACCCCGTCTTCCGAAACCGTCGACAGCTCCATACCGCGAACCAGTGCAATACCGTGCTGGGCTGCAGCCTCTTCGGCCGGATCCCATCCGGCAGTTGTATCATGGTCGGTTAAAGCCACACCGGATAGCCCTGACTGTGCTGCGGCTTCAATGACTTCCGCTGGCGAAGTTGTGCCATCCGAAAAATACGAGTGAGTGTGCATGTCGAAGGCCATAAGATCCTAGTCTACTAGCCGGTTTGGCATTGTGGCAGGTTAGCTAG
>DEPX01000149.1:22950-27915 GCA_002358975.1 Micrococcaceae bacterium UBA3381 | reverse complement strand
TAGCCTATAACGGATGTGCTTCGGCGGGATCGCAAGCTTGTCGCGAATTTTAGTCGTACATATCGACTCTGATATCAATCGTGGGAAGATGGCAGTATGACTCAACCATCTGATGCCGTACATAACTCTGCCCCCGATCAACCATTAGAAGACCGCGTGGAAAATCGCTCCCATCGGCCTTCATCGGATGCCTTCAAAGAATTTATGGGCTCAAATTGGCAACAACCCCAGCAAATCGATTTTCAGCCGGATGCATCAGCATCCTATGCAGCACAACGACGGGCGGCGCTGTCGCGCCAGTTCCCTACTGATCGCCTAGTCATACCGGCCGGTGCACCAAAGGTTCGATCCAATGATACTGACTATCGCTTCCGTCCCCACTCTGCTTTTGCCCACCTGACCGGGCTAGGAGTCGATCACGAACCTGAGGCCGTACTGGTAATGCAACCGGTTGACGAAGGTACCGGAGATAATGGCAGCAACCACGAAGCCACCTTATTCTTCCGACCCTTAGCTGGACGGGATTCCGAAGAATTTTATTCCAACACTAAAACCGGGGAGTTCTGGGTTGGTCCTGTGCCAACGCTCAAGGAACTTCAGCAACGAACTGGTCTAGAGACCCAAACGCTAGACGATTTGGAATATGCCGTCACAGTAGATGCCGGAGTCGTTGAAATCGGTGGCACACGCATCCGACTGGTTCGCAATACCGACCTCAATATGGATGCCTTAGTTGATACTTCTCGTATCAATACCGGTGTCGATCTGGAGCATTCAGATGCCCTAGATGCTGAACTGGCTGAGTTCTTATCGGAAATGCGTCTCATCAAAGACGACCACGAACTTCATGAGTTACGTGGCTCGGTAGAATCCACCATCCGTGGTTTCGAAGATATCGTGCGCAACATCCCTGCAGCAACACAACATACCCGCGGTGAACGGGTCATCGAAACTGCCTTCTTCTCCCGTGCCCGGTTGGAAGGCAACGATCTGGGGTATGACACCATTGCGGCATCTGGCAATAATGCCACCGTGCTGCACTGGATTCGTAATACGGGGCCGGTGAAAGACGGCCAACTGTTGTTGGTTGATGCAGGTGTGGAAGCAGACTCGCTATATACCGCCGATATTACCCGTACGCTGCCGGTCAATGGGCGTTTTAGTGAAGTACAAGCCAAAATTTATAATGCAGTGCTCGAAGCCGCTGATACAGCACTTAAGGTTGCAAAGCCCGGAGTGTTGTTCCGTGATATTCATGACACTGCCATGGAAGTGTTGGCACGCCACCTAGCTGACTGGGGTGTGCTGCCGGTTTCTGTTGATGAAGCGCTCTCCGCCGAAGGTCAGCATCATCGGCGCTGGATGCCCCACGGGACCTCGCATCATCTCGGTTTGGATGTTCACGACTGTGCTCAAGCCCGTCGGGAAATGTACCTGGACGCGCCATTACGCCCGGGTATGGTGTTCACCATTGAACCAGGGTTGTATTTCAAAGACGAAGATCTAGCGGTGCCGGAAGAATTCCGTGGTATCGGGGTACGCATCGAAGACGATATCGTCGTGACCGATCATGGCGCTGAATCGCTTTCAGCTCACCTGCCACGCACCGTCGAGGAAATCGAGTCCTGGATGGCTGAGCTGTGGCAGGGCTAGCGCTGCTGTGAGTTGTCGTCGGAGTCGTCGTCGGAGTCCTGACCTGGTTGCTGGTCAATACGTACCCCAAACTGTGGTCGACCATCTGGCAGGTCTGGGATACCTCCGTGCGACGGCTCAGATACGTCCGATTCTTCCGGCTCTTCGGAAGGTACATTGGCCGGAACCGAGCTTTGCTGTTGACCCATGGGCTGGGGGCCCAATGCTGAGGTGACTTGGTCAGCGACGGCATTGTCGGCTACCAGGTCAAAGCTAACGGCAGAGGTCGTCGGGATCACCATATATTTAAGCTGTTTACGGCGCATGACCTCACCGACTACACCAAACAGTACCCAAATGACTGCACCCATCGCCACGGTCGAGCCCAATGTCATCACCATGTCTTGATTGCCGGACATCATCGAGATCAGAAGACCGATAAAGGCCCCAAAAAAGGCGCCCTGGAGCGCACCCCGTCCTGCGACGGCTGCATAACTTGGCCGGTGACGCAATCGATAGACCGACCGTAAATCCCGTCCTACGATAGAAAGAAAACGTGGGTCAACACCGGCATCAACCGCTTTATCCACCGCAGCCATTGCGGTTTCATATGAACGGTAGTTGCCAATCAGCTGCCCTTGTGGCAGCGAGGACCCAATTTGTGCTCCAGGACCAAACATACTCATGTCCCCATTTTCTACCCTGTCGCACAGACTTTCCACCACCCAGCCCACTTTGCGCTGTGAGCAAGGAGAACCCCAAGCCTTATGACTACCGACCTTCATCCTGGTGGTGTGCTGGCACCAGATATCGTCCCAGAAACACCACAGCAGATCGCAGCCTGGCAGGCACTAGCCAAAGTCATCGATCCGGAAATCCGCCAACCCATCACTGCGTTAGGGATGGTTGCATCAGTAGACCTCAACCAGGCTGGTATCTCGGTTACCATTCGTCTAACTATTTCCGGGTGCCCTATGCAGGACACTATTCATAAGGACGTGGCTAGTGCATTAGAAGGATTAGCTGAAGGTTCCGTACATGTGCAGCTGACGACGATGAGCCCTGAACAACGAGTAGCGTTACAAGATAACCTCACCGCGTCCCGGCCACGCAATCCCTTTGGTAAAGGCTCGTTGACAAAAATTTTCGCGGTCGCCTCTGGAAAGGGTGGTGTTGGAAAATCAACCATTACCGCCAATTTGGCCGTGGGACTTGCTGCCCGTGGTCTATCCGTTGGGCTCATTGACGCTGATATTCACGGTTTTTCTATCCCAGGGCTGTTAGGCATCACTGCCAAACCAACAAAAGTCCAGGATATGATCTTGCCGCCAATTGCTCACGAGGTAAAAGTGATGTCGATTGGTATGTTTCTTGATACTGACCAGCCTGTGGCATGGCGCGGTCCAATGTTGCATCGTGCATTAGAACAATTCGTGACCGAAGTATATTGGGGCGATTTGGATATGCTGCTCATTGATTTGCCTCCGGGCACCGGAGACATCGCCATTTCTACAGCACAGCTGTTACCCAATGCTGAACTGCTGGTGGTTACCACGCCGGAACATACGGCTGCACAGGTAGCCGCCCGGGCTGGCCAATTATCAACACAAACCGAGCAACCCGTTGCTGGAGTAATTGAAAACATGGGGCCCATGCAGTTACCAGATGGCACAATGATCGAGGTATTCGGCTCTGGAGGTGGCGAGGCTGTTAGCACCCGGCTCAGCCATGTGTTAGATCAGCAGGTACCACTTTTAGGGTCAATCCCACTCGACCCGGTCTTACGAGCAGACAGCGAACACGGCACCCCGTGTGTAGTCCAGTCCCCTACTTCGGCTGCCGGCAGTGCCTTAGATGAAGTGGTAACACGCCTGGCCGGCACACCCCGTGGCCTGGCGGGCAGAAAACTCCCCGTGACTCCTAGGTAGCCTCGGCATCAAACGGAGTGGTTGCTGGTTGGGGAGGTTCTGCCGCGATTTCGGGACGACCTGGGTCCGGTAGTTGGGATTGCTGTTCAAGTTGGTCAATGGGCACGGCGGCGGAAATGATTTCATTTTGTGTCAGCTTCGGGCGTTCTACCGGTGAGTTTGCTGTCGTATCAGCAGTGTCATGGAGAGTATCTTTTACCTCGTGTAGCGACGATTCAAATTCTTCGATGGGTTCTGAGAGGGCTTCGCGGATGACGCGGCGCGGATCATATTGGCGAGGATCATATTTTTGCCAATCGACTTCATCAAAGTCCGTGCCGGTTTCTTCTTTGAACTGTTCTTTGGCTCCTGCGGCAAAGACCCGAGCTTTATGAATCCAGTCGCGTAAGGTGCGAAGATATTGTGGGATCTTATCTGGACCCAACAGCAAAAGTGCGAGCAGGATAAGAACTATCAGCTCGCCGCCGTTAATACCAAAGATGTTCATACTGGCTATAGCTTACCCGAAAGTTATGATGGTAGATGTTGCGGAAAGCTATTGGCCGAGTAGTCGTTCGACGCCGCGTTCGAAACGCTGACTCATTCCTTCTCGCAGGTCTGAGCTGCCAGTTGTTAGACGGGATTCCTCTTCAACATACAGAGTCGACATGATGCCGCCGGCATAGTCAGAATCCGATGTAGAGTCCACCCGATACTGAGATTTACTCGTAGCCATATAAGCCGTCCAGGACCCATCAGGATAAGTGTAAAGCCACACGTTTTGTGCCACGGGCAAGGAAATTTCTGTGGCCGCGGAATTTGTAAAATCTAGTCGGTTACACGCCGTAGCGGATCCATCAGCTTGTTCGGCACGACATTCCCGTACCACCGTTTGATCGCCGGCGTCATCGGCTGATCCGTTGAACAGCGATACAACATAGACCTGCCCATCGACTTCGTCGACAACTGCCGATTCAAACGCTAACCCTAAGGACTCAAATTTCGGAATGGTCCAACCAGCCGAACGCAGCTCACTAAGCGAGTTTAATCGTACCGGGGTACCATCGAAACCTAATGGTGCACTGCTAAACGATAGTTGGGCCTTTGAAGCGCCGAAATCGTTGGGGATTTTCGTGGAATCGTCGCTGGGTGTAGGTTGGATCAGTTCCTGTGGATCAGCCTGTGCAACCTCAATATCGTCTGGAATTAATGTTGGCGACTTGGAATCGATCGAGTCAAAAGAGCGTTGCTCCCCTCCAAGCACCCATAGACTAGCAAACAGACCGACAACAACTATCCCGACAATGCTCACGGAGGTAAAAAATTTCCATCCAGGAAGCCCACTGGGTTTCATCACCGGGGGCTCATGTGGTGTATAGTGCCCGAAGTATTGATTGTGGGGCGTTTGGTCCTGCTGTGCAATGCG
>DEPX01000149.1:13717-22889 GCA_002358975.1 Micrococcaceae bacterium UBA3381 | reverse complement strand
CGGGTGCACGCTGCCAAGTGTGCACGCATACGGCTGGCTGCAGCTGGTGACAGTTGACCTTCTAGGTACGCGTCGAACTTGGAGCGTGGATGAAAAGAGAAGCCTGACGAACTTCTGCTCATTCAATAAGTCCTTGCTTCCATAGTCGCTTCACGAGATTCGTTCAAGACGGAACTGCCCCCATTGTGGCAAAAGTTCCTGAGAATATTCTGAAATACTGGTGATTATTCGGCATGAATAAGATATAACCACTTGCTACCTCTACAATGAGGGGTGCAGCGCACACAACAGCAACCTACGGGAGTAGACAGGTATATGAAAGCACTGAGCCCGCAACAGACCGGCAAGCACGCTAGTTGGGCCTTTGCTGAGGCACGCCCAGTTGAAGATGATACCTTGCTGATAGCTCGTGATAAATCTGCAGAGCTTGGTATTACCCCAGTATCTGAAGGCACTGCTTCACTGCTGACCTTTTTGTCGTCAGCAGCTCGGCCACAAACGATGGTGGAATTAGGTACCGGTGCGGGTGTTTCAGGTTTAGCACTGATGCGGGGTGCACCTGAAGGGGCCGTGTTGACGACGCTTGATCCGGATGCGGAAGCTCAACGTGCAGCTCGAGAGGTTTTCGGAACCGAAGGGTATCCCAGCTCAACCACGCGGCTCATTGCTGGTCGTGGCCGGACGGTATTGCCTAAACTGTCCGCCGCTGCTTATGATCTGGTATTTATTGATGCCGACCCTTTGTTGTTGGAATACCATGTCACCGAAGCGGCACGATTGCTCCGCTCCGGTGGCATGCTTGTTATTCACGATGCGTTAGATCAGGACCGTGTACCCAAGCCGGCAATTCGGGAAGCCTCTACGGTTATGCTTCGAGATGTTGGCAATGAGTTGCGGGATAACACCAAGAGATGGCGAACATCCACGCTGGTGCCGACAGGTACCGGTTTGTTGCTCGCTATCAAAATCTAACGCCTGAACACAGTCATGAGCTGGCGGTTACCACGCCGGACAGCGCGGCTTGAAGTTCTTGTGCTTCTTCGTCGTTGAGTTCAACGACGAGCCGGCCTCCGCCGTCGGTAGGAATACGCATGACAAGTTTGCGTTGTTCACGAACTACTTCCATTGGGCCATCACCGGTACGGGGCTTCATAGCAGCCATTACTGTTCCTTTCTCTGTGCGTCTTCGCCGCGACGCGAGCGGTTTGCACAACACGACTAATCGGTGCCGTGTTGTTGATACTGCTCGGCCTGTTTCTGCAGGTCTGCGATCAGTTGGTCGCGTTGCTCTACAGCTTCCGTCAGGCGGTCTAACACCTGATCGACCTGGTCGGTTCGATAACCACGCAGGCCAACAGCAAAGCGAATCTCGCTGATATCTTGGGCGACAACATCTTTTGCCTCAGGCAAGACAACGGGAGGCAACGATGGCAGTGGTTCGGCCAGCGGTTGGATCATGCCTTTGTCACCACGAGTTATGACTATTGCTAAAAATCCGATGACGAGAACACCAAGTACCAGAATTTCTATCAATAATATTGCATCGCCCATATGTCTATTGTCTCACGAACTAGGCAACCTTGCTTGTGGGATCCCACAACGACCCATCAACCAGCGTTTTGAGCCCGGCCATACACTAGTGGCCAGTGCTATTGTCTGAGCGTGGCCAAAAATATCCGACATTCGTTTCGCGCACTCGTCGCGATAGCGTTAATATTGCTTACTGCCGGTGTGTTGACCAGCTGCCAGTATCCCGGACAGGACCCCAACGAATCTGGAGAGAACAACCAGCAGATTCTGCGCATCGGAGTAAACCTGCCATCACCGGGATTAATCTCTGGCATCTCGGCCGATGAGGTTTCGGGCCTGGAAGTAGATGTCGCGGTGGCTGTTGCTAAGGAACTTGATCTCGTGTCTACAGACGGAGAAATTGCTTGGGTACCGGTGAAGGCGGATGCTATAGCCGATGACCTGAAATCGGCTGATTTGGATTTTGCGATAGGTCAGTTACAACCAGCAGAACCCAACGACGACGTCGTCTGGGTGGGCCCTTACGTTGATGTCACAGCGGCTCTGTTGGTTCGAGAAGATTCACAGGATGCTGTACGTGACGATTCGATACCCTTGGCGGACACCGTGGTGACATCTCTTGCAGATCTAGACGATTCGGCCGTGTGCATAGTGGAGGGGTCAACGGCCGATGGCG
The DNA here is from genome assembly GCA_002358975.1 of Micrococcaceae bacterium UBA3381. Taxonomy (GTDB): domain Bacteria; phylum Actinomycetota; class Actinomycetes; order Actinomycetales; family Micrococcaceae; genus Yaniella. Next base: position 20,683 of record DEPX01000149.1, on the reverse strand, counting down.
CCAAGATCCCCGCCGAAGAGACCATCACACAGCGAACAGCTTCAGAATGCGAAACCGGTATGCGCTCGGGAAGGTATGATGCCGTAGCTGCCGATGATCTGCAACTTGCCGGTATTCTCGCGGATAAGGCTCGTCCCGAGTCATATCAGCTGCTGAAGTGGTCAGAACTCACCGATGACGATGATGCCCAGACGTTGACCGATCAGTACTGGATTGGCACCACACCACAACACTGTGAGGCCACAGTAGTCGCATTACAACAGTTAGCCGATGATGGCACTCTAGAAGAATTGTTGAACCGCTGGGATGAGTCGTTAGACTACGTGCCCAATATGGTCCAGGCCGGGGACATCTCGGCGGAGTCTTGTGGCTAGACAACACCAAACCCCCGCATCCGGGCGGGGGTTTGGCGGCATTCACAATTACTGGCCCGGGTAGTGGCGCAGGTCCTGACCAACGTAGACCTGGCGTGGACGACCGATACGGGTTTCTTGATCGGTAATCATTTCACGCCACTGTGCGATCCAACCAGGCAGGCGGCCGAGGGCAAACAGCGGGGTAAACATGCGGGGTGGGAAGCCCATCGCGCTATAGATCAGGCCGGTATAGAAGTCAACATTGGGATAGAGCTTGCGTTCAACGAAGTAGTCGTCGTTGAGGGCCTTTTCTTCTAGGCGCATGGCGATCTCCAGGCGTTCGTCACCAGCACCGAGCTTATTGAGGATCTTTTCAGCGGTTGACTTCACGATGCGGGCACGTGGGTCGTAGTTTTTGTAGACCCGGTGTCCGAAGCCCATCAGGCGGATCCCGGATTCTTTGTCTTTAACCTTGTCCATGAATCGTTCTGGCGAAAGACCTTCTTTTTGAATTTCATCCAGCATGTTCAGCACTGCCTCATTTGCGCCGCCGTGTAGCGGACCAAACAGGGCGTTGATACCCGCAGAGATGGAACCAAAGATATTGGCATGTGAAGAACCAACCAGACGCACAGTGGAGGTTGAGCAGTTCTGTTCGTGATCGGCATGCAGAATCAGCAGCATGTCGAGAGCGTCTACCATGTCTTGGTCGATTTCGTATGGTTCGGTTGGGACACCGAAGGTAAGGCGCAAAAAGTTTTCGGTCAGGTTCAGCGAGTTATCTGGGTAAAGGAAGGGCTGACCAATGGATTTTTTATATGCGTATGCGGCAAGAACCGGCACTTTAGACATCAGCCGGATTGTAGAAATGTGGACCTGCTCCTCGTCGAATGGGTCCAACGAGTCCGCATAAAAGGTAGAGAGCGCAGAGACCGCAGACGACAGCACAGCCATTGGGTGGGCGTTGCGTGGGAATCCGTTGAAAAAGTCTTTGATGTCTTCGTGCAGCATGGTGTGCTCACGGACGTTGAGATCCCACTCGTTGAGCTGGTCGCCGGTAGGTAATTCGCCGTAGATCAGCAGGTAGGCAACTTCTAAAAATGAGGAGTTTTTGGCTAGCTCTTCGATCGGGTAACCACGGTAGCGCAGAATGCCTGCTTCCCCATCAATGTAGGTGACGGCAGAACGAGCGTTGGCGGTGTTCATAAAGCCTGGATCATAGGTAACAGCTTCGGTATCACGCAGTACCGTGCCGATGCTGAGACCGTCGTTACCGACGGTTGCCTCCACACGTGGAAGGTCTACGTTGGTATCGCCTAACGTCAGCTTGCCGTCGTGTTTTTCAGTCATGGTATTACCTCTTGTCTGTGCGGTGTGGTTTGTGCACGTTGGCCACATGATCGGTGGCGCTAATGTTTATCTCTGCCGTACAAATTTACCAACTTTGGTAACGGTTGGAACATTATGGCCACATACCGTAACTATATGCCCGCAGCCAATCTGGCCACAGCTTTAGCGACGGCCTCGTCGGTGGCCGTAAGCGATGCCCTAATGTACCCGTTGCCTGTCGCTGAATAAAACACCCCGGGGCCAACCAGGATGCCGGCTTGAGCAAATCTATCGACTAGTGCCCATGAGTCTTGGGCAGTGGGGTGGGTGACGTTGGGGTCACGAATCCAGAGGTAAAGCCCGGCCTCTGAGTAATCCACAGCCAGCCCAGCGGTTTCAATGGCGCTAAGCAATTGCGTTCGACGGTTCCGATAGCGGGCTTTTTGTTGTTTGACGTGATCGTCGTCAGCCAGTCCAGCAATCATGGCGGCTTGAATTGGGCCCGGAACCACCATGCCGGTATGAGACCGCAGGTTAATTAACGCCGCAACTAACTCTTGGTCGCCTGCCACAAAAGCGCCACGATACCCGGCCATATTGGACTGTTTTGATAGCGAGTACACGGACAATAGACCGCTGAAATCATCACCGGTAACGCGCTGGTCCAATACCGATGGGATGGGGTGTTCTTCCCACCTCCCCCAACCCAATTCGGCATAGCATTCATCCGAAGCGACAACAGCCCCCAGTTGACGCGCGTCGTCAACGATGTGGGCTAATGCTTCAGCATCTTGGACGATACCGGTGGGGTTGGCTGGCGAGTTGACCCACACAAGTTTGACTTTACTGCGGGTCCTTGCATCAAGTTCTGCCAAGGAATCGGCGGTAACCGATGTTGCCCCAACAATTTTGGCGCCGATGTCGTAGGTTGGGTAGGCGGTGCGCGGGTACACAATGACGTCTTCGGGGCCTAAGCCCAGCAGCAGTGGCAACCACGCGATAAATTCTTTGGACCCCACCGTGGCCGCCACATGCTCTTTGGTCAGGCCGGTTACGCCACGGCGTCGCTGATACCACTGGGCGATTGCCCCGCGTAGTTGATCGGTGCCGGCTGAACCAGGGTAGCCAGGCCAATCGGTCGCCTGTTGCAGCGCGGTTTGGATGACTTGTGGTGTCGGATCCACCGGCGCACCGATTGATAAGTCGACGACCCCATCGGCATGCGCCTTAGCCGTCGTCTTATAGGGCGCAAGCAACCGCCAGGGATATTGGGGAAGGTCAAGCATTAGACGTCGTGCTCCTGGGGCGGCAGTGCAGCAACGATCGGATGGTCCTTGGGGATCAACCCGAGTTTAGCTGCGCCCCCAGGTGAGCCGATATCGTCAAAGAATTCCACATTCGCATCGTAATAGTCTGCCCACTCTTCTGGAGTGTCGTCTTCATAGTAGATTGCTTCTACGGGGCAGACCGGTTCGCACGCCCCGCAGTCAACGCACTCATCCGGGTGGATGTACAGCATGCGTTCGCCTTCATAAATACAATCGACCGGGCACTCGTCAATGCATGACTTATCCTTCAGGTCGACACACGGTAAGGCGATCACGTAGGTCATTTTGGGTGCGGCTCCTTCACACTTCGTTGTCTACCCAGTCTAATGGTTATTCCACGGCTTGCATTCGATGCAACCGACGCTTCGTCGATGTGACGGTAACCAAAGTGAGTATGATGACGCCGATGTGCCACAACAGGCTAGCAATGACCAGGTGAGGAACCAAGGCCCACGTTTGGGCGCTAATCGGCACGCCAAACTGTTCGCCCGGCACTAACCCGGACATGATCGCCAGTGTGGTGTACTGGGCGATCCCAGTAATACCGGGGGCCAACATGGTGGCGCTTGCCAACGCCGTCCACCACTGGCCCAATGCCGCTATGAGCAACGCCAAGATCACACCCCAGGGCAACCCGAAGCTGCCTGTCCAATAGGAGTTCAGGTGCATCACGGTACCTACGGCACCGGTTATTATCCCGACCACCAGTGCCAGCAGCCACCAGCCGAGGCGGTTGAGGCGATTACTGGGCTTGGGCGCGGGCTCGAGCTCGTGCGATTTTAACGCGTTGGTTTCCATCAAGTACAACCTTACGGATCCGGATAGCTTCCGGAGTTACTTCGACACATTCGTCATCGCGTACCCACTCTAAGGATTCTTCCAAGGTCAGCGTGCGCGGTGGGGTTAGCCCCTCGAAGTTATCTGACGATGCCGCCCGAACGTTGGTCTGCTTCTTTTCGCGGACAATGTTGACGTCCATATCTTCGTTACGGGAGTTTTCACCCAGCACCATACCTTCATATACTTCGGCACCTGGTTGAATGAAGAATGCTGCGCGTTCTTGTAGGTTGATCATTGAATATGGGGTGGCAGCACCGGCACGATCCGAAATGATTGAACCACTGGAGCGATAGACGATGTTTCCAGCCCAGGGCGCATATCCGGCAGCATACGACGACGCAATACCGGCACCGTGGGTTTCAGTCAGGAAACGTGTGCGGAATCCAATCAAGCCACGGGCCGGGACTTTGAAATCAATTCGTACCCAGCCGGTGCCGTTATTGACCATGTTCTCCATGATGCCTTTTCTTGAGGCCATCAGTTGGGTCACGCCACCGAGATACTCTTCGGGAATATCCACGGTCATAATTTCCATGGGCTCATGTACTACACCGTCGATTTCCCGGATCACGACCTGGGGTTTGCCAACGGTTAACTCGAAGCCTTCACGGCGCATTTGCTCAACAAGCACTGCCAACGCCAGTTCTCCTCGGCCCTGGATTTCCCAGGTATCGGGACGATCGGTAGGCAGCACACGCAGTGAAACGTTGCCGATGAGTTCGCGATCCAACCGGTCTTTGACTTGGCGTGCGGTTACCTTTGCACCTTTGACCTTGCCGGCTAATGGCGAAGTGTTGACGCCGATGGTCATCGAAATGGATGGGTCTTCAATGGTGATCTGCGGCAGCGGTTTTGGGTTGTCCGGATCGGTCAGTGTATCGCCGATCATGATGTTTTCAATACCGGCTACGGCCACGATTTCACCGGGACGTGCTGATTCTGCCGGCACCCGGTTTAGGCCCCGGGTTTCCAGCAGTTCGGTAATTTTGACATTCTTGATGCCTTGCTCCGAAGACCAAGCAACCGTCTGGTTTTTATTCAACGTGCCGTTATAGATGCGCAACAGTGCCAGTCGACCCAGAAATGGTGAGTAGTCCAGGTTGGTCACGTGAGCCTGTAGGACTTCGTCTTCGTCATAGGCCGGTGCCGGGATATGCTCCATGATGGTGGCAAAGAGCGGTTCGAGATCTGTATTATCCGGCAATTGGCCATCTGCTGGTTGCACGGTGGAAGCCCGTCCGGTTTTACCGGAGGCGTAGACGACGGGCACATCAAGCACAGCATCCAAATCAAGATCTGGTACGTCTTTGGCCACGTCTTCAGCTAAGCCCAACAGCAGGTCCATCGTATCTGAGACGACCCCGTCGATACGCGCATCTGCACGGTCAACTTTATTGACCACTAAAATGACGGGTTTGGCAGCTGCCAGTGCTTTACGCAAGACAAAACGGGTTTGTGGCAAGGGCCCCTCTGAGGAGTCAACCAGTAAAACGACACCGTCCACCATCGACAGTCCGCGTTCGACTTCGCCACCGAAATCAGCGTGCCCGGGAGTATCAATGACATTAATAGTGACATCTTCATCGTTAGATGATGGCCCCGAGTAGAACACGGTGGTGTTCTTAGCCAGGATGGTAATGCCCTTTTCTTTTTCCAGTTCTCCGGAGTCCATCACACGATCTTCTACTTGCTGATGTTCCCCGAAGGCTCCGGTCTGTGTCAGCATCGCATTTACCAGGGTCGTTTTGCCGTGGTCGACGTGAGCAACGATGGCGACGTTGCGAAGATCCTCACGTGTGCTGGTCTGATTGGTCATGGGCATACCTCGTTTAAGGTAGAAAAATGAAAAATTTATGTTGGTCGTAAATACCAAGGGTATGTACGTGACGACCACGTTACTAGTGTAAAGCACAGTCTCAACCGTGCAAGCAGTTCCATGGTGGGTAGCAGTACGTGACGAATCTACCTATTCCAGGTAAAACTGTACCTATGCCCAATCACACCTTGTCTGATCGCACAGAAGTTACCCCTGCTCACAAGGGCTTTACCGCCGGGTTCATGTTTGTTGCCATATTATCATTGGCGCTGAACCTGCGAGCGGCAGCCAGCTCTGTTGGCCCGCTATTAGCAGAAATTGGCCAAGGAATGCACTTTGGCGGCGGAGCCCTTGGCTTCCTCACCTCATTACCCGGACTGATTTTCGGGCTGCTAGGACTAGCCGCCGTACGGATCGGTAAACAGTTTGGCATTACCGCGACCCTACTGCTATCTGCTGCAGCCATCGCCTTTGGTATCGGGTTACGCGCCTGGGTAGATAACTCGTGGCTTTTTCTGATCCTGTCGGTTATTGGGCTGACCGGTATTGCTGTTGCCAATGTCCTGATGCCAGCATGGATCAAAATTCACGGTCGGCAGTACACCGTGAAACTCATGACGGTCTATTCGGTATGCGTGGTGGCTGCCGGTGCCCTAGGTGCTGCTGCCACCGCCCCGCTGGCTGCAGCATTCTCCGCTATGTGGGACTCAGACGTGGGCTGGCGTGCCGCGTTATCCACGTGGGGGTTGGTCGCATTGGTACCAGTCGTTTTCTGGTGGGTCTTGAATCAGCGCATCGGCTACGATTATCCACCGACTCCCCCACATCACAAGGCCGCCAAAAAAATTTTTCGGTCCCCAGCAGCCTGGGCAATGACGGCATTCTTCGGGTTACAATCCACACAGGTATATGCGCAATTTGGTTGGCTGCCCCAGATTTATCGTGATGCTGGGGTGGGTTCTACTGAGGCTGGTCTGCTATTAGCAACCACGGCCAGTATTGGTGTGGTGGGCAGTGTCATTATGCCCACCGTGGTAGACCGCTCTCAACGGCTGTGGCTTTGGCCGGTCGGTTTCGGTGTGCTGAGCGCTATAGGATACCTTGGCTTATTGTGGTGGCCTGCCGATGGGCGATGGTTTTGGGCTATTTTGCTTGGTATTGCCGGCATGGCGTTTCCAACTTCAATCAGTCTGCTGCCTGCGCGCAGTGTTGACCCGGATGTCACCGCTCGACTCTCCGGTTTTGTGCAGCCGGTTGGTTACATTCTGGCCGGTGTGGGACCACTGGTAATTGGAGC
>DEPX01000149.1:11596-13646 GCA_002358975.1 Micrococcaceae bacterium UBA3381 | reverse complement strand
TTGCTCATGGCTGTTGCCGGTGCACTATCCTCCCGCAACATTAATGTTGACGATCAACTTTAGTTAATCTCTGCTTCATCCAAAGTGGCTGTGGCCTGCGACTGTTCGCCGTCTTGGGTCTGCCAGGTTACTTCGACCTGGTCCCCAGGGTTCTTGTCTCGCACGTACTGTGAAATAAACGATGAGTTCACGACCTCGTGGCCATCGATTGCGGTTATTTGATCGCCAGCATGCAATCCGATAGTGTCGCCTGCCGATCCTGGGCTGACTTCCATCACTTCGGCCCCGCCACCTTCGACAGATGACACCACGATACCCAGCGCTCCCCCGGCACCGATGACTACGCTGCCAGAGTCATCACCATTGAGTACTTGTTCCACCACTTCCAGGGCACTGACGATGGGCACAGCGTATCCGAAGGCGTCGTCGCTATCTGTCGTTTCCTGGGTGGCAGCCGTAGAGATACCTATGACCTGCCCGTCAGCGTCTACGGTGGGACCGCCAGAATAGCCCGGGACAATGTCTGCGGTAACCATAATCAGGTCCTCTAAGCGTTGCCCCTGAGAACCTGGTTCTTGAGGTTCAATATGAATGGTCTCGTTGAGCCGGTGGACCTCTCCCACCACCGAGGTCAAATAACCTTGCCCGCTGGCATTACCAACCCCGGCCACACGATCGCCACGCTCCACGTTGTCAGGGCTGATCGAAGCAACCTGTAACGGTTCTTCGGTATCAATTTGTAGTACGGCAATGTCACGTTGAGCATCACGGCCCAGCACGGTTGCCGAATAGTCACGCTTGGTGTCAGCCATCGTAATAGACACTGACATGGAGGACTCCACGACGTGATAGTTCGTAATAGCCAATCCATCGGAACTGACGACCATCCCGGTCCCAAACCCTAAGTATTGATAGACCTCAGTATCGACCATAAAGACTCCGGGCGCTTCCGAGACTTCTTGTCCCGGATCTAATCCGGGTCCGGTGTGTTGACCACCGGCTTGCCAATCAATATCGATACCTTCATGGATGTGGTCGAGCCCCTCGACGAGACTGTCTACGGAGCCCTCATCATCGGGTACAACATGGGGCGCCGAAGGCGAAGGAGAGAAAATATCTTGCAGCGGGTTGGATTGGTTATCCCAGTTGAGCAACTGCGAGAGCAACCCAATCAGCAAGATCGCGGCGCCAAGTATTCCGAGGCCAAGAATAATTGCACTTAGTGGCCCCCGACGGCGGGGTTTGGTCGCAGGGCTGGAGTAACCGTTGAAATACGGCATTTCCCGTGTCTCATCGCGTGAATCATGTGGGGCGTACACCCAGCGGGGGTCTTGGCGCGGGTCTGTGGCATCACCGTAGGGTGGGTCAGGTGGTGGCTGCCGATAAGTATCGGACTGCTCGGGCATGCCTTCGCCCGGACCATACCAATATGGCCCGGGCGGCGGTGGTGGAGGTGGTGAATCAGAGTTCTGCCGATGCCAAGATGATTGTTCGTCGCGGTGATGCCACGGCTTGTCGGAAGAGTTGTGCTGGTTCACTGCGAGGTTTTCTGTGTCACATTAGGAACCCAGGTGTTCCATGACGTCTTCATAGTCTGGTTCGGTAGTAATTTCATCAACGAGTTGAGTGTAGGTGACTTCGCCTTCGGGGTTGATAACTACCACGGTTCGAGTCAACAACCCGGCCATGGGCGAATCTATCAGACGGACACCGTAATCTTCACCGAAGCTGGAACGAAATGCGGAGGCCGACTGGGCACGTTCAATGCCTTCAGCGCCGCAGAATCGCGCCTGGGCAAAAGGTAAATCCATCGAGACATTGAGTACCACGGTATTACTCAGATTCGCTGCGCGTTCGTTGAATTCGCGCACGCTTGCCGCGCAGACGCCGGTATCGAGCGAGGGAAAAATGTTTAATAGAACCCATTGGCCAGCAAAATCCGAAAGTTTAACTTCAGACATATCGGTGCCGACCAGCGTAAAATCCGGGGCCTTGGATCCTACAGCTGGGATATCGGCTGTGGTATTGACGGTATTACCTTGAAATTGTG
>DEPX01000149.1:9292-11544 GCA_002358975.1 Micrococcaceae bacterium UBA3381 | reverse complement strand
TCTACCTTAGGCTCCCGAGCCATACTTTATCGACGGGTGTCTAACGGCTAAGCTAAAGTTTTCTGTCCAACAGGCGTTACGCTGTGAACTTATGACTTATCATCCGGGGTTTAGCGCCCGTAGTGCCAAGCAGGTTCAGGCAGCCCGAAGAGTCGATCAAATACCCAGGCATAGCACGCTGTATAGATCAAAAAGAAGACCAGCAGAATGACTTGGAGCATAAAGGCTTCGACCAGGCTGACGCCAAGCACCCATGCGATAGCAGGTATCAGCATCATAATCAGCCCGCTTTCAAATAATACCGCGTGGCTGACACGCATATACCAGGGCCGATGAGTCACCTTGATGCGCCGTTCGAAGGCTTCAAATAGCCAATTGAAAATTAAATTCCAGGTCAATGCGACCGTAGAAGAAATGACACCAACAAGAAACGACGCGCTGGATGAATTACCCAACAGGGCCAAAATAACGGTGGTGAACCCTATCGCTAGGATTTCGAAAACCACTGCATAGGTGATGCGGCGACCCAATGGTGATGGAAAGATACGTCGACCGACTAGGGCATTACGCCCACCGGGTCCGATAGGAACCGCGGGAATGCTTACAGCCGTTTCTTCTTGAGTAGTCATCACCATAGATTATCAAATCCGGCCAAAGAAGCCAGGCCAAACTCTTCATCAGTGGGATAGGGCTAGCTATACCGGCCTGCCACGTAATAGCTGATGGTTTCGGTAAACCGCTGCGGTTGTTCGGCATGCACCCAATGGCCTGCATCACGGATCTGTATTTTTCGGGTCATAGGAAATAATTCACGCATAACCTCACCGGCCGCATCATCAATATACGGTGAGCGTTCACCTTTCATCCACAATACCGGGTGCTGGTCAAAGGTGGAATGCACCTCCGGGAAATCCAGGATGACATCTAGGTTGTCAAAGAGCATTTGTAGGTTAGGTTCCCATCGAAAACCGCCTTGTCCATCACGCACTAGATTTTGCAGTAGGAACCCACGCACGGCGTCGTCGCGAATCTCTGCTTTGATGGCGGCATGAGCATCCATCCGCGACGTCAGTTTTGTCAGATCAACGCCAAGAAGAGTACCTAGTAGATGTTGGAATTCGCTGGTGCTGGAGTGCGTCGGCGAAATATCTACAACGATCAACCCAGCAAGCAATTCTGGGTGACGAAGGGCCAAAAGCATGGCAACTTTTCCGCCCATCGAGTGGCCCAGAATGACGGCCGGCTCGTCTTTGCAAAAGTCACTTCGTAGCTCTTCTGCCACCAGATCAGCCATTTGCAGGTAGTCAAAATGCTCAGTCCAGCATGAATTGCCGTGGTTTGGTAGGTCTATCAGCAGCGAGGTAGTAGTCTCGGTGAGGTTCTTGGCGATGCGGGTAAAGTTTCTGCCCCGTCCCATGAGACCGTGCAGAAACACCAGGCGTTGTGGCCCACCCGACACACGCTCGGTATTAAGGCGGCCTTCTGGATCCGAACAATACAGCATGAACACCAGTGTAGTAATTTCCGGATCTGCCAGCATGATGTAACCGTCACCAAGACGACACAATACAAAATATGCTGTACACCACACAGGTGACGCTTTTGGCACTACCGTTTGGCAGAAAGGACATTATGACTGCATCCGGACCACTAACTGGCATCACCATCCTCGAGCTCGCCGGTCTGGGTCCAGCCCCCTACGCGGCAACTATGCTGGCAGAATTTGGGGCCAGGGTAATACGGGTAGACCGGCCTGGCGGCGCTGGCCTGAAAGTCTCAGCACATGATGCGCTCAACAGGTCGCGACAAAACGTTGTATTGAACCTGCAGCACGAGCAAGCAGCAGCCATTTATTTGGAGTTAGTCCATGACTGCGACGTCGTCATTGATCCGTACCGACCCGGGGTCGCTGACCGGTTAGGTATCGGCCCGCAGGCCTGCCAAGAGATAAACCCTGGTCTGGTATACGCCCAGATGACGGGGTGGGGCCAAACCGGGCCATTGGCGCAACGGGCAGGCCATGACATTAATTATCTGGGGCTTACCGGAGCCTTAGGGGCCATTGGCAGTGCGGCGAAACCGCGCCAGCCGTTGAATATTGGGGCTGATTTTGGGGGTGGCGCAATGTTTCTGGTTACCGGTATTCTCGCTGGCCTGGTTGCCCGTTCAACCACCGGTGAAGGTCAAGTCATCGATGTTGCCATGGTTGATGGTGCTTCATCGTTGACTACGATGATTTATGGGTTGCATGC
>DEPX01000149.1:7203-9225 GCA_002358975.1 Micrococcaceae bacterium UBA3381 | reverse complement strand
CCATTTTATGACACCTATGAGTGCCAGGACGGTAAGTTTGTATCGGTGGGTGCCTTGGAGCCCCAATTCTTTTCGGTACTACTTGACGAGTTGGGCTTAGATTTTGACCAGTATGACCGTCAATGCTGGCCTGCGATGCGTGCGGCTTTTACCCAGGCGTTTGCTACCAAGACTCGTGATCAATGGGCTACTATTTTCGAGGACCAAGATGCGTGTGTATACCCAGTGCTCAGTCTGGCGGAGGCACCGCATCACCGTCATATGGCGGCGCGAAGCGTCTTTGAACCGTACCTGAACGGCCACCAACCACGCAGTGCACCGGTATTTTCACGCACTGTTCTGCAACCAATCGGGGCTGAAGCCGAACCTGGTGAGCACACCACCGAAATCCTTCAGTCGTTCGGTCTCAGTGATGAGCGCATTGGTGAGCTCCTCGCCGATGGCGTGGTTGAACAGCATTAGGAATCGTCGAACCGGTAGCCGAGAAGACGTCGTCGCGTCGTAGTGCGCTGGGCTTTGCGGTTGCGGTTGTGGTTGATGATCCCTAGCACAAATAGCACTGTGGCAATAACCATGGCTACAACAGCAATGCTGGTGCCCCATATGGCACTGCTGCCCCAGCGAGTAGTGGTGGTATGACTTAGTATGCTCGGATACTGACAAAAAACGGCATGAGCCTCCTGGTCGGTCTGGAAGGTGGTAAAGACCACATATGTGGTCTCAGGTGGCATATTGGCGTTATGCTCAGGCTCTGCTTCTGACACGCGCTGTACGGAAGTTTCTGTGGGCACTTCCTTTCCGTGAGCATCACGGATCGTACAAGCCTGCTCCTGTTGGTCCATCGTGGGCTGCTGCGCAGTATCGAAAAACGAGGACACAATGTGTTGTCCAGCTGCCAGGTCCAGGTCCTCGGTATTTGGGCCGAGTTCTGTACCGGTGGCGATAGGGTCTATGCGGCTAGTTGAAACTTCTGAAAACGAATTCAAAATGCCAGACACCATAATGATGATGCCGGTAACCAGCCCGATTACAGCCACCACAATGCTGGACAGCAGAAAACCAACCACATGACGACGCTGCGTATGCCGTTTGGTGGGTTCGTCTTGGGGTGTCACGCGTTTGGTGGCTGTGACCCAAACTGTTGCTGGCCTGGATCATATGCCGGATATGCGCCACCACCATATAGCGGCCCCGACGGGGGAACCTGCCGTTTGGACTTAGAGCGTACTACCGCCCCGATGATAGTCAGCACAAGACCGGCAACAAAGAGCCCAAAGCCGATGATGGCAGAACCTATCAGACCAAAGATTCCTCCGAGCGGGGCTGCACCCCCCAGCACGACCGGGTAATCTGAGCATTCAATGGTGTAAGTTCCGTCAGGTTCGGACCGGAACGATTGAAACGCCTCATAAGAAAAATCACTCGTTTCCACCGATGAGGAGTTCGAATCGTTGACGATATCTTCGCCACTTTCATCCAGTACTTGACAGCTACCAGAACTATCTGCCCCCTCAGCCTGGTAGAGATACCATTGGTTATCGCCCAGCTCGTCTACGCTCGCATCATATTCCAGTTGAAACGAGTTTTCCTCAAAGCTCTCGAACTGGCTCGCTGTAGATAAGCCGAACAGGATGAGACTGATAATACCGCCAACAACACCGACCCCCATCAAAACGATGCCCCAAATAAGTCGTCTGGTTCCGCGACGACGCCCTTGGCTTCGCGGCATTTGATCGCCGGGTCCCGTGTGCTCCGGATTATTGCCTGAAGGCGACGAGCCGGGTGGTGGTTGCTGGTAAGACATGATCCCCTCGATGCTAGTGAGTGTTGTGGCGCAGCGTTGGCTTTGCCCGTAAGACTTTTATCCTATTCTGCACTAGTTTGCCAGATTGTTTCCTAATCTAGAAGCGGTCAATCGTCTAAGCTAAGAATTCCGAAGCAGTTTCTTCCGGGATGCTATTGTGCAGTTTCAAATTTTGTAGGACGCTGGCGCTGCAATTGCATGTCACCAAGCTTGACAAA
>DEPX01000149.1:294-7077 GCA_002358975.1 Micrococcaceae bacterium UBA3381 | reverse complement strand
GTTCACAAATGAACCTACAGTGGCACCAATAAAACGTAACGACAAGATGCCACAGACATAGGCTCCAATGGTAAATAGCACGAGCAACACCACAGGAATCCACCACGTTACCGGTCGTTGGGCGAATACTGCGTCGGTGGTGCTGAACTCTATGGGCAATAGCGGCGTCAAGGAAAGGACGACTGCCCCGAGCGCGCCGACAGCCATGCCTAAACCGGTCACGGCTATAGGTGGAATTTTATGCGTGTGGCTTGCCGACATCATAAAGTACACCGCCATGCAGGCCGCGGCTGCCAGCGCCATGACCACACCAAACCAGCTAGCTGGGGTACCACGAATATCGAGCATCAGGACGACTCCGATCAAACACGCAACAATACCGGCCCATGTCACCGGCACCGGACGCTGTCCATGACGTGCCCACACCCAAAACACGACAATCAGCGGTGCACCCATCATTTCCAGCATGAGTGCCACGGCCACACTCAGATGTTCCACGGCAAGAAAATAAAACAGCTGAACGCCGGTCATAGAAATCAGCCCGTATGCCACGATTGTTCTCCAGTGTTGTGCGACTTCAGACCATTTACCTCGCAACAAAACTAGTGTTGGTAATAGCAGCAACACGCTGGAGCCTGTTAATCGCACTACGGTGACTGCTCCGGGCGTCCAGGCAACGTCGTATAACGCTTTAGCAACCGGACCAGAGATTGCGAAGAAGAACGCTGAAAATAGCATAATAACCAGTCCGATGGCTGACCGTGTGCCCATCTACGCTCCTACTCCTTGATAATGCATAGCCTCGTGCTGCTGATTGAACCAGATCTATTCAATGAAAGCTTTCCGAGCACACAGAAACTCTTCTATTGCGTTCAAAGATGATGCAACACATCGCCGGTGCAGGCAGCTAACCAGCGTGCTTGCTGCAACTGTAGGAAATGGACAACTGCTGTTGTGGCAAACACTACAGTGGCTGCAAACCGTAGCCCATTATCTTTCGAAGCCGTGTGGTAGCCAAATCCAACCTTCAATACGTGCCGCAGACCGCTGGTGCGGCCGTGGTCCACAGCACTGCCCTGCAGCAATCTGGTGGGTAATTAATCCGGCAAGGACTGCATCTAATGCGTTATCGTCACCGATGACGCAGGATTCGAAACCATTCCAGTCCAAGGTCGGAAAAACTCGCTGCAGCCCGGCAACTATAGTTTGGCGGGAGTGGAAGTGATGTGGACCTTTATATTTCCGGTGCGGAAGACGCCAACAATATAGCGCGGCCGCTGGATACACTTCGGCCACCGCTCCACTACCATCCCGAGCCATATCGACGCCTAGCTCACGCAGCCTTGCTTCAATCGCTGCCCAGCGAAAAGCCGGGTAGGCAATAAAGTTCGTAGATACGCTCAAGGGAGTCATGCCAGTTTTTTGGTGCACTTCAAAATCAGTGGCGCGCATGGCTAGCTGACGACGCCAAGCGTGGTCCGTAATGTCTGGGACTTGCAATGTCGCATTGGCATGGTCTTGCAGCATTTGAATAAAGCTAGCAGGCCAGCCGAAGGGTACATCTACACCGGTCATGTCTACGTCTTGGACTGCCTGGATTAACCGGTCATCATGGATGCCAATTTCCACGGCTTCTACCCGGATAAACCCGTCATCGTCCCGTAGGCGCGCCAGACCAGTGTTTTTAGGTTGAGCGGCCAAATCAATTCCGTAAAACTGCATTATTTCAGGTTAGCTGCACCTTGGACGCCGGATTGTGGTCTCTAGGCGTGCCTTATCCCGCTGCGGCATCTAGCCCGAGGCCAAAATGATCTGCTTTAGCCAACTTCCAATCTCTAGCCCATTCTTCGGGTGGGTCCGCCAGCAACTGCCCTGGCGCTAACCAATCATAGAGTTCAGAGTAGGAAGCACTCCTGCCTTCGCTAAGGTTGCGTCGAAGCATTTCCGTATGCAGCTGGCTGGGATCGTCTACCCCCAGCGATGCCATTATCCGCATGGTCTCTTGAAGCGTGTTGCGTTGGTAGTTGCTGACATACTCAGTCTTCGTTGGCACATGTAGGGCATGTTGACGATAAGCGCTTTGTGTCGCTACTCCAACCGGACACGTATTCTCTGCACATTCCATGGCCTGAACACATCCCAGAGCAAACATCATTGCTCTAGCGGAGTTGACGTAATCGGCACCTTGAATCATACGGGTCACAATGTCACTGCCCTCGGCGATCTTCCCCGAAGCTGCGACCCGAATTTTATCGCGTAATCCAGTTCCCACCAGGGCATTATGTACCGTCATGAGTCCTTGAGTAAGTGGCATACCCATGTGGTCCTGATATTCTGCCGGAGACGCCCCGGTGCCGCCTTCTGAGCCATCGACAATAATAAAATCTGGAGCTGTACCTACCTGACGGATGGCCTTGCAGATTGCCAAAATGTCACGCCGAGACGATAAACACAGCTTGAAGCCGGCCGGCTTACCACCAGATAACTCTCGCATATAGGCGATAAATTCAATGAGCTCAATAGGTGTTGAGAAGACCTTGTGGTAAGCGGGACTAACACACTTTTGCCCTTGGGGAACCTCGCGAATACGCGCAATTTCGGGGGTCACTTTGCCCCCCGGCAGCACACCGCCAAGACCAGGTTTGGCACCTTGGCTAAGCTTCAGTGACACCGCTTTGACAGTCTTGCCGGTGGCTTTTGATCTGAACTCGTGTGGATCAAAGTTACCGTCTTTAGTTCGAGCCCCGAAGTAGCCGGTACCCAGCTCCCAGATCAAATCGCCGCCACCCAAGTGGTAAGGAGAAATGCCTCCTTCGCCCGTATCGTGAGCAAAACCGCCCTCGGCAGCGCCAAGGTTCAACGCCTTAATGGCATTAGCCGATAAGGACCCAAAACTCATCGAAGACACATTGAGTAAGGACATATCATAGGGCTGGGAACAGTCGTCACCGCCCACCCGAACTCTGGGTGGCTGTTCTGGTGGCGATACTGGGGTAATCGAGTGTACGAACCACTCTTTGCCTTCTGCGGCAACGTCGTGAACCGTGCCAAACGATTCTTCGCCTTTGGCATCTTTCGAGCGAGCATAGATGAGTTCACGCGAAGTACGGTCAAAGGGCCGACCGTCCCAGTCTCGTTCGATAAAATACTGTTGCAGCTCTGGGCGGATCTTAAGCGCAGCATGCCGAGCGTGCCCGATCACTGGGTAGTTACGCAATACGGATTGCTGTTTTTGGAGCATGTCATAAGCTGCCACAGCTCCCAACCCAAATACAGCCGATGCTCCGCCAAGTATTTTTGCGTTGCGTTTGGTCAAGGCTTTGATCTTGAACAATTTCTTAAACACGGGATTGGTACGCTCCCAACAAATTGCTTCGTTATCGTTCAGACGTTAACGGGTCAGTCTAACCGTGCAGTGACGCAATGCACAGGTCCCATTTGTATTTAGACGAGCCATGACCAGGACAGTTTTATTACTGACAGGTAAGATGATTTCAGTCCGAGCCCACCTCGCCCTGTGGCCTAAATAACGTTAGTACCGTCTATTTTGCTTTCAATCGGTTTACAGCTTTATGGTAGCCAGGGCCCGGGCATCGCAACGATAGTGAGCTTCAGTACTGTCGAGCCTTGTTCACAGTATCTCAATGAGAGGAATTTTATGGCTAGTACCGTGGAGTCTTCTGCTGTACCACCTGCTCAACCCACCCACAATTCTGGTACTGGATCATCAGATCAAACACCAGACGAAAAGCCGACACATTCACCAGTCAATAAACCGGTTTTTATTACCTCTGCCGTACTTATTGTCGCGTTCGTCTTGTGGGCCTGGCTCTTACCCTCGCAGGCAGAGTCAGTCATTTTCGGGTCCATGGACTGGGTCGCAGCCAATCTAGGTTGGTACTACGTCCTGACGATTACCATCGTTGTGGTTTTCGTCCTTGTGGTCGCGTTGAGCAAAGTCGGTCGGGTCAAACTGGGCCCCGATCACTCCAGGCCCCGCTTTAACCTCTTTACCTGGGCGTCCATGCTATTTGCCGCTGGTATCGGTGTAGATCTGATGTTTTTCGGGATCTCTGGACCGGCGACAAACATCTTGACCCCACCAGAAGGTTCCGGGATGAGCGACGAAGCCGCCCGGATGGCCCCATTATGGACAATGTTTCATTATGGTATCCCCGGCTGGGCACTATATGCCTTGATGGGCATGGGCGTGGGCCTATTTGCCTACCGCTACCACATGCCGCTAAGCATACGTTCGGCACTTGCACCCATTTTTGGTAAACGAATCAAAGGCGCCCCGGGACACGCAGTAGAAATTGCCGCGGTGCTTGGCACCATATTTGGTATCGCCGTCTCCCTCGGTATTGGCGTGGTATTCCTCAACTACGGCCTGTCACATATTTTTGGCATCCCACAAAGCATGGGCATCCAGATTGCACTGATGGTCTTAGCTGTGGGTATTACTATCATTTCGACCGTCACGGGTGTAGATAAAGGTATTCGCCGTCTCTCCGAACTCAACGTGCTGTTGGGTGTGGGACTCATGCTATGGGTATTGATTTCCGGCCAAACCTCACACCTGCTGAACCAGTTGGTTCAAAATATTGGGGACTTCTTCTCCCACTTCCCATCGATGATGATGAACACCTTCGCCTATACCGACGGTAGTCCTGACTATTCCTCAGCCGATTGGATGCAAGACTGGACGCTGTTCTTCTGGGCTTGGTGGATCGCATGGGCAGCCTTCGTTGGTCTTTTCTTGGCACGCATTTCGCGTGGTCGTACGCTACGTCAATTCGTGCTCGGCGTACTACTCATCCCATTTAGCTTCATTTTGCTATGGATTTCTATCTTTGGAAATGGCGCACTGGAATTTTTCCGCGCCGGCGATGAAGGATTCCTCAACACTGCCATCAATAACCCGGAATCCGGTTTCTTCACACTGCTGGCCCAATACCCAGGTGCCACATTTAGTATCGGTATCGCAGTGGTAACCGGTCTGCTGTTCTACGTTACTTCAGCCGACTCCGGTTCACTTGTCATGGCCAACCTGACGTCCAAACCAACCACCGGCGATGCTGACGGTGCACCATGGTTGCGTATTTTCTGGGCAATTGTCACCGGTGCTTTGACCTTAGCAATGCTGTTTATTGACGGGGTCTACACGCTCCAGGCAGCAACGGTAATGATTGGTTTACCGTTCTCAGTGGTGATCTACCTGGTTATGATCAGCTTATTCAAAGTACTTCGCACTGAACGGCAAAGCTTTGATTCCAAAAAAGCCACTATGCCCGGGGTGCTCTCCAGTATTCGTGGTACCGAGACTGGTCCGTCAAATACCTGGCGGCAGCGACTGCGCCGTCGGATGTCTTTTGCGACTTCCAGTCAGGCCACAGAATTTATTAACAACGTGGCAACACCTGCTGTTGAAGAGGTCGCCACAGAACTTACCAAACTGGGCGCAGATGTTAGCTGTCATCGCGGTATTCATCCGGAATACCCGATCCCCTATGTCGATCTAGTGGTCTACTTCCCCGGCCAGGACGGATTCAAATACCAACCGTATCCGGTGGCCTATAACGTACCGAACTATGCCACCAATTTGGCAGCAGTCGAAGAAATTTTCTTCAAGGTTGAGATTTTCACCCTAACCGGTTCGCATGGCCAAGACATCATGGGCTACACAAAAGACCAAGTCATCGCGGATATATTGGATGCCTATGATGCCCACATGATGTACATGTCAATGATCGGTGACAAGGGCTCACCATCGGGTATGGTCGCCGTCGATATCCCAGACGAGTGGACCGATAGCGATCACCTTGACCCCGAGACCGCCACAATTAATATCGTGCCAACCGAAGAACTAACCGCAGACAATCCAGCTACGCCAAATGAGCAAGGAGATGCCTCCAATGGGCGCTGAAACAGTTGAAACCCTTTATATAGATGGTGCTTGGGTGTCCGCATCCAACGGTGCTACCCGCACCGTCTACTGTCCCGCTGATGGCAGTGAAGTCGGTGTCGTCTCAGAAGCAACCACACAAGATACTGAGCGTGCCATTGCAGCAGCTCGCCGTGCGTTCGAGTCTGGTGTGTGGGCTGATCGCCCAGCAGCTGAACGCGGCGATTTCCTCCTGGAAGTTGCTGACGCTCTACGGCAGCGCAAAGACGAATTCGCTCGAGCAGAAGCACTTGACACCGGTAAACGCCTGGTTGAAGCCCAAGGCGATATGGACGACATCATTGCCTGCTTCCGCCACTTTGGCAAAATTGCCGATCACTACCCGGGGCGCTTAGTTGACGCCGGTGACGCCGCAGTTATTTCACGGGTGGTTCACGAACCGGTGGGCGTCGTTGGTATGATTACGCCATGGAATTTCCCGCTGCTGCAAGCATCATGGAAGATCGCACCGGCATTGGCTGCCGGCAACTCCTTTGTCATTAAACCCGCAGAGCTCACCCCGCACACAACCATGCTGATCGTCGATGTGCTCGATAAATTAGGTCTGCCTGCTGGTGTTGCCAATATTGTTCTAGGAGACGGCGCCATCGTTGGTGCACCGCTGTCTAGCAACGAAGAAATTGACCTGGTGTCGTTCACCGGCGGCTTGGTGACCGGCCGAAAGATTGCCGAGTCTGCAGCGCACACCATCAAAGATGTGGCCCTGGAGCTTGGCGGAAAAAACCCGAACGTCATTTTTGCCGACGCAGACTTCGAAGCTGCCGTCGACAATGCATTAAACGCCGGGTTCTTGGATTCTGGCTTGGTTTGTTCGGCGG
>DEPX01000149.1:0-273 GCA_002358975.1 Micrococcaceae bacterium UBA3381 | reverse complement strand
CACTATCGCCGAACGGTTCGTTGACGAGCTAGTGCATCGTGCCAAGGGCATCGTCATGGGCGGCCCCTTTGACACCCAGGCTGAAACCGGACCACTGATCTCTGCTGAGCATCGTCAAAAAGTCACCGACTACGTTGACCGAGGTATTGCTGCCGGCGCCCGCCTGCGCACTGGAGGCACCTGGGGTGGACCAGAGCACGAAGGCGGGTATTTCTATGCGCCAACGGTATTAGATCAGTGCACAGCCGATAATCCGGCTGTCATTGAGGAAGA
>DEPX01000011.1:957-4862 GCA_002358975.1 Micrococcaceae bacterium UBA3381 | reverse complement strand
GACCACGCTACAAACTGCGCAGGCCGCAGGATACCGTCCGGTACCCATACCCGTTGATGCCCAAGGCCCAACCGTTGCAGGGCTGCGCGCCGCCCTGGATGGTGGAATTCGGGCCGTTGTGGTTACCCCAAGGGCACAAAACCCTACCGGTGCAGTCATTTCCCAGCAGCGAGCCGATGAACTGTCAGTATTGCTGTGTGATTACCCTTATGTATTGATCATTGAAGACGACCATTTTTGGCAACTTTCCGGCCACCCGTATCGTTCGATCATCCCGGCAAACCATCCCCGGTGGGCGCTTATCCGATCGGTTTCGAAGTCCTTGGGTCCAGACTTACGGGTGGGTCTGGTTGGTTCAGATCCGCTCACCGCGTCCCGGTTGGGTGCCCATATCCGTTCTGGTGCCATGTGGGTTTCACATTTGCTGCAACGCCTTACGTATTTGCTGACCACTAACCCGGACACCCCCGCCCAACTTGAGCATGCATCCACTGAATATGCCCGGGCCAATGCCCGCCTGATTGCTGCCCTTGACGAGCAAGGCATTACCGCCCGTGCAGCAGATGGGGTCAATGTGTGGATCAATTTGCATAGGGTCGCCTCCCCGGTGGTCCAGGCCATGGGAAACCGGGGTTGGTTGGTGCGTGATGGGGCCGAATTTTCGCTAGCACCCAACGACGACGCACTCCACCATATTCGGGTGACTGTCCATCAACTGAGCCGAGAGCAGCTGAATAAGTTTGTGACGGATTTGGTTGCTGTGCTGGGTAACTCGCCATCAGCAACGTCGTCATAAGGATGTGATTTGGCTAATTTCTATTATAGCCACTAGAGTACTAGTGGCTGTCTTGTACAACGTGCGATAAACATTGCGACGATACTGGACAGTGCACGCGCATGGTGGAATCAGCAAGTCTGTTAGATTCGTATCCCTCGCGGAATAAATATCTCGCCGAGTCGAGATTGTACGAATATTGAACGAATTGGTTTTTCATCTCCACCACTGCACTACCCACAACACCGCCGCTTTTGCCGTGTTGTCTTCGCCGATCCAGAACTTTGCGTGACTATACCGCTAGTTTCTGATGCGCGATCTCTATTGTCCCCAGCTCCATCTACTACCGCGCTGTGTTGCATCCGCAGCATAGTGCCGGGCATATTGTTGCCCCAAAAATTCCGCATGGACACTGTTCACGCGGGTACAAGGATCACAAATGTGGTCCCAGACTGAAAAGGAAAGACGTTATGGCCACAGGCACAGTCAAATGGTTCAACTCCGAAAAAGGCTACGGTTTCATCGCCCCAGATGATGGTTCAGGCGATGTGTTCGCACACTTCTCCGCTATTGAAGGCACCGGTCACCGGAACCTTCAAGAAGATCAGAAGGTCGAATTCGATGTCGAGCAGGGTCAAAAAGGCCTGCAGGCAACCAACATTCGCGGCCTTTAATCGCTAAGTGATGCGGTGACCGGCAAGTTCCGGTTACCGCTACTTTGGCGGGCGATCTCGTGGCTTTTGACAGCTTCGAGGTTGCCCGCCATTTTTATGTATTAACGCCGAAGGGCGGACCCCCGAAGGGATCCGCCCGGTACACGGTCGCGAAGAAGTTACTTCTTCGGTGCCGGTATAACCGACAGGTTAACTTCGGCTAGCACGTCTTCGTGCAGACGGATCTGAATTGGGTAAGTACCCAATGCACGAATGTCGCCAGCACCAATGATGGAACGACGATCGATGTCGCCTTTACCAGCATCAGAAACTGCTTTTGCAATGGCAGCGGTAGTAACGGAACCGAATAGTCGGCCGGAATCGCCGGCCTGCATCTGCACCTGGATAGGTGCCTCAGCCAGCTGTGCAGCCTGTGCCTGTGCGGCTTCGAGGCTGCGCTCCTGACGTGCTTCACGGTTTGCCCGCAACTGTTCAACTTCTTGCTGCGCACCTACGGTCCAACGGACAGCTTCGCCGCGCGGGATCAAGTAGTTCCGAGCGTGACCATTGCGTACTTCGACAACGTCGCCGGCCGAGCCGAGGCCCGGGATCTCCTGGGTCAAAATGACTTTCTGATTCGCCATGATTTCTCTCCCTTGATCAGCGTTTAGCGGCCGGAACCGGAGTACGGCAGCAGTGCCATTTCACGGGCGTTTTTGATTGCCTGCGCGATTTTGCGCTGCTGTTGGACGGTCACACCGGTTACGCGACGTGCACGAATCTTGCCGCGGTCGGAGATGAATTTGCGTAGCAAAGCAACATCTTTGTAGTCGATGTAGTCGATCTCCGCTGTTTTGAGCGGATTCGGTTTTGGTTTCGGCTTACGAATTTCAGCCTTAGCCATCTTGGTGCTCCTTTTTATCTAAACCTGGAGCCCGCCAATGGGCGGGATGGTAAATGAATAGTTAATAACTGTTTTAGAACGGTGGTGGTGCGTCATTGCCGGAATCCCATGATCCAGCAGAACCGCCGCCACCCCACGGGTCGTTGCCCGGTGCGGGTTGTCCCCAACCGCCGCCAGCTGGTGCGCCACCCCAGTTTCCACCGGGGGCACCCTGGCCGCCACCGCCGAAGCCTCCACCACCTGAACGTGGTGTGCGGTTTACCTGTGCGGTAGCCCAGCGTAGTGAGGGGCCAATCTCGTCAACATCTAATTCCCAGTTGGTCCGTTGTTGACCATCTTTGGTTTCAAATGACCGAGCTTTCAGCCGACCATGCGCGATTACGCGGGTACCCTTGGTCAGCGTCTCTGCCACGTTTTCGGCTGCTTCACGCCACACGGATGCCCGAACCCATAACGTTTCATCATCAGTCCATTCACCGGTCTGTTGATTTCGTGAACGTGGCGTCTGAGCAATCGTAAAGTTCGCAACCGCGTGTCCCGCTGCGGTAAACCGCAATTCTGGGTCACCTGCCAGGTTGCCAACCACAGTGATATATGGTTCTCCGGCCATGAAGCGCTCCTATGCGTAGCAGGTAGTAGTGGTACTAAAACTTAGAGGGTAACTTTTTGATCTTCCGGGCGGATGATCTTAATGCGCATCACGGTTTCGTTCAGGCCAAGCTGACGATCCAGTTCCTGAGACTGCTCAGGAGTAGCGGTGAAGTTGACGACGGCATAAATTGCTTCGTCTTTCTTCTGGATCTCATATGCCAGGCGACGACGACCCCAAACTTCGAGCTCGTCAATGGTTCCGCCACCGTTGACGATAGTATCAAGGTACTTACGCAAGGTTGGTTCTACGGTACGCTCGTCGATCTCTGGATCGATAAGCACCATTAGTTCATATGCACGCATGCGAACCCACCTCCTTTGGACTGGTGGTCACGGTCTTTCCGTAACAGGAGGTTCTAGTGCAAGCCGCTTCACCCATCTGGGGTGTAGACAGCAACCTCGCCATTATAGCTGACTGGAAGCCAAAACTGAATTTCAATTTCAGGCCTAAACGCCGGGCTATACGTCGCTGTGGCTACTCGTATATGTAGGCCAGCACCTCTGCCGCCTGATCGACTGATTCCACGGTCACATTTGATTTGCGGGACAGTTCTTTGAGTGGGTGAATAAGCGATTCTGGGCGGATCATAATGCTGGGTTTGCCCATTGCAATACCGGTGCTCAAGTCCATTGCGGTATTCCATTGCTTATACTCTGTTCCGAATAATGCCACAACGATATCTGCTTTTTGCAGGAGGACTTCGGTCCGGAAATTATTGATATCCGATGCGGCTAGATCACGGAAGTAGGGGCTAGGTTGGGTGCCCTGGATATCTTCGCCGACGCTATCGGAACGGTCGTGGACCTGCTGAGGATAAACAAACTCAAAGTCCAGGCCTTTAGCCTTAACGTTTTCGATAAGTTCTTCACGCCAGCTCGTATGGATCTCGCCGGCCAAATACACGGTTAGTTGCAACTCAAA
>DEPX01000011.1:0-803 GCA_002358975.1 Micrococcaceae bacterium UBA3381 | reverse complement strand
CACATTTCGCGTGCCGAATGCATCGAGAGCAGACCGATACCGGCATCAATAGTTTCAATACCCAACCGGGTGGCAGAAATTGGACCAATGGTGGAACCGGATGGCTGGTTGTTATTGGAGACAAACACTTGGTGCGGAATCCCAGCACGTTCGGCCCAGCGGCTGAATTTTGCTGCACCGCGGCCATCAGAAAGGTAACGCTGGGTGGCGTTGACCTTGAGGATCGGTCCGGCGTTTGGCTGTGGCCGATGCTCAGGATCGTGGCGTTCCGTGTAATTCGGGTGTACCAAATGACCGCCATCAGCAGATAACAACGTGGAATGAGCGATAACACTGCGATGTAACCCGGAGGGGATATTTTGGCTGGCCAGGATCAACTCCAGCATTTCTTCCAACATGGGCCCACCGGCACCGGTGCGGGTTTCGGAACCGACCTCTTCGTGATCAAAAGCCGCCAACACAGTGATGTGCTCGGATTCGGCGTCTAAGATGGCGCGCAATCCGGCGTGGACGGAGACCAGGTTGTCCAGGCGTGGAGCAGCGAAGAACTCTTCATCGATGCCGAAGGTGGCCGGTGGCTGTGTATCGGTGAGGATCAAGTCGAACCCGCGAATATCGGCGGGGTCGATTCTGGTGTGCTGTGCGACGGCTTCGATGACGTTGGGCTGTTCGCCGACTCCAACGATGGGGACCAGGTGCTGTTGGCGGTCGAGTTTTAGTCCTTCATTGACGCTGCGATCCAGGTGGATGGCCAGTTGTGGGATACGGGCCATGGCGGGTGTATGCACCAGGTGTGCGCCGTC
>DEPX01000099.1:9960-10854 GCA_002358975.1 Micrococcaceae bacterium UBA3381 | reverse complement strand
AATTCCGGATAGCGTTCGACGAGTTCAAATATCGGTTCGGGCCCCGTGAATTCGCCCTGATGTGGGCCACTGCCGCAATGCATTACCACGGGCACGCCGGCTTTGGCGATAAGTTCCCACGACGACGCGAGCGCCGGATCCAGCGCTGAAAACCCACCGACTTGGATATGAATTTTGAAAATCTTAGCGCCGTCGTTCAATGCCTGGCCGACCATGGTTTCAACCCCGGGCTCCGGGTAGAACGTAGCCGAATGAATTGCGTCGTCGTGCTCGGCGGCAAAGGCTTTTGAGTACTCGTTGAGAAATTCTGCCATACCTGGACGATGTGCATAATTTAGCGTGCTGTATGCGGTCACACCCATATTTCGCAGAATCTGCACACGCTGGTGGTCAGTGTACCGATAGGCAATGGGCCAAGGGGATTCGCCCATTTCCGACAGCCGGTCAAAATATCCCCATACCTTTTGCTGTACCCGATCGGGCATGAAATGCACGTGCAGATCAATGATGCCGGGGATCCCCAGATCCTTCAGGTATCCGGGGATAGCGTCGTCTGTCAGTGGCGGTGTAAGACGTCTCAGTTGTAACTCCTGTGGGTTGGCATTTCTGCTCACACTCTACCGACATGGTTTATACCACAGATCCGAAGTGACCAAGACCCCGGTACACATGCGTGCGCGTCATCACACGATGGGAGCCATTGGCCTAGTGATCAGATTACACGTCGGGACAATGTGGTTACCTTCGCTAATCACCGGGCTCATCGTTGACCGAATCGGTCCCCGACTTATGACGGGCACATACCGAATGACATGCATTTACCCATGAACTATGTGGCTTTGAAAACCAATACGCTCGACAAACAACGGCCGCTAACTTTCTATTGCCGGTCCG
>DEPX01000099.1:696-9826 GCA_002358975.1 Micrococcaceae bacterium UBA3381 | reverse complement strand
AATTTGTTAACAGTCTGCGATACTCTTCTGAATTCATGGCGACCACACCTTGAAGACGAATGTGTCTTTGTGGAACATGGGCCTGAGGTGCAGGCTCTCTTCTCAACTGCACCGAGCAAAACCATTTGGAGCTGGGACGCGCGGCCTATGTCTGAACCGGTCGTACCAAAATAGCTGCTGACAGATTTTCTTGGGCAAGATTAGACTGAGGGCAAATATTGCATACCGTCATTCACTCTCCCCTCGCATATTAGGAGATTCACCATGGATGCAAATGTTCCATCAGACGAACACTCAAACGTTCCTTCTATTGATCAATCTGACCGCAATGTTCCATTCAACCTGCGCCAGTCTGGCCCAACTCCAGTGGAAATGCTGATAGACACTCGGGTACGCAAATCTCCCTATTGGCATCTGTCTATGGAGGCTGGCTGTTGGCGAGCTTCTGTCTATAACCACCGCTACCATCCTCGAGGTTTCATCCGGTATGAGGATGGCGGACCCATGGCGGAATACGATGCGCTCGTCAACCATGTGACTTTATGGGATGTTGCTGTTGAACGCCAAATCCAGGTCAAAGGTCCAGATGCTGAAGCGTTTGTAAATTTTGTCATCACCCGTGATGCAACCAAGATCCCGGTTATGCGTGCACGCTATGTGGTGCTGTGCAACGAATCAGGCGGCATCATCAATGATCCGATATTACTACGCGTTGCAGATGATGAATTTTGGTTCTCGATTTCTGATTCCGATGTCGAATTGTGGTTGCGCGGCATCAATATCTGGCATCATTTTGATGTCGACATTCAAGAAATTGATGTTGCTCCAGTTCAGGTTCAAGGCCCTAAATCAGTTGATCTCATGACCGACCTCTTTGGAGAGGAAGTCGATTCGATACCGTTCTTTGGCCTCATGTCCGCAACACTTGCTGATCATGATGTGCTGATTTCTCAAACCGGGTTTTCCGGCGAAAAAGGCTACGAGATTTATCTTTATGATGCTTATAAATATGCTGACGATCTCTGGAATGCAATTTTGCAGGCCGGTAAAAAACACCAATTGTCAGTAATCGCGCCGACACATCATCGCCGTATTGCAGCCGGCATTCTTTCCTGGGGTCAGGACATGGACCAGGAAATCCTACCGTTCCAGACGAATCTAACTTACCAAGTGCCACGGCATAAAGAAGCCGACTACATTGGTAAAACTAAGCTTGAACAGGTGCGCGAGCAGTTGGATGCTGGGAACTATCCTTTCACTCATCAACTGGTAGGGATGGTTTTGGGCGGCGCTGCAATTGAAGATTATGCCCCCGACTTCTGGCTCATCTCAGAAAGCTGGGATGCTGAACCCACCGGGTACATCACCTCTCCGTGGTATTCACCAGAACTCAATCAAAATATTGCCATGGGATATGTGCTAGTCGAAAACACGGCACTCGGTACCGAACTCTGGGTGCATTTACCTGATGAGTATGCAGATGTACCAGGTAACCCAGTGGCCGCAGAAATAGTAGAAATACCCTTCCGGGAATCAGCTAATCCAAACCAGCGGGAACGGCTTCGCGCCAAAGGCAGAGACGCCGCCGACTAATGCAATTAGGCTTCAGCAAACCGGCCGATGACCTGTGGAATATTAAAACCTGAAAAGTGTTTGCTGAACATACGGTAGTAGGCCAGTTCCTCGCGGGTCCGTATTGGAGGACTGAGCAGGTCTGCTTCCTGTTGTAGTTCGTCTTCCGTTACGCTGGCGCTGTAGTGACGACCAAGGGTCTCGTGCATGCCGGTACCTTCACCGAACTGTGCCTTTCTGCGCCATAGAATTTCCTCCGGCAACCAGTCGTCGAAGGCCATCCGTAGCAACCATTTTGCTGGATACTGTTCAGTGATGAGCTTCCACTTGGCCGGTAGTGCCATAGCAAGTTCAACAACATCCAAGTCAAGGAATGGGACCCGTACTTCTAGCCCGTGAGCCCCAGCTATGCGGTCGACGCGTTGTAAACCACCGACGTGCATGCCCTGCAAGGTTTCAACCAATTCTGTATGCAGGGCAGTCGGGTTTTGGTGTTGACCGTAGTGTGAGTAGCCAGCAAAAAGTTCGTCGGCACCTTCGCCGGCCAGCACCACGTCGACATGTTGGCTGGCCAGCTGACTAACTAAGTGGTGCGGGACCGCGCTGTGCACCAGGGTGGGGTCGAAAGATTCTAATTCGTCAATGACCTGTGGGACCAGCTCGATAGCGTCTTGAGCCGTATAAACTAGCTCGTGATGGTCTGTATTCAGGTGCTCTGCGACGGTTCGGGCCGCTAGCAGGTCTCCGCTGCCCTGCATACCGACGGCAAACGTGGGTAGTTGTCTATCATGTTGAGCTGCCATTCGAGCGGCCACGGCGGTGAGAATGCTGGAGTCCACTCCCCCGGAAAGTAAAACGCCAAGGGAGTCTGTCGTTTCCACAACACGTTGTACGGCACGACTAATGGTGTCTCGAATAGCTTCAAATATCCAGTCGGGCGGCAGTTCGTAGGGGGCTCGGCCCCTGAGTAGTAATGGTGAGGTTGCCGGAATTCGGGGGCCTGGAAGTAAACCAGCCTTCGAATCCCAAACATATCCGGGAGGAAACGGTTCAACTGCTTCCCGCCACTGGTCATCAAAGGCTTTCAGTTCCGAGGCAAACACTACGGTGCTGTCGTGTTGGGCCCAGTAGAGCGGCGCAATGCCAAGCGAATCGCGGGCCACATAAAACCCACCGTCGTCGTCGGCAATGACCATGGCGAATGCGCCAAGCAGTTCGTGAAAAGTTTGCGTGGTAAATTGCCCGGAACTCAATTCGTTCCATACATAACGGTAGTTGTCGGCTCTACCATCCCCGATGAGCCACGTGCCGGCGGTAGGTTGCATTTTTGGTTGTAAGCCGGGTCCGTGCGTCATGCTGGACGAGTAGCAAGTACCCAGCCAGATGCTTTGGGTCTGATGGCTCGCTTGGTCTGCCGGGCCACGATGTTTTAGACGCGAGAGCATGCGGTGTCCCTGTTTGGGATCAAATGGTCCATGAGCAGCCACGATGGCTGACATAGTAATCACTCCTCGGTGATGAAGCCTTCTTCAACCAGATAGTCCCATGCCACATCAGCGGGTTCTTCGCCGTCGACATCGACCCGGGCGTTCAGTTCCGCCATGGTTTCGTTATCCAATTGCTCGGTGAGCGGATCGATCAGCTCTTCGAGCTGTGGGTACTGTTCGTAGAGTTCTTCTTGTACCACACCCGAGAGGTTATAGCGGGGGAAGTAGGCTTGATCGTCGTCCAGAACCACCAGGTCCAAGGCTGGTACGCGACCATCGGTGGCGAACACTTCGCCGAAGGTACATTCACCATTAGCAGTGGCCTGATAGATGGCACCCAGATCCATGAGCGAGCGCCGATCATCTGGTACCGCGGGGATATCGTAGTGTTCCAGCATGGGTTCAAAACCATCGTTGCGGGAGGCGAATTCGGCGTCGAGACAAAAGGTGAGTTCGGATTCGTCGAGGTCTGCGAGTTCGGACAGTTTGGTAACCCCTAGTTCTTCGGAGGTTTCCCGGGTGACGGCAATGGAATAAGTGTTATTGACCTCGGAGGGTTCCGTCCAAACTAACCCGTTTTTCAAATCAGCATCGCGCACGGCTTCGTATTGTTCTTGTTCATCGGTGATGGGGTCGACCTCGCCCATGTAGGTGATCCAGGCGGTACCGGTGTATTCCCACTGAAAGTCCATGATGTCTTCTTCCATGGCCATGCGCACACTGTTGGAACCCGGCACGTTGGTGAGGTCTTGAGCGTTGGCTCCGGCAGATTGGAATAGGATGACGGCCATCTTGCCCAAAATAATTTGCTCGGTAAAGTCCTTGGAACCCACCGCAATGTCGGCGCCGTCCAGGTCGATGTTTTCCACCGGGCCGGCTAATTCTCCGCCGGGCACATATCCGCCGGCGGTGCCTAGGCCACATCCGGACAGCGCCCCGGCGGCCAGGACGGCGGTGCAGCTCAGGAGGCCGAAACGGCGCTTGGTCATGTTAAACCTCCTGGTTTGACGAGGATTTCTAGTAGTCGCCCAACCCATTCCACACCCAGTGCCAGTACGGCAACCAGGAGCGCACCGGAGACCAGGATGGAGTAGCGGAACATGATGATACCGCTTTGGATCAGCAAACCTAGCCCACCGGCATCAATGAAGGTAGCAAAAGCCCCAGCGCCAACCAATAACACCAGTGCAGTGCGCACACCAGTCATGATCACCGGGATGGCCAGCGGTAGTTCGACGCGGAATAAGACCTGTGTGCCAGACATACCCATACCGCGGGCGGCTTCGATAAGCGACCGCTCAACCCCGCGCAGCCCGGCAATAGTGTTGGCTAACACGGGGAGAAAAGCGTAAATGGTCAGCGAGAGGATGGCGACCCAGAAACCGAAACCGATGGCCAGGGCCAGCAGGACGATGACGCCGATGACGGGTGCTGCTTGTCCAGCATTGGCGATACCCAACACCACCGGCGTCAAAAATCCTGTACCGCTGCGGGTCAGTAGGATACCGGCCGGGACGGCGGTAGCAACTACGATCAACGCCCCCACGACAACGATTAGGAGGTGTTGCCACGTGAGGTTGCCAATATTTGCCCAGGTCAGCAGTCGGGCTTCAATGTCGTCGAGGTCTGCTACTTCACGCCAGATGGTCCAGCCGATCAGCAGCAGGATGGTGAACACCGGCAAGCCGACCAACAGTAGCCGGTCTTCTTTTGATGCACCTGCCAGACGCTGCATCATGCGGTTTCCTCCTGTACGGTGCGCAGGTGTTCGGTGACGGCCTCATAGGAGATCACACCCATGTATCGGCCGCGTCGAGTCACCATCGCCCCGCCGTGACTGGAGGACAACATAGAGTCCAGGGCATCGGTGAGCGTGGAGCGTTGTTCAATGACCGTTTGCAGTTCTACATCTGGCGTCGGCACGGTTTGGTGACCGTGCAGGCTGCGCAAGAAGAGCCACTCGCGGGGCCGGTCTTTGGCATCCAAAATGATCACCGAATTTTGTCCGGCGTCTTGGACCCGCTTGGTAACCTCCGCGACCTCTTCGCCCACCCGGCAGGTAGCCGGTTGGGACAATTCCAGATCGCTAACCCGAAGTAGAGATAGCTGTTTGAGCCGTGATCCCGCCCCGATAAAGTCGGCGACGAAATCGCTGGCCGGGGCGGCAAGAATATTTTCGGGTGTATCGTACTGGGCGATCTCTCCGCCTTCTTGCAGGATGAGTACCCGGTCGCCCAGTTTGATGGCTTCATCAATATCGTGGGTGACAAAGACGATGGTTTTGTGCAGGTCTTCTTGAATCCCCAGTAACTCATCTTGGAGGCGCTGACGGGTAATCGGGTCTACCGCACCGAAGGGTTCGTCCATGAGCACGACCGGCGGATCAGCGGCCAGCCCACGTGCCACACCGACGCGTTGCTGTTGTCCACCGGATAGTTCCCGCGGATACCGGTCACGGTATTCCTCGGGATCCAGCCCCGTCATCTCCAATAGCTCATCGACGCGTTGGCGGATGCGATCTTTTTCCCAGTGCAATAATCCTGGGACCAGGGCGATATTATCGGCTACGGTCATATGCGGCATCAGTCCCCCGCCCTGAATAACGTAGCCGATGCTGCGTCGCAGTTTCGTGGGGTCTTTGGTGATGGCGTCTTCGCCGTCGATTAAAATTTTGCCCGACGTCGGCTCAATCAGCCGGTTGATCATTTTTACCGTGGTGGTTTTGCCGCAGCCTGAGGGGCCGACAAACATCACGATCTCACCGGCCGGGATGGTCAAGTTCATGCCGCGTACTGCCGGTTGTGCCTGGCCCGGATATTTTTTGACGACATCCACCAGCTCAATCTCAGCACCGGTATTTTCGTACTGGCTCATGCACGGATTCCCTTCGATGTTGTGAGGCGAGCAATGACCGCGAGGACGGCGTCGACAAGTAATGCCAAAATAATGATGCCGATGGTCCCCACTAGCGCGTAGTTCATCGCGTTTGCCCCGCCGACTTGGGCAAGGCCGGTAAAAATATATCCACCCAGACCGGGCCCGAGCACATAGGCGGCAATCGCAGCCACACCCATAGACATTTGGGCTGAGACCCTGATCCCAGTGATAATGACCGGCCAGGCAAGTGGCATCCGGACCCGCCAGAATACGCCGGCGCCATGCATACCCTGGCCTTTTGCCGCTTCCAGGATGGTGGGGTTGACTTCTTGGAGACCAACCACCGTATTTCGCAAAATAGGCAGCACAGCATAGAACACCACGACGATGACGGCGGGCACTGTGCCGATACCCACCAGTGGGATAACTAGACCGATCAGCGCAAAAGATGGGATCGTCAGCCCAACCGCTGAGATGGCGTTGGCCACCGGTGCAAGCGCGCGGTAGCGGGTGACGACAACCGCTAATAGGATCGCAATGACCGTAGCCAAGATGACGGACTGCAGTACCAGTGAGGTGTGCTGGTAGGACCGAAAGAGGATGTCATCCCAGCGAGAGGTGATGAACTCGATCACAAAAGCTCCTCCATTCAAATATCCGGTCCTGAACCATACTAAACAAATCTGCAGGGTTTTAGCGTTCTTTACGCTGTGATATCACATCGACGAGCATCCGCACGATGACCAGTGCCAAGAAAACAGCGAAAACGATGTTAGCAATTTTTGGTGGTAGGGCCTGGGCGATCCAGACGCCTGCGGGGGTCACCACGGCAGCGCTAACACCAATGACCAGCGATGCTGGCATGTCAACGTTTTTGCGCAGCACGTTGGATATGGTGCCCGATAGGCCGGTGGCAATGACCATCAGCAGCGAGGCGCCTTTGGCGACCAGGTCGCTTGCCCCAAACAGGATGACGGTCAGGGGTACAACAATGACGCCGCCACCAATACCCAGCAGTCCGGACATGATCCCGGCAAATAGTCCTGTCAAAACAATGCCGGCACCGGTGAGCCAGCCAATATCCATGGTGGTATCGCGACTGGGAATCACCAGAAACAGGGAGATGATGACCAGCACTAAAAAGACGATAAAGCTAACCTGTACCGTGCGTTTAGGCAGGATGGATAACAGCCAAGAACCAATCGGGGCGCCAATCATAGAGCCTGCGGCAAGAAGTACCGCCAATAACAGGCTCAGATTACCGTCGACGGCGTAGCTGATGGCCCCGACGATGGACGGCAGGATAACTGCCAACAGGGAACTGCCGGCGGCTATTTTGGTATCGAATTTGAACAGGTAGATCAGCGCGGGGACGATGATAATCCCGCCGCCAACGCCAAAGAGTCCTGAACTCAGGCCAACGGTGATGCCCAGGATGGCCAGTCCCAACCAGTTGCGCTTTTTGGCTGCGGTCGTCAATCTCGCTCCGATCAGTAACGGCTTGATGCGGCAGAAATTGCCGGATGCCGCTTATCGTAGCGCACGGGTGTTAGAGCATGTTTAGGATTTCTTCGGTCAGTGCACGCCGTTGCGCCTCGGTTAAGGAGTGTTCATGTACGTAGTCGTGTAACCACAGACCATCGGCCAGTAGTTGCACTAAATACTGGGCGCGCAGTGTTTCGTCATCCTGGATGCCCGAAGCGCTAGGCGCCCAGCGTTCATCAACCTGCCGCCAGATCTCGGAGAATTCCGGATTACTGCGGGCATCGATTTCTAAGAGCAATTCAGTTTTGGTGGCGCTATTGGCCAGCGAGAGCACCATGGCTCGTAACCGTGTTTTGGTGTCGACGACATCGGCTGGTCCCCCGGCGTTACGTTCAAGTTCGTGCTCCCATTGATCCGCTAGATGCTGATGGATGCCGCGCATAATTTCATGCCGGGATGGGAAGTGGTAGATAATACCGGATTTGGACATATTCGAGGCTTCAGCCAGTGCCTCATAGGACACGGCTTCTAGCCCACCGGTTTCGATTAGCGCTACGGCGGCATCAAGGATTTGGGCTTTTTTACTGGGACGCACCAAGATCAGCTTCTTTCGGGTTGCCTCGGAAACAATAGGCGGTAACAACTGCACCGATAACGGCGACGACGCCCACGATGGCCAGAATCAATAGGTAAGCGTTGTCGTAGGCTGCCACCGCGGCGGGTCCATAGACGGGGTGGTCGACCCCGTGATCGACGTCGCCGGATACTTCAGTTGGGGCCGATAACGAGTAGAAGAATGGCAGTAGTGAACCGAAGACGGCCACCGAAATCAGGGTACCGAATTCATAGGATACCGATTCCACCGATGAGGCCATACCGGCTTTATCTACCGGGGCCGCACCCAAAATGGCCGTTGATGCCACCGAGGTTGCCAGTCCACTGCCCAATCCGACCACTAACAGACTGGCGATAAATGGCCACAGGGTGTCCATACCGAAGGTCCATAACGATAGCCCGATGCCGATGGCCAAAAGGCTAAAGCCGCCGGTGATGAGCGGGATGAAACCAACTTTATGCAGGATCGAGCCACCCAGTAGGGCTGCGGGAATGGCCGGTACTGCCACCGAAGCCACCAGTGCACCGGCTTGCAGTGCGCTAAAGTCGGCGGCGGTTTGGAAGCGCTGGGTGGTCATCAGTTCTACGCCGGCCACACTGAACATCATCAGAGCTGCTGTTATCGTTCCACCGGTAAACATCCGATTACGGAAGATAGCGGTATCTAAGAGGGGCTCATCCAGTTTGCGCTGCCGGAAAATGAATAACAACAACCCGATGATACCGATGACGACGGCTATGGCGAACAGCCACATATTGCGGCTTGGGTTGGCGATTTCTTTGATGGCCATGACCCCGCCGAGCATGGTAAACATGGCCCAGATCGAGGAGATCAGGTCCCACTGTTTGGCCGGGTTCGTAATGTTGGGCGGTGCCACGGCAATGGTGGCAAAAACAGTGACGATCACGATGGGTACGTTGATAAGAAAAACTGAGCCCCACCAGAAGAATTCTAAGAGCAGCCCACCCATGATTGGTCCGGCTGCGGCTCCTGCAACGGCGGTGGACATCCACAGCGCAATGGCCACATTGCGTTCGCGGGCATCTAAGAAGGTAATGCGTACCAATGCCAGACTGGCGGGCATCATGGTGGT
>DEPX01000099.1:0-685 GCA_002358975.1 Micrococcaceae bacterium UBA3381 | reverse complement strand
CCAATAGCCCGCGGGCGGCTACTAAGAACCATGCCGTGGGTGAGAATGCGGCAATCAGGGAGCCGGTACCAAAAATCATGACACCGATCATGAACATCAGGCGGTGACCAATTTTGTCCCCGAGTGTGCCGGTGCCTAACAGCAGGCCAGACAGCACCAAAGGGTAAGCGTTGATAATCCACAGACCTTGTAGTGGTGTGGTGTGTAATTGGTCGCGCAATTCGGGCAGGGCGGTATAGAGGATGGAGTTGTCGGCTCCAACCAGAAATAATGCGGCACTGATAATGGCCAAGAACGTCCACCGCTGCCGGGCGGTAGAGACCTGCCGTGGTAATGGATTCACCCGAGTAACTATACCAAACGTTCGGTACTGTTACTCGAGTTAGATGGCGTCTTTTGTTGTGGGCCAAGCTCATTTTGGGCTGGGTGATCTATTCGGGCATAGATTATCGGGTCAGTGGCGGCTTGAACCCCGTAGTGTAACCGACAGGAATGGAGGTAGCTGTGCAGGAATGGAACCGAGCCATTGAACTAATCGAGACCGACCTGGCAGCCCCGATCGCCATCGACAGGCTGGCCAAAGTTGCCCTGACATCGGAGTATCACTTTCGTCGGATGTTCGCTTCTTTGGCCGGTATCCCAGTGACTGAGTACATCCGACGGCGGCGGCTGACGGTAGCCACGG
>DEPX01000038.1 GCA_002358975.1 Micrococcaceae bacterium UBA3381 | reverse complement strand
CCAACCACAGGTAAGGCTCACCTAATTGCATTAAGATAATTTACCTTAAGCATTTGGCTGCGTCATCCATCTGTTGGAAAACGGCCAATACCGCTCAACCTCGCATTGCGACGCCGAGACGCCAATACCCCATAAAGGCCACCTGGGTTCGATCTACGCCAACATCGCGCACCAAGAAGCGCCGCAACTGTTTGATGACGCCGCTTTCTCCGGCAATCCAATAATAGATACCCGCCTGAGGCTCTTCCGGCGTCGCAATTTCTTCCCCGGAGGCTGAAAATACCGGCGTCTCCCAAAGCAGTCCCTCATCGGATGCAACCGGCGCCGGATCTTCTTCTTGTACGTGCCAACCAAGCTGGGCGGACAGCTGCTCCCCCATAGCCGCATCACCGCGGATAAGCCAGTGCACTTCAGCGCCGTCAGGGCTCTGAATATCCAGCTCATCTTCGGCGTTAGGCACTTCAATATAGGCAGATATCCGTGCTGTGGTACCAACAAGTCGAAGATCTTCTAAAATCCGGGCAATCGCGGGTGCTGCTGTTTCATCGCCAAGTAAGACCACTTCATCGGCTCCACCCGGAGCAAATTCAATACCGGAGGCTTCTTGGCCTTGGCGTGGGGCGACAAGCCACAATTCCTGGCCCACCTCGGCTTCTGCAGCCCAGGCTGCGGCCGGTCCGGTGGAGCCATCTGGGGCGAAATGTAGCACGAAATCGACAGTCATCCTGGTGCTACCGCCATCGCGGATGAGCTCACGGATTGAATAGGTCCGCATGACACCGCGCTCGGCTTCTTCCATTGCCAACCAATGCTGATACCAATCCGGAACATCGTCAATATCAGGCAGCACGCCGGCGGTATTGGGAAAGATCAGCTTGATGCGCTGGTCATAAAACGGTCCATCAACAGATAGCTGCTGCAGCTGGGGTCCGGAGAAGACAATCCGGCGAAAAGTTTTAGATAGATCTTGGACAGATTCGACAATCCCGCGAACCGGCCCGTGGGCAAGGTGGGACATGGCGGCTCCTTATCGTGTAGTGCGGTCAGCTCGTATACGACTGCCGGCAGCTACGATACAACATTGTTAGCCCATTTAATGCGGTTAGCCTACCCTAAGCAATACAGTAGTTGCCACTCGCTGCTACACTGACTCGTTGTGCAAAACCGTTTAGCTTCCTCCACTCTGCGTCGTCGTCCTCGACTGCGCCAAACTGAAATCAGCGAAAAGCGCCGCCTACTGGTGATGCTGATAATGTCGCTTGGTGCTTTTGGTATTGGCACCACAGAATTTGTTTCGATGGGCCTGTTGAGTATGATCGCTGAAGACTTCAGCATCACCGAAGATTCCGCCGGGGTAATTATTACGGCATATGCCTTAGGCGTGGTGGTCGGGGCGCCACTGATTACCACCTTGACCGGGATGATTCCGCGTCGTCGTTTATTACTGCTATTAATGGCCGCCTTTACCATCGGTAACGGCCTATCGGTATTTGCTACTGATTATCACGTACTTATTGCCGCTCGTTTTATCGCCGGTCTACCCCACGGAGCCTATTTTTCAGTAGCCGGGCTCTCAGCGGCATCGATGGCACCGGTGGCCCAACGCGGTCGAGCCGTGGCCTTTATCGGTATGGGCTTATCCGTAGCCACAGTCGTTGGAGTACCGGCCGCCCAGGCACTAGGTTCTGCACTAGGTTGGCCGGCAGCCTATGCACTGGTGGCAATCATCGGGTTAGTAACGATCGGGGCGCTGTGGTTTTGGATACCACATATGACCCAAATGAAACCCACTAACCCTGTCACAGAATTGGGCGCGCTGCGTCGTAGTCAGGTGTGGTTGACGCTGGCCATGGGCACCGTTGGCTTTGGTGGCATGTTCGCTGTGTATACCTACATATCCTGGACAATGACCCAGCGGGCCGGCTTAGATCCATCATGGATGTGGCTGGTACTGATGGTCTACGGTGTCGGCTCCGTGGCAGGCACCTGGTTTGGTGGCCTCCTGGCTGATCGCAACCTGGAATTGGGCATCCTGGCTGCCCTGGTGATGATTGCTGCAGCATTGACGGCGTTTTATTTCACCTCAGTAAACCCAGTATTAGGGGTGATCAATTTCGGTGTGGTGGGGTTCTTTGGCACCAGCCTGGTACCCAGTTTGCAGATCCGTCTGATGGATGTTGCCGGCGATGCCCAAACTCTCGCCGCCGCGCTAAACCACTCGGCACTGAATTTAGCCAATGCTTCTGGTGCTGCTATTGGTGGTTCGGTGATTGCAGCAGGGTTTGGCTACGCTGCCCCAGCATTGGCTGGCACTGTACTGGCGGTGGCTGCCATGTTGGTCTGGGTACCAACCTTTTTACTACGACGCCGTCAGCTGCGCCATCACACCGCTGCGTAGGCGTCTATAGTAAGCAGCCATCCAGCACGGCTTTGAAATAGGGCAACTGCACTAGAACGCTGGTGATCAACAACACCGCAGCAATGCCAAGCATCCCCGAAACCGGCGCGATACCCTGCACTCCGGCAGGTGGCGCGATCAAATGCCGGATTCGGTCGGTTCCTGCAGCATGCAGCGCTACTGAACCGCAGGCCGAGGTAGCGGCTTGCCCAGATTTTTCGCCGATTTTAAGTAACGCGCTGGCCAGCACAGGGGTGCTAGTGGCCTCTCGGGCCGCATTATCTGCCGCCATTTCTAGGTAATGCGGTATGGCCGCTTCGATAGTGGCAACGAACGGAACCCACCGCAACGGTCTAATCAGTCCATACAAAAGACCAAGCAGAAGATGGTGACGCTGGCGCAGATGGGCTGCCTCATGGGCGACCACGGCCGATAATTCATCGGCCGTCAAGGTTTGTAATAACCCGGTGGAGACCACAATGCCCCAGCGACGTTTCGATATGGCAAACGCCGATGGTTTCGACCACGGCATAATGGTGACTTCCACCCCGGCAACATGACCGCTGCGAGCGCCCATACGAAGGGCGTGTTCTAGTTTTGTGCGCTCACCCCGGTGTTTCCGCCAGTACCGATATCCGGAAACCGCCAACACCGCAACCAACAGCAGCGGCATCGCCAGGAGTAACACAATGGGTATCCCCACGTTGACCTCCACACCCGCAGGTAGCGGATTAGCCGCATCTAAACATCGCTGACACACCACCGCGGTATTGCCCGGCATCATGTCGCTTGGCCCGCTGAACCCCCAAGCCAGCATCGGGCCGATTGCCGCCAAACCAAGCAACCAGACACCCAAGGTGGCCATCAGTCCAGCTACGGCCAGCCGGGGCCTGCGCATCAGTGCCGGGGCAGCTTTTTGCACCAGCGGCCCGGCAGCAAACCCGCTTGCAACGATCGTAACGGTCAAGAGCGCCGAAGCAACTAGCGCCGTCATGTTTGCTCCAAATAATCGCGTAACATCGCTAACCCGTCTTCGGGCATCTCCTGGACAAAATGCAATATTGAAGCGGCTTTATCATGACTGGAGTCCAGCGCCTCATGCATTAACCGGGCCACATACTCATCGCGGCTACACGTGGGGAGATAAAACACCGACCGACCTTCATGCTGGGTGTTGACCATGGCTTTGGTCCGCAGGTTCTGCATAACGGTAGCAATTGTGGTATATGCCGGGCTGTGTGGCAATGCGTCCATGACGTCACGCACACTGCGCGGGTTGTATTCCCACAAAAGATCCATGACTTGTTGTTCCAGTCCGCCTAATCGTGGCACTGGTTGAGATGATTGCGCTGTCATACCTGTATATTCTCCGATGTAGCCTCAACGCGGTTAGCGGCGCGTTGCCCGTGGGGTATCGAGCACACTACTTGTCCCTTAAGCCGCCATACCAATGCGATACCGGTCAATACTAACGCGGCAATACCAAGTATCGGCTGGATCGGGGCGAAATAGGTGATGGCACCCGAGTATCCCAATGCTAACAGGGCCAATTTATTACACACTGGACAGCCAACCGCAAACCAGGCAATGAATCCTCCGACCACTCCCACGGTGCCTTGGCGATCCTTACGAACCGTGGGCTCATCCCGGACGTAAGTGGCAACCAGCATGCCGGTGACCACCGAGGTGAAAATCCAGACCGGGTAGTTCCACCACACCGGAGCAATATCCCTGGCAAAGATCGGATTAGGAATCAACACGGTGGCCAGTCCAATGAGCAGCCCAATAACCAGCGTAGCAATAACGGCCACGAGTATTTGACGACGGTTCCATGATCGAAGCCCTTGCCAAGCAAAATTTATTGTGTTGCGCATATACTCTACTATGCCCCATAGTAATGAAGCTGTATAGTAGCCAGCGCAACCTAGGCACTATTACCTAGTGGCAAAGCTAATCAAATAAATAAGGAATGGTTTTGACACAACACACACCCGCGCGCCAACCAGCCTGGCTCCTGCCGTTAATTGTTGGTGTTATGGCGCTGATCGGTATCGTCGTGGCCTATTTCGTGATCTCCT
>DEPX01000190.1:10328-10489 GCA_002358975.1 Micrococcaceae bacterium UBA3381 | reverse complement strand
GCTACCCCAATCGTCGCCGATGAGATCTTGGCTACCTGGATGGATCACAGCGACGATTTCCCACGGACCATTTACGCGGTCGTCGCCGATGCCGAGGGGGAATCTACCCAACTGCTGGTGCTACGCCAAGATGACCCACGGGCACAATACAAGCTGATCCA
>DEPX01000190.1:0-10214 GCA_002358975.1 Micrococcaceae bacterium UBA3381 | reverse complement strand
GACTCCAGCGGATTAGTAATGTCACCGGATGCCGCAGTGGAGACTCTGACTGATTATCTTAGCGACGAGAACGCGGATGCGGCAGATAAGGTGGCCCAAAACGATTGGATTGATTCGGTCCATGAGCATCAAGACGACTTGGTAGAAAGCCATGCGGAACAAGAAACTGAAGCATCTATTACCCGATCGGTTTTTGAAGACTCTGTGGATTCAGTGCGCTTACCGGATGGTTCTGCACTAGTATTTGGTGCCATGAACTCCATGGAGTCGCTGACTCCTTCAGAAGACACTACCGTTGGGCTCAATGACTTGACCCAACAACTAGGCGAATTTGCATCGGCAGAACAAGACGACACGGTACGCATCCGATATCGTGAACAATTTGCACTGCTGGTTCCCCAGGAGGGCAAAGTTTCGCTGGCCGGATACGAAACCGTACAGTCGACCGTAGACTCGCCGGGTAACTAAACTGAAAAGAAGTTCTCGAGCCGTATCTGTAAGAAGAGGATTATGACTCAACAACCTGATTCCACCCCATCGCATTCCCGTGATGCAATCGATCTGACCCAAATTCCAGGACAACAGGACACCAACGGCAGCAATGAGCGTTCCTGGGTCCAACAAGATGTTGACCAACAGTCACTGCAAACACTGTTACAGCATGCCGCAAATGTGCCGGTGATTATTCACCTTGCAGCACCTTCCAATCCGGCGTCTGCCCAAATCGATGCCGTACTACAACCGGCCATCGATGCGCGCGCTGGACGCATGGTGATGGGTCGTATTGATACCGAGGCCAACCCACAGCTACTGCAAATGTTTGGTGTACAAGCCGGGCCCATGGTGGTTGCACTAATGGGTCAACAGGCCCTGCCGTTGTTCAATGAGCCTGTCCAAGCTGAACAGCTTGAGCAGTTACTTGATGAAATTAACTCCTCGGCAGTCCAGGCTGGCATGGCTGGTACGGTGCCCCCATTGGTAGAAGCTACTAATGACGAAGGCGAAGTGGTTTTACCGCCACTGCACCAAGAGGCCGAGACAGCACTGGAGGCCGGCAATTATACTGACGCCCTAGCCGCCTACGATAAGGCGTTAGCAGAAAATCCGCAGGATGAAGATGCTAAACGTGGTAAAGCCCGCGTCGGACTAATGCAACGCACCACCGATGCCGATGTACAACAGGTGCGCACCAATGCCGCAGAGCATCCCGACGACGTAGAAGCACAGCTTGCTGTGGCCGATTTGGACCTACTAGGCGGTCATGTCAAAGATGCCTTTGACCGGTTGGTAAAATTTATCGGCCGTAGTGCCGGTGAGGACAAAGATGCTGCCCGAGTACATCTTCTGGAACTGTACTCAGTAGTGGGCGATGACGACGAACGCGTAGCCGCCTCGCGTCGCAAACTTGCGGCGGCCCTGTTCTAAACCACAGTGTCCTTCCCCCGTCTGAGTTGAAAATTCAACCGGGCGGGGGATTTGTTTTGCCCTTAAAGTTTTTACACTAGTCGGTATGTTAGAAAAAAACGCTCTGCCAGATCCCGATCACGCGGTGGTTGTGCGATCACTTGGCAAACAATTTGGTGAAAAAGTCGCCGTCAACGGCGTCAACCTCACCATCCCTGCCGGCTCATTTTATGGGGTTGTAGGCCCCAACGGTGCCGGCAAGACTACTACCATGTCGATGATGACCGGGCTACTGCGCCCCGACCACGGTCAAGTTTGGATACACGGTTGCAACATGTGGGAAACCCCCATGGACGCCAAATCAATCTTGGGTGTGCTTGTTGATGGTGCCGTGGCATTTCCCCGGCTTACCGGGGCGCAACTTGTAACCTATTCCGGGTTGTTACGCGGTATGGATGCTAACGTCGTAGCCGAACGGGTACCTGATCTGATGCGCGTGATGGATCTAGAAGAATCCGCCAACAAAATGGTGGCCGATTATTCGGCGGGTATGACTAAAAAAATTAGTCTGGCTGCCTCGATGATTCACTCCCCGCAGGTTCTCATCCTCGATGAGCCTTTTGAAGCAGTCGACCCGGTATCCTCGGCCAGAATCCGCAGTATTCTCAATGACTACGTCAAATCCGGTGGCACCGTGATGATCTCCTCACACGTCATGGATCTGGTCGAACGCACTTGCGATCACGTGGCAGTCATCGATAAAGGCGATGTGCTAGCCTCCGGTCCTATGGCAGAAGTCACCGCAGGCCAGTCCTTAGAAGATCGTTTCGTCGGTATGGTCGCCACTCAGGAAAGCGGAGAGGGGCTGTCATGGTTTCGCACCTGATTCGGTTGCGCTATCGACTCATGTGGAACGGTTTTCGGCGCTCAACCGGGTCCATGGTCGGGGCGATTTTTTCTGCGCTCGGCTACCTGTATTTAATTGGCATGACATATTTCGCAGCGATTGTGTTAGCAATAACCCCGGCCGCAGAAGTTTCCTATACACAACGTAGTGCACCGTTTGTTTTGGCTGGCGTGATCTTTTTCATCGGTTGGGTCGTGGGGCCCATCGTTTTTTCAGCCTCCAACCCGTTTACCGATCCCAGAAATTTCCTGACCTTCGGGATACCGAATAATCAGTTCGTTCCCGGTGCCGTGCTGGGCGGCATCCTGGCTCCCACTGGTATTGGTACCTTTGTCTTACTTATCGCCGGAGCGATCATTTGGGGTGGAAATTTTGCAGCGATTATAGCTGGCCTACTGGCTGCCGTCATCGGCACGGCCATGTGCGTGTTGTTGATGCAGGTTATCGTCGGGGTGTTATCCAATGTTATTTCACGTCGTGCTGTACGTGATGCTATTCAGATGATCATTTTGATCCCTATTATGTTGGCCGGTTTCATCTTTTTAGGGGCAATAGAGACGATCCAACAATTTTGGGAGCTGTTACCCAGCATTGCCGCCTGGGTGGCTTTCACCCCCGCCGGATTCTTAGCCCTGCCAGCTTTTGTTGCCCAAGCCCAGTGGGGGATGGCGGTACTGCACTTGGTGGTCATGCTGGCCTATATTGTTGTGCTGTTGTTTGCCTACACACTGATTGTGAACCGGTCTACCACTGCGGCAGGGGCTGGCCAATCTCAGCAGCGACAACAACAAGGTCTTGGTCTGCTTGGACGGGCAGATAGCCCCATGAAAGCCATTTGGGCACGGTCACTGATGTACTGGTTCAAAGACCCCCGCTATAGCACGACGCTACTGGTCGTTGTCGTATTGGTGGCCATAGGAGTTGTGCAAGTGACTGTTATTGACAGCACAAACATCCCCGGCTTTGCAAAGCTTATCCCCGCATTTATCGCCTATCTGACCAGCTTTAGCATCTCGGCGGACCTTTCCTATGATTCCACCGGGTATTCGCTCCACGTGACTACGGGAGTCAAAGGCGTCGATGACCGACTCGGCCGAACATTTGCGCTACTCACCTGGGCTTTACCGGTGGTGATTGTGCTGACGATTGGCATGGTATTTATGACCAACGCTATGGAAGATATGGCAGC
The DNA here is from genome assembly GCA_002358975.1 of Micrococcaceae bacterium UBA3381. GTDB lineage: Bacteria > Actinomycetota > Actinomycetes > Actinomycetales > Micrococcaceae > Yaniella. The sequence goes on along the minus strand of DEPX01000190.1, from coordinate 6,714 downwards.
CTGGCTGGGCCTATCCATCGGTGTGTTACTGACTGGATTGGCAGTCTCAGCCATCATCTCGGCCCGATATATCTATCCTGTACCGCCGCCTGGTACCAGCCCCATGGCACAGCCCGAAGGCGGGATGGGACGCACCATGGTTGTTCAGACCCTAGGTATGCTCGTCCAAGCAGCCATAGCCTTGCCCGTTATTGTTCTGGCTAGCATTGCTATAGTGTTGGGCAGCCAAGTGTGGGGCATCATCACTTTAATGGTCGGTGTCCTGTACGGCGCTGGGGCACTGTGGGTCGGTGTGAAGCTTGGGGCTAAATGGTACGATCGCGCTCAACCCGAAACCTATCAATCCATTGTGAAGGTGTCGGCGTTATACTAAGCTGACAGCCCGTCGCGAACCTGACAAATTCGCGTATCCGACTACAATGGAGGCATGAATCCGATGAACCCTGTGCACGCCTCATCAACTGACTATGACCCGCATGAAGACTCCAACGGTGGAGCAACCGGGGTACTGGAACGCGAAGAACAGCTTCAGGCCACCGAGCCGGGGGACCACGAACGGTTTAAACACTTTGTCCCGAAAGACAAACTGACCGAAGCCATGATTAATGGCACCCCGGTTGTCGCACTGTGCGGAAAAGTTTGGGTTCCCTCACGCGACCCAGAACGCTTCCCGATGTGTCCAGCCTGCCAAGAAATATGGGACGAGCTCGGATCAGATGATGATTCCGAAGACTCCGGCAAAGGCCGTGGCTTCCTTGGCTTCGGCCGCAAAAAATAAGCCCGAAGTATAACAAATATTGGCCACCCAACGTGGTGGTCAATATTTGTTTGCCTACATCACCAAACTGATCCCAAAAGGAGGCTGGCTAATCACCCATGAGTGATGCGCTGTTTCAGATCGGTGAAGATCTCCCACCAGCCCTACCCGAACGGGCCGCCTGGGGGACTGCACAGAAGCTTCGTCAATGGCAGCAAGAAGCCCTTGAACTCTACTTTGCCCAACCGCGCAAAGATTTCATGACCGTTGCGACACCAGGCGCCGGGAAAACAACCTTTGCGCTACGGGTAGCCAAAATGCTCCACGAATCCGGAGTTATAGCGCGTATCACCGTGGTAGCTCCCACCGAGCATCTCAAAAGTCAGTGGGCTGATTCCGCCGCCCGCATCGGTTTGGCCATCGATCCGAACTTTAAAAACTCCGATGGCCGCCACGGTTCAGAATACCTGGGTGTTGCCCTAACCTACGCGCAGGTTGCCTCCAAGCCCATCCTGCACAGAAACCGTACTGAAGCAGCCAAAACCTTAGTCATCCTTGACGAAGTGCACCACGGTGGTGATGCACTGTCCTGGGGTGAAGCCATTCGGGAAGCTTTCGAACCAGCAGAACGCCGCCTGTCTTTGACCGGTACACCCTTCCGCTCCGACGACGCACAGATTCCGTTTGTCGACTATGTCGACGATGGCACCGGAGTCCTGCGCTCCAGGGCTGATTACACCTACGGATACGGCCCAGCGTTACGCGATTACGTGGTCCGTCCGGTCATGTTTATGGCCTATTCCGGACATATGCGGTGGCAAACCTCCACCGGCGAAGTGATGGAAGCCCAACTGGGTGAAGCTGCCACTAAGGATATGACCGCAAGTGCTTGGCGTACCGCATTGAACCCCAAAGGCAAATGGATCCCTTCGGTGCTCAAAGCCGCCGATCTGCGTTTAACCGAGGTACGCCGTAACGTACCAGACGCCGGGGGACTGGTGATTGCTACCGACCACGAAGACGCTCGTGCCTATGCCGACATCTTAGAAAAACTCTCGGGTGAAAAAGTCACCACTGTACTATCCGATGATCCTACGGCATCGTCGAAAATTGAAGACTTCTCCGCGGGAAACCAACGCTGGATGGTTGCCGTACGCATGGTTTCCGAAGGTGTTGACGTGCCACGACTTTGCGTTGGGGTATATGCGACATCAACCTCCACGCCAATGTTCTTTGCCCAGGCCGTTGGACGCTTTGTGCGCTCGCGTAAACGCGGTGAAACCGCCTCGGTATTTTTGCCATCAGTTCCCAAACTGATGGAACTTGCCAACGAAATGGAAGACGAACGCGACCACGCCTTAGAGCTGGACACCGGCGTATCAGTCGAAGACCTTGAAGATGCGCCCGAAGAAGAGCTCATGCGAGAGGCAAATCAGGAAGAATCGGCCTCTTCGAGTTTGACCGGTGCAAAATTTCAGGCACTTGAATCCCAGGCCCTGTTTGACAAGGTGCTCTATGACGGCGGTGAATTTGGTACCGGTGGGGCAATCGGATCTGAAGAAGAACTCGATTTTCTTGGCATCCCGGGATTATTAGATGCCGACCAGGTTTCAACGCTGCTTAAACAGCGACAGGCCGAGCAATTGAAACGTCAGCCGCGTTCTACACCGGCTGAAGATACCAGCGTAGTGGACCATCGCCAGATGAAAGAACTACGCAAAAAGTTATCTGCATCGGTGTCGGCCTGGTCGTCCCGTTCCGGAACGCCCCACGGTGTCATACATAATAAACTTCGTGAAATTTCCGGTGGCCCGGCCGTTGCCCAAGCCACCAAGGAACAAATTGAACTGCGTCTCAAAACATTGCAAGGTTGGTTTGTGGGCCGCAAATAGTCCCACTGCAAGTCGAACTTGAGTAGTTACCGTACCGTCACAACTATTACTGCAAAGGTATATGCGCCGTTTCTTCAATAGTTAGAACGGTCACTGCTGAAACCACGCCACCAATAATGAGCATGAACGCCGGCATCATAAGATTGCCCGTGGACGCTAAAAGAGCGGTAACAATAAAAGGTGTCGTTCCACCTAACAGCGCCCCCATGACACCATAACTTATCGAGAATGCAGCAACCCGTAAGCGAGTCGGGAAGAGCTCAGTCAGTGCCGCGATGGTGGTACTAAGAAAACCAGCCACCGGAATGCCGACAAGTACATGGCCGATAACTACAACACCAATAGACTCACTTGTGATCAGGAGAAATAAGGGATATGAGACGATTGCGGACAAGCAAGCCGAAATGAAGAGTATCGGTTTTCTCCCAACCCGATCCGATACACGACCCAGCACAGGGATGAGGATCGCAGCAACAATCAAGGTACATAATGTCGAAAGGGACGCGTCAAACGATGTATGTCCGATCTGTTCAGTAAGGTAGGTAGGCGTATAAATAAATACGATGTATAGACCAATCCATTGAATAGATGTCAGCCCAGCAAGTTGAAACATGGGTTTCTTTTGTGTTCGGAAAACATCTCTCATTGGCGAGTCTGCGGTTTCTCCCTGCTCATCGATTTGCTGGAAAGCAGGGGTATCCTCCAGTTTGGAACGGATATAAAAACCTATGACACCTATCAGGCCACCGATGATGAATGGAATACGCCATCCCCAGTCAGCCATGCCCTCATCAGTAAGAGTTACCGTGAGCACCAATATCAGCGATGTGCCGACAAGGTAGGCCAGCTGAATCGAAAATTCAAGAAAGCTTGTCGTGAATCCGCGCAAATTGGGCTTTGAGTACTCTGCCATAAAAGCAGCTCCACCACCGAACTCACCACCGGCAGAGAATCCTTGGACACACCTGGCAAGAACAAGAAGGACTGGAGCCAATACCCCAATAGTCCCATAAGTAGGGAGAATCCCAATGAGAAAAGTCGTTCCTGACATTAGCAATCACCAGGACAAGTACCTTCTGACGTCCCACCCGGTCTGCCAGAGGACCTAATACGAAGCCACCAAGCGGACGAAAAATAAACGCCGTACCGAAAGCGGCAAACGATGCCAGCAGCGATGTGGTCTCATTGGCAGATGGAAAGAATTGCTGACCGATATACACCGCTAGATAGCCGTAAATGGCAAAGTCATACCATTCTACGAAATTTCCGATGGAAGCTGCGGTGACCGCCCGGATGCGTTGTCCCTGGGAAGCATCCCGTTTTTGAGAATCGCCTTTGGTCGCCATCATACTGCCTCACATTCTCGAAGCTTGATAACTACGCGTCTATTGTCCTAAAAAGCAAGAGTTACTGGCGGTTCTCCTTACAGCTAGGAAACACGTATTCATCACACAACGGCTGCTAGAACCGACATAATCAGCACAGCACCTAGTGCCACAAAGAAAATAATTCTTGCCCTAGGTTTGTGTCCATCCGTATTGCCTCTCGAGGTACGTATTAACGGCATTGCTAGCATCGCGCCGGTTAAGAAAACCAGCGCAGCACCAATACCAATCCCGAAAAGTAGAATTAGCAGCACTTGCATTCTCCTTTGGTATGTCGCCGCTTACCACACTCTATCCGGTCGAAGCGCGTGAGCTATTTCTCAATCTTGTTATAAAGTCCAGTATATGTAGCCATGCTTTTGGACAGATAGAGCTGTGGTTTTTTTGATATCACCTGACGTGCCTTGAAATATCTTTGCCGTACAGCCATTTACAGAAGGCCGAAATCAGGTTCACTGCCGGCGGGATACGCTTTGGTAATAGAGCACCATGGCAGCCACAGCGGCCTGAAATGTGTAGTAGATCATAGCCTAAGCACAGTATCCTGGCGCCATGCGCAAGATACAACGTGCTGTTCTGACGTGGCCCGTCATACTTAGTGCTATGACTTTAAGCCTGCTTATATTCAGCGGCTCAGCCTATGCCGACGAAGACATTGAGGACTTTAGTTATAAAAGTTGGGATGTTAGTTACGATCTGGAACTTGATCCGCAAGGCCACGCCCATGCGCAGGTCAGCGAAGAATTGGTAGCCCAATTTCCGCAAGCAGATCAAAATCGCGGAATCATTCGCTCTCTGCCGTTGCGTTACCAGGGAGCATCCGCAGCGCCGGAAGACATTACCGTCACCGATGCCTCCGGTAATTCGGTGCCATTCGAAACAGAAGACGACAACGGTTTTCGCAATATATTGATCGGGGATGACTCATTTGTTCACGGCACCCAAACCTATGTCATCAACTATCAGGTCAACGATGTTGTGCATGCCACCGATGAAGTTGATGAATTCTACTGGGATGTTGTACCGGTTGATCGCAAACAGGACATAGACCAGGTCCACGCTGAGGTCTCGCTGGACTCCTCCTTGGAATCTGCATCGACGGGATCAACCGCATGCTATCTTGGCGACCCCAACGATACGAGTCGTTGCGACACCGAGGCATTTTCAGGCGATGCGGCATATGAAGTTTCTACAACTCTGAACGCGGGACAGGGCCTGACCGTGGCTATCGGGTTTGAACCGGGAACGGTAACCCAACCACCGGAGCGTCAAGACAGCTTCATGCTCGATGTGCTGCCATTGATTCTTTCTGGTGGTGCAGTGCTTGTGGCAGGCACCGCAGCGCTCGCAGTAGTGTTTAAATTGCGCCATTACCGTCTCAAAGCCAGCCAGACAACTGACACACTTTACGGGCTGGCTGAGGACTTAAACCCGCTTTTAGCGCATTGGATTACGGGTAAGGGCCGGGACGTTATTATTGCCGAGATTTTAGATTTGGCGGTTCGTGGCATTATCCAGATCGAAGCACGCGAGAAACGTTCCGGGATCTTTAGCACAAAAACCAAATATCAGCCGGTTTTGCGTCTTATAAATCCGGTCTTAGCTACTGACCCGCTCGACAAACAAATATTGGCAGGCTTATTTCCTGGCTTGGGAATCGACTCGACGTTTGATTTCCCAAAAAATTCCACAGAATTTACTCATATTGCCCAGTACAGTCCCAAAGTGGCCGGTCAAGCAGCCATCGAGCGCGGATATCAGCAAAAAATACGGCACCGTCCAGCAGCTATAGCGGGCTGGGTCGCATTGGGTCTGGTACTGGTTGTTGCTGTGTTAGCGATTCTTGGGATACACCGCGATACTGGCGCCGCATTGGGCATTGCACTTGTTTTAAGTGGATTGGCGGTACTTTTGGCGATCTTCGATATTGTCAAACACCGGGTGTTAACCACCAAAGGTGGTGTGGCAAAAGCTCAATTGGATCAAGTTCGTCAGGTACTGGAAGCATCGGAAGCACAACGGTTGGAGCTGATGCAATCATTCATGCCGGAAGACACTAAGACAACCGAAACCCAAGACGATCGAGGGGCCATCATTGAGCTTTACGACAGGTTGTTGCCCTATGCAGTGTTATTCGGTCTGCAGAAGCATTGGACCAAGGTAATGTCAGAAGCGTATCAACGTCACCGGGTCATAGCTCCACTTTGGTATCCCGGGCTGATGGATCATGGCGCAGCAGGTTTTTCAGATGCGTTGGGGCAGATGCTGAGCTCGGTCAGTTCGGCAGCATCGACATCCAGTCCTGGTACTGGTTCCACCGGTGGAGGTTTTGCCGGGGGAGGTGGCGGTGGTGGAGCCGCTGGCGGCCGGTAGTTGGACGGGGACATTGTAGCTCTCATCCCCGGTTCCACACAGAGCTAGCCGGTAAACGCTTTGGCGCCGGGCCAATCGGAGAGTAGCACACCGGCGTCTTCCATCTCTTCAAAAGCATCGTCGGTACTGGTTTCGGAAACACCGACGGTCAGGTTGGTGACGACTTTGACCTCGTATCCGGCATCGGCGGCATCCAAGGCGGTGGCCCGAACACAGTGATCGGTAGCGATACCTACCACGGTGATGTTTTCGATGTCGTGGTCGCGCAGCCAGCCGTCCATGGTGTTCGAATCATCATCGGTGGCAG
>DEPX01000146.1:4059-9125 GCA_002358975.1 Micrococcaceae bacterium UBA3381 | reverse complement strand
CGGGCACCGGTGTGACGTCGTCAGGGATCGAGTCCGGGGCCACCCGGTGGTCTTGTGCCGCCTGGGTAATCGGGTGCGCCAAAGGATGCTCTGAACCGGCTTCGGCGGCGGCTGCCCAACGCAGCACCTCGGTGCTATCGGCCATTGGGTCTAACACGAGCACGTCGGTGAGCTGCGGTCGGCCTTGGGTCAGAGTGCCGGTCTTATCCACGGCGACGGCGGTGATTTTCGCTGCGGTCTCCAGGTATTCACCGCCTTTGATGAGCATACCGTTACGGGCGGCCCGACCGATTCCGGCAACAATGGCCACGGGGATAGAGATCACCAGGGCACCTGGACAACCAATTACTAACAGTGTCAGTGCCAGCACGATGTCCTGGGTGACCAGCCCGATGAGCAGGGCCAGGATAAAAACAGCGGGGGTATACCAGGTGGAAAACCGGTCAATGAACGCTTGGGTTTTTGCTTTGGCGTCTTGGGCTTGTTCCACACGGTGGATAATTTTTGCCAGGGTGGTGTCCGATCCGACGCCGGTGGCTTCCACCTGCAGGAACCCGCCCCGTGAAAGAGTTCCAGCAAACACCTGGTCGGAGGCTGTCTTGGTTACGGGCATAGATTCACCGGTGATCGAAGCTTCGTCGATGGTCCCAGTCCCGGCTATCACGTGCCCATCAACTGGAACTTTCGCACCGTTTTTTACTAACACAATTTCACCGGTGCGCACCTGATGTGCGGGAATTTGTTCTTGTTGACCATCGCGCAGCACCACCGCTACGTCCGGGGCCACCGCGAGCAACGCCGTCAGGGCTGACCGGGTCTTATTCATGGTGGCAGCTTCTAGTCCGTGCCCAACCACAAATAGGAAGGTGACGGCGGCGGCCTCCCAGAAATTGCCGATGATGACGGCGCCAATCGCGGCTACCGAAACGAGCAAATCAATACTGAGCAGTCTGGAGGCCAGTGCTCGGATAGCGTTGACCACGATGCTGTAGCCGGCCACCATGGCCGCCGCCAGCATTAAAGCGTTGGCAAGCGTGAAGTTGTGGCCGGCCCCGTGAGCATGCTCGCCGGCAGCGACCCACCACTGTGGGCCGAGCACGATATTCCAGACACCACCGGCCACATACTGTACGGCGAAGGACAGCAAAATGAGTACACCGGCAAATACCGGTTGGAAACGTTGCACCGTTGAGACCTTTCTCTTATCAGAAGGCTGCCGGGGCGGACTGATAGCCGGCTTTGGCGACGGCTTGGATGAGTTCGTCTACGGCTACCTGCGATTCGTCGTGGTCAATTTCAATTCGGGCGCTGGCGAAATGCACTTTAACGTTGTCCACGCCCTTGAGACGGCCGATGCGTTTTTCAATTTTGTTGACGCAGGATGGGCAGGAGAAGCCCTCGGCCCGCAGGATGGTATGGGTGTTAGTTGTAGCGGCCATGATGGTTCCTTCCGTTTGTAGTTTCGTCCCTGATCTCGGGATGTATCTTCACGGTATGGCAGCGCTACCAGACTGTCCTTGACGTTGGTCAAGTTGGTTAGATTATCTTGGGCCGGTACATTGTGGGTATGCGAACTCTGGCACTGCGGCAAGCTCATGAGCACGAGCCCAACTGTGTGCGACAGGTACCGATTTTCACCGGGCTCACCGCCCAGCAACAAGATTTAGTGGCCTCGCTTGCCCGTCCAGTGGTGCTTTCGCCCGGTGAATTTGTGTATCGGTCCGGTGAACAGCCGGGCCAGATTGCAGTTGTGCACACCGGGCAGGTCAGGCTCAGCCGTATTATGCCTAGCGGCCGACAGCGGCTATTGCGCGTGGTGGAACCCGGCGAAACCCTTGGCGAGCATACGTTTTTTTCTGGTGACACCACCGTTGACGAAGCGGCTGCCATGACGCAGACGCAACTGTGCATTTTCGGTCACGATAAACTCTTTGAACTCATCAGTGACTACCCGGATATCGCCTTTCGGATGTTGCAAACGCTCAATGAGCGTCTGGCACAGGCTGAGCGGGCCCTGGCGTTAACGTCGCTGAGCCTTGATGTTCGGCTGGCGGATTTTCTGCTGCAACAGCCCGTGCTGACCACTTCTGCTACAGCACGGCGGATGCGACTTCCGTTGCGCAAAAAAGACATCGCTTCCCTATTGGGTGCCACCCCGGAGTCACTGAGCAGAGCTTTAGCACGGTTGGAAGCGAATCATTTCATCAGTGTCGACGACGACGTCGTGACGTTTCATGATTTGGAAGGCCTTGAGGATCTGGTCACCAACGCCTAATGAACCCTATGATGCGGTGGGCTTTTGGGCCCAGTGAACCGCCATGGTGCCAAACATATAGGTTTTATAGCCGGTTGCCACAAAACCGGCTTCTTGCATCATGGCCTCAATCCGGTCGGCGGTGTGAAAGCCGCGTGAAGTCCGGGACAAGTATTCGTAGGCATCCGAGTTTTGGGTGATGGCGTTGGCCAAGCGGGGTACCACGTATTTGATATAGGCGGTAGAAAACGGTTTGACCACATCGCGGGGTGCCGGTGACATTTCCAAGCACGTCATCATGCCACCGGGCTTTAGCACCCGGTACTGTTCGGCAAGGGTTTTTGCGATATCAGTGACATTGCGCAGCAGGTAACCGTGGGTGACGGCATCGAAGGTGCCGTCATTATAGGGCAGCGCCATGGCATCACCGGTTTGCCAGCTAATGTTTTGGCCGCCCGGGCGTCGTCGCGCAATTTCGAGCATCTCATTGGAGATGTCTAGACCGTAGACGTCGGCACCGTAGCGTTGGCGGGTTGCTTCCAAAGCAAGATCCCCAGTGCCGGTGGCGATATCCAAAACGATCGGTGCTTGGCCGAGTTTTGCCGCAGAAAGAGTATCACGAATGAATCGGGGTTCTTGGCCCCAGGTCATGACCAGGTTCATCAGGTCATAACGATCCGCGATACGGTCAAACATGTCGGCCACGGTGGCCCCGTGGGCGTCAACGGCTGCAGGATGTGTAGTCACTCTCTTAGCCTAGCTGACGCCCACGTGTCAGTGGTTTTTGTTAGTCCTCAACAATCCCGTACACCGTCAGGGTGGCCCGGCCCAGCGTGTTGCCGTATCGATTGAAACCAAAAAACGCGTTGGAGGCATCAGCCGGGATATCAAGTTTTTCAACACCCAGAGCGTGCACGGTGATGATATAGCGGTGTGCACCATGACCTGGAGGTGGGGCTGCACCGATGAACCCGCGGCCGCCGGCATCATTTTTGAGTTGAAAGGAGCCTGCGGGGAGGGCTGCACCGTCTTCGGTGCCGGCATTTTCTGCCAGTTCGGTGATGTCTGCCGGGATATTGCCTACCGACCAGTGCCAGAAGCCGGAACCGGTGGGCGCATCCGGGTCGAAGATGGTCACCGCATAGGATTTGGTGCCTTCAGGGGCGCCGGACCAGGCGATGTGTGGGGAAATATCTTGACCGTTTGGTATGCCCATGGCACCTGAATATTGCGCAGTTGGCCATTCTTGTCCGGGCGTGACGGTCGTGGAGGTGACGGTGAATTCTGCGGCATCTTCCAGGCGAGCGAATTGATCATTACCTAGGCGGGCGAGTTCGTTGAGATCTACCATGCTGCTCCTTCAACGGTTTATAAAAATGGTGGAGTAATGCCGTTTCTAGTCTAATCGACGTACATACCAAGAAACCCGGGGTGGCGGCCTGCCATCCCGGGTTTCGTAGTAATATTGGGTGATATACGTTATTTGTCTTTTTTGAGACCGTCGGTAAAGCCTTTGGCTTTATCTTTGAGGTCTCCGGCAGTGTCTTTGACCTGTTCGCTGGTGTCTTTGACTTTACCCTGAAGATCTTGGGCTTTGCCTTCGCCTTGCGACTTTGAGTCGCCGGTTACTTTACCTGCGGCTTCTTTCGCTTTACCAGCGACCTGATCTTTTTTGGCATCTTCAGTTCCCATACAAAATCACCTCTCAGGTTGACAGAACTCAACTTACACGATTTAGGTTACCTACCTAAACCCGGAATTGTCACGCGAATCCAGTAAACTTCCAGCAAATCATCACCCTGCGTTCGGTTTGCTTACAGTTCAGCAACCGATGTAGCGGAGGCGGCGATCTCTCTGAGCCGATGGTCGCTGACATGTTGACCTGAGTGGATGAGCGGTCGAACCATTTGCGGTACACCTTGTAAACCGACATTCATAGCGGCTTGCAGTTTCTCGTCGCGCAACCAGAAGGCCACGAACTGTCGTAACGCCACATCACCATGGACTACCAACTGTGTGTCTGGTCCGGGGGTACCGGTATATTCCATCCACACGTCGTACTGATCAGAGAAGACAAAAGGCACGGCAGTATAACTGACGTGTTCACCAAGCATGCTGCGTGCCGCGGCTTTGCCCTGCGTTCGGGCAGTGTTGAAGTGCCTGCGTCGCTCATAGCGGCCGCGTACCGGGTTCCAGACGGCTGCCACATCCCCGGCGGCATATATTCCGGGTGCGCTGGTGGTCAGCGAGTCGTCAGTGATGATGCCGTCGTTGACTTCAAGACCAGCTAGCTGCCCGAGATTGGTGCGCGGTTGTGCCCCAACGGCAATGACCACGGTGTCGGCGTCTAGGACCCGGCCATCATTAAGCACAAGCTGTTCGACCCGGCTGTGGCCACGCAGCTCAGCGACTTCGGTGTTGACGAGCAATTGCACGCCCCGCTCGATATGCAGGTCACGATACACGGCGGCCATTTCTGGTCCCAGCGCACCGTATAACGGCATGGGCTCTCGGCTAATCAGCGTGACCTGACGGCCCAGCATGATGGCGCTAGCAGCAACTTCGCAACCCAGAAACCCCGCGCCAATAATCGCGACACGCTGGGCTTGGTGTAGCTCCTGCCGCAGGCCTGTAGCTTCGTCGAGGCTGCGGAGGTAGTGCACCCCGTCGAGGAGATCGTCACCGGTAGCCCCGGGAACTTGTAGTCGAGCCGCAGATGCTCCGGTGGCCAACAGTGCTGCGGTAAACGACAGCGTTTCTTTATTGCCAAGCCTAATGTGTTGGCGGGCCGGATCGATGTGTGTCACTGGAG
>DEPX01000146.1:3849-3978 GCA_002358975.1 Micrococcaceae bacterium UBA3381 | reverse complement strand
TCTTTTGACAACGGCACGTGATCATAGGGGTATTCTGACTCGTCGCTGAGCATCGTGAGTTGCCCGTCGTAGCCGGACGAGCGCAGTTGCGCGGCCGCGTAGGTACTGGCCAGGCCGCCACCAATCAAG
>DEPX01000146.1:2248-3820 GCA_002358975.1 Micrococcaceae bacterium UBA3381 | reverse complement strand
CATGGGCTGGCTATCTAGCCGATGGTGGCGTTGAATTCCACGATACGTTCGATGGCCTGCTGCACCGCGTCATAGCCGGAGGCAAAGGAGATGCGGATGAACTGGTCACCGTCCACGGAGTCAAAATCCACTCCGGGGATCAGCGCGACGTGAGCGTGTTTTAATACGGCAGCGGCATACTCAACGGTGTTACCGAAGTGCTCCAGGATCGCTTCGGATGGTTGTGCATAAAAGTAGAATGCGCCGTCAGCGGGCGCGGCATTGCGCCAGCCCAGTCGATCCACATTTTCCAAAAATAGTTGGCGGGTGCGCGCAAATTCGGCTACTTCAGCATCGGATTCAGCATAGGAGTCGTCGCTGAATGCTTCGATAGCAGCGTATTGGCCTGCCGCTGGTGGGCACAATGAGATGGAACCGGCCAGCCCAGAAACTGCCGGTTCAAGATCTGCCGGCATAAGCATCCATCCGAGTCGCCAACCAGGCATGCCCCAGTATTTTGAAAACGACGAAATGACGATGCCGTTGCGATCAAACTCCCAAGCGGAGGTGCCTTTATCTTCGCCAAAGGTAATGCCGTGATAGATCTCATCGGATACCAACCGCACCCCATTATCCGCACACCAGGTGGCGATGCGTTTCATGTCTTCGGGCGGGACCATCGTACCGGTGGGATTATTTGGGGAGGCCAAAATTAATCCGTCTAGTGGTTTGGTAGCATGCTCGGCTGCAAGCTTGTCAACGTCGAAGCGGAAATTTGATTCTAATCCGGCCGGGAGGTCAACGACTTCGACATCGAGCGCCCGCAAAATATTGCGGTAGGCAGGATAACCGGGACGGGCTAGACCCACCCGGTCCCCCACGTCGAAGGCCGCAATGAAACTGGCCACAAAAGCACCGGATGAACCAGTCATGACTGCTACGGATTCATAACCGACATCAATGTCGTACCAGTTGCGGTAGTGCTTGGCGATGGCTTCGCGCAGTTTTCGGGTACCCAATGATGGGGTGTAATTAAAGATCGGCGTGTCAATGTTGTGCAGTCTAGCTGCCTCACGATTGACCGCTGTGGGGGCTCCCCCGCTTGGCTCACCAGCGCCCAGGGAGATGACATCGATGCCTTGGGCTTTCATGGCGTCGACGTCGCCGACGATATCCATGACTTGAAATCGAGAGACTGCCGAACGACGACTGGGGGAAAATTTATGCTCTGCCATGTCTCCAGTATGCCAAATCACAATGGTGGCCGGTCAACGATTAGAATCCGCCATCGGATGGGGCCATGTTGGCAAACCTGGAGTAGTGGCCCTGGAAGGCTAGTTCGATGGTTTTGGTGGGGCCATTACGGTGTTTGGCCACAATCAGATCGGCTTCACCGGCGCGGGGTGATTCCTTGTCGTACATATCTTCACGGTGCAGCAAAATGACCATGTCGGCATCCTGCTCAATAGAACCAGATTCGCGCAGGTCAGAGACTTGCGGCCGTCTATCGGTGCGTTGTTCTGAACCACGGTTGAGCTGGGACAGCGCAACCACTGGCACTTCCAGTTCCTTAGCCAGCAGTTTCAGTGACCG
>DEPX01000146.1:265-2167 GCA_002358975.1 Micrococcaceae bacterium UBA3381 | reverse complement strand
TAGTCCAGCACGACCATTTTCAGGTTGTGCTGCTGTTTGAGTCGACGGCATTTGGCACGGATTTCCATCATGGACATATTTGGTGAGTCATCGATGAAAAACGGTGCCTCATTGAGCTTTTGCAGGGTTAGCGCCATCTTGCGCCACTGGCCTTCATCAAGGGTGCCTTTGCGCAAATCCTGCAGGGAAATAGTGGCTTCTGATGACAGCAGGCGCATTGCGATTTCGGTTTTGGACATCTCTAGCGAGAAAAAGGCCGTGGTCATGCCGTGCCCAATGGCCGCTGCTCGAGCAAAGTCCAAGCCGAGGGTAGATTTCCCGACCGCCGGACGAGCCGCGATCACCACCATTTGTCCGCCGTGCAACCCCTGGGTCAGTTCATCAAACTCATCGAAGCCCGAGGGCACACCGGACATGCCATCACCGGTTGTAGAAGCGGCTTCAATTTCGTCGATGGTCTCAGCCAGAATGTCACCCAGGGCGACATAATCTTCCCCGGAACGGTTCTCGCCGACTTTATAGATCTCGGCTTGGGCTTCGTTGACGATGTCTTCAACTTCACCGTCAGCGCTATAACCCATTTGGGAAATTTTGGCGCCAACATTGACGATGCGACGCAGGATGGCTTTTTCGGCAACGATTTCAGCATAAAACGACGCATTGGCTGCGGTAGGCACTGACTGCACGAGGGTGTGGATGTGTGCTGCTCCACCGGTCCGGGCTAATTCGTGACGTCGGTCCAATATTGAAGTCACGGTAATTGCATCGGCGGGATCCCCGGCGGCAAATAAATCGGTAATCGCGGTGTAAATCAGCTCATGACCTGGTGAGTAGAAATCTGCAGGTCGGATAATTTCCGACACTTCAGCAATTGCGTCGGTGGACAACATCATCGCACCCAGAACAGACCGTTCCGCGTCAAGGTCTTGAGGAGGCGTGCGTGGATTTTGCGAGACTCCGTTGGCAGTTTCCATTGTGTTAAAGTTTGCCATTGTTCTGTAAAAGTACCCTACCCCTGCCCCGGCAGCATAATGCCAAAAACTCAAGCCCGTAGCGCGGCCGATGCACGCATTATTTCCATAATGCCAATACCGGCCGCTACGAGCTAATACCCGTCGACGATACCTGTCGAATTCTCACCGATCAACTGGGGAAAACTCTTGGCCTGTGGATAACTTGTGAATTAAAGTGTGGAGTGTGTGCACAAGCTGTGGGTAATTCGTGGACTGGTTATACACAGTATCCACAAATATTGATCTGACATGGAGTTTTATTCCTCACAGCCTGTGGATGAGAATATTTTTACCCCTATTTTTTACGATTTGACAACGAAAATTTAAGCGGTTTTCTACTCTTTTCACATTCTCAACAGAAGTTATCCACAGGATATACACATGATGTGGGTAAACTACACCGATGTTATTCCAAAGCTGTTTGGCATAATTTCCGGCATGTCGCACCAACCGAAATTTAAGCACCAAAGTTCCAAAAAATTTCAAGTCGAATAAAACGGTTCAACTTGGCTGAGCTTAGGCGCGTTTTTTCTGCTTGAAAACAGTTCGGACAGCAAAAATTTTTGCCAATATGACGTCTCTAAAGTGCCCGTTTAGATTGTTCACCGATCTTTAAACCTGCGTCGGGCGGTGGCACTGGAGGGCATAAGACAGTCCTGTATTACGAACTGTCCTCTGCCGAGGTATCCTCCGTCGAGGAGGTGGCAGCGTGGCGGCGCTGAGATGCCAGACGAAGCCCGGCCAACGGCGCAGGTGCGGGAGCGCGTGGCGGATCCACAGCTTCCGTGGATAAACCTCTCACTAGTCCAACGCACATCGCTATAAGTACAAAACAGAACGGTAACCCAGCTGTAAGTGAGGCCGTCTGTATGGCTGTTAGGGCATCTTC
>DEPX01000146.1:0-140 GCA_002358975.1 Micrococcaceae bacterium UBA3381 | reverse complement strand
CCATTAGTGAGAATATCAACGACCAATGATCCAGAGTCCGATGAGGTAGCGAAGAAAAGCACCACGACAATGACCGCGACTATCGCCGAAAGAGTCACAAATATCTTGGCGACGGGCAGCTGTTCTAACAGCACAAACAG
>DEPX01000085.1:12570-12755 GCA_002358975.1 Micrococcaceae bacterium UBA3381 | reverse complement strand
TATAATTTAGATAAACCGTTTTTGGTCCAGTGGCTACTCTTTTTAAAAGGTGCCCTCGTCGGGGATTTCGGAGTCTCCTACTCGGGCCAACCAGTCTCAGATCTGATTGGCCGGTCACTACCAGTGACATTCCAGCTCTCTCTTATGGCACTGGTCATTGAAGCTATCCTCGGCGTCATCGCAGG
>DEPX01000085.1:6119-12550 GCA_002358975.1 Micrococcaceae bacterium UBA3381 | reverse complement strand
ATGCGGGACTCCGCAGAGGCAAAATCTTTGACTCGACCATGCTGGTCGTGTCCTTAATCGTCATTGCTATCCCCATTTTTGTTCTAGGCTTTGGACTGCAGTTGATCTTTGGCGTCCAGTTGCAATGGGTGCCACCAACCGTGGGATCAAACACAAGTTTCACCAACCTCCTGCTTCCCGCGGTGGTCTTAGGGCTGGTCTCTTTTGCCTATGTTCTGCGTTTGACACGTACATCGGTTATTGAGAATCTCACTGCCGACCACGTACGAACTGCGCGCGCACACGGCGTCTCGGATGGCGTGGTAAACCGCCGCCACGTACTGCGGAACTCGCTGATTCCAGTCATTACCTTTCTAGGCGCCGATTTGGGCACCCTCATGGCCGGTGCGGTGGTCACCGAGGGTATTTTCAATATAAATGGGATCGGCAATTTGGCTTATCAGGCCATCCTCCGTGGAGAAAACCCCACGGTCGTTTCAGTGGTAACCGTCATGGTGTTTATCTATGTTGTTGCCAGTCTGGTTGTTGATCTGCTGTATGCCGCCTTAGATCCGAGGATTCGATATGCATAAGAACTCTCCACGCCAAGGACAAGAACACTTCGTTGCTCCTGCCGTCGAAGCCGAGGGACCGGCGGTTAGCAAAGTAGACACCTCGCAACCACCAGAAAGCCAATGGAAGCAGGCTTGGAAATCGCTACGCAGCAACTGGCTCTTTTGGTTTTCCGCTACCCTATTAGTCATCGTTTTATTCGTCGTATTTTTCCCAAACGTTATTACCTCGGCAAACCCCCGGGTAGCCGACTTATCAAACAGTTTGGGCAAACCACAGCCCGGTCATATCTTTGGTTTTGATAAGCAAGGTTATGATGTGTTTGCTCGCACGATTCACGGCGCGAGGGCCTCAGTTATCATTGGGTTGCTGACCACAATTATCGTGACAATCGTGGGGCTATTTACCGGGGCCATTGCGGCATTCTTTGGCGGATGGTTAGATACCATTATCTCGCGTGGTGCAGATATTTTCTTTGCCATACCGCTGCTCTTGGCAGCTATCGTCGGTCTATCAGCATTAAATAATGTGTGGCCGAATCGTGGCTATTGGGGTGGTGTGTTCGCAGTGGTAGTTGCCCTAGCCGCCTTCGGTTGGCCCCAGTTCACGCGTATCGCCCGCGGTGCAGTCATGGAAATTAAGAACCTTGAGTTTGTTGATGCGGCTCGCTCTCTGGGTGCTTCAAAATGGCGCAACCTATTTAGTCACATCATTCCAAACGCTTTGCCTCCGGTCATTGTTACTGCCACGGTGTCACTCGGCGTGTATATCGTGGCTGAAGCGACCCTGTCGTTCTTGGGTATCGGTTTGCCACCCAGCGTAGTTTCCTGGGGCAACGATATTGCTGCTGCCCAACCCCAGGTTCGTACCGGCGATAACCTCCATGTGCTGTTATTCCCCGCTGGCGCGCTGGCGATCACCGTGCTGAGCTTTATGCTGCTTGGCGATGCTGTCCGCGATGCTCTGGACCCGAAAGCGAGAAAATAAATGACTACTGAAACGCCAATTTTAGAAATTGAAAACCTCCATATCAATTTCAAGGTTGATAAACGTGAGGTCGAAGCGGTTCAGGGCTTGAATTTGACGGTTTATCCAGGTCAAACCGTTGCCATTGTTGGTGAATCCGGGTCTGGCAAGTCCACCACAGCGCACGCCATCATTGATTTGCTTCCCGGAACCGGATCGGTCACCCAAGGGGCAATAAAATATGAGGGCAAAGATCTTGTAAAGCTGCCTAAGCGAAAGCGTCGGTCTTACCGAGGCTCACGCATTGGCTTAGTCCCACAAGACCCGCTATCCAACCTCAACCCCTTATACAAAGTGGGCGCACAAATTAAAGAAGTACTCGCGGTTAATGGCGTGACCAATGGTCGGGCAGCCGACCAACGCGTCATTGAGCTGCTAGAAGAAGCCGGTCTACCAGACGCCGAAAGACGAGCCCACCAATACCCTCATGAGTTCTCTGGAGGTATGCGTCAACGGGCGCTGATTGCGGCAGGCCTTGCCGCTCGCCCGAAACTGCTTATCGCCGATGAACCAACGTCAGCTCTGGATGTCACGGTACAAAAGCAGATCTTAGATCATCTTGATGGCCTCACCGATGAATTGGGCGTGGCCGTACTGCTCATTACCCATGATCTTGGGTTGGCCGCTGAGCGGGCTGATCATTTAGTTGTCATGTACAAAGGTCAGGTTGTCGAATCTGGCCCGGCTTTAGATATCTTGCAAGACCCGCAGCATCCATATTCCAAACGGTTAATTAATGCTGCGCCATCTTTGCAGTCCGAGAGGGTTTCTGCCCACGAGCGAGTAGAAATACGCCAAGCAGCACAACTGCAGGTCGAAGAGACAGCGGGCCAGCAACCGTCTGATGCGGTCATGCAAATAGACGGTCTCACCAAAGTGTTTAAACTACCTGGTAAAGGATTTTCTAAAACGGAATTGGTTGCTGCTGAAGATGTAAATTTTGCTCTGCAACGCGGCACCACAACCGCATTGGTGGGCGAATCCGGTTCGGGCAAATCGACTGTGGCAAGAATGGTGTTGGGCTTAGACCCGCCCACACAAGGTCACGTGTATTTTGAGGGAACCGACATTGCAACCATTACTGGTCACGCCAGCCAAATGAAATTCCGGCGCAGAATACAGCCTGTCTTTCAAAATCCATATGCCTCATTAGATCCTATGTTTTCAATCTTCGAAGCAATTGAAGAGCCCCTAGTTGTTCATAAGACCGGCTCAAAATCTGGACGTGAACAACGGGTCAAAGAACTGCTGGATCAAGTTTCCCTGCCTCACAATGTGATGAACCGCTTTCCTAGCGAACTATCTGGTGGACAGCGTCAACGTGTCGCCATTGCACGGGCTCTTGCACTGAAACCTGATGTACTGGTGCTTGACGAAGCGGTTTCAGCATTAGACGTACTCGTCCAGGATCAGATTTTAAGACTACTCAATGAATTACAGGTTGATCTTGGTCTGTCTTATCTTTTCATCACTCATGATCTAGCAGTCGTGCGACAAATTGCCGACAACGTGCTCGTCATGCAAGCTGGCCAGGTCGTCGAACAGGCACCCGCCAATCAAATTTTTGTCAACCCCCAACAGGACTACACACAGAAACTGCTGGCAGCGATCCCTGGCCGTGACATTCCGCTGGCTGGATAACGCTACCGACGCCTATTTGCCGCCGCTCCCTGAGATCAGGTTCCTGATTTCAGGGAGTCGTTATTTTAAGAACCCGTAGCCCTGAGTCTGTCTCGCTCAGGTTTTTTTGCAAAAATCCTTCAGTCCGGAATAATCTTGCTTCATGATGTGTTTCTTGAGTTAGATACACTCAACTTTTTAGGTGTGCATGGAAAGTACATCTTTACTAGGAGGATTAGATGCCCGCATTCTTCGGACCAAATGGTTCCAACGGCGACTCCTTCGACGAGTTTTTTGCTCGCTTCCTACAGGGGCAGCGGGCTGGTCGTCAGGGACGTACCGTGGATATCCAACGTCTGCTGAGTAAGCAGACTCACGAACTCGTGAGCCAGGCAGCAAGCTTTGCAGTGGAACGTGGCCAAACTGATGTTGATGCACTGCATATTTTGCGCGTCATGCTCAGCACAGATCCAGCCGCAGCCGGCGTGCGCCAAGCGGGAGCGGACCCAGAAACAATCATCGCAGCCGTTGATGATCGGCTGCCCGCTCCCACAGAACAACAGGTTCAAACCACAGCATCATTGACCCCATCGGCACAAAAGGTGCTCTTGGATGGCTATCAAGTTGCCCGTGCCTTTGGTTCTACCTATATCGATCCTGAGCACGTGTTCTTCGCTTTCGTGCTGAACCAGGACTCACCTGCCGGAGAACTGCTTGCTCAGGCCGGTGTGACACCTCAGGCACTACAGACTGGTGCCCAACAAGCCCAGGCGGATCAGGCAGGACAACAAGCCGATGGCCAAAATGGCTCGGAAGAATCCGTACTGGAACAATTCGGCTATGATCTAACCGCTGAAGCTCGTGCTGGTCGCCTGGACCCGGTTATTGGCCGTTCCGATGAAATCGACCAGACCATTGAGATCCTGGCTCGCCGCACCAAGAATAATCCGGTGTTAATAGGTGAAGCTGGCGTCGGTAAGACAGCTATTGTCGAGGGCCTTGCCCAGGCTATCGTTGATGAGCAGGTTCCGGCCCAGCTTAAAGGCCGTCGCGTTATGTCATTGGATCTTGCCGGTATGGTTGCCGGTACACGGTACCGTGGCGACTTTGAAGAACGCCTTACCGGGGCAATCGAAGAGCTAGCCGAAGATGCCAACACCATCGTCTTTATCGATGAGTTGCACACTGTTGTCGGCACAGGTGGCTCTTCGGAGTCTGGTGGTATGGACGCCGGTAACATTCTCAAACCACGTCTGGCCCGTGGTGATTTGCATATGGTTGGGGCCACCACGCTCAAAGAGTACCGTAGCATTGAAAAAGACTCGGCACTTGAACGCCGTTTCCAGCCCGTCACCATCGGAGAACCCTCCATTGACGACGCGATAGAAATCATCAAGGGCCTGGCTGATCGGTACGCTGAACACCATTCAGTGAGCTACACTGAGGAAGCCCTACATGCCGCCGTTGAACTATCTGACCGATACATTACCGATCGGTTCCTACCGGATAAGGCAATCGACCTGATCGACCAGGCTGGTGCACGAGTATCGTTACGTCGTGGCCCGGAGGCGGGTAGTCCAGCAGTCGATGTTGACGCATTGCGCACCCAGCTTGCCGAACTGGAAGCACAGAAAAATGCAGCGGTAGATGCTGAAGACTACGAACGCGCCGGCCAACTTCGCGATGAAGTGCAGCAGATCAATGAGCAACTGGCTGTTGCATCTGCCCAGCCGCAAGCTAGCGACTCTGTGGTCGATGAACACGCTATCGCCGAAATGGTTGCCCGAGCCACTGGTATTCCGGCAGCTCGTATGACCGAGGCGGAAAAATCCCGGTTAGGACGCCTTGAGGAGGAACTGCACGAACGCGTTATTGGCCAGGACGAGGCTGTTACTGCTATTGCTAAAGCCATCCGGCGTTCACGCACCGGTATGGCAGACCCATCTCGTCCGGTCGGAAGCTTCCTGTTTTTGGGGCCCACCGGCGTCGGGAAAACTGAGCTGGCCAAAGCCTTGGCTGAATCATTATTCGATGACGAGCAAGCCATGGTCCGATTCGATATGTCCGAATTTGGTGAGCGGCACACAGTTTCGCGTTTAGTTGGTGCTCCCCCGGGCTACGTTGGCTATGATGAACCCGGTCAGTTGACCGAACAGGTTCGTCGTCGTCCATACTCGGTAATTCTGCTCGACGAGATTGAAAAGGCACATGCCGATGTATTCAATCTGTTGCTGCAGGTTCTTGAAGACGGGCGCCTGACCGATGGTCAGGGTCGCACGGTCGACTTCCGCAACACGGTAGTGCTGATGACCTCGAACTTGGGTTCAGAGTTCATGGCATCCTCGGGAACCCCGTTGGGCTTTGCCTCCAGCGATGCACAAACTACCCAGCGTGATATCGAGCACAAGGTAATGGGCCGGTTGCGCGAATTTATGCGCCCCGAGTTCCTCAACCGGATTGACGATACGCTATTGTTCAACTCCCTGGATGCTCAGCAGCTGCGCCAGATCGTTGGGCTGCAACTGCGGTCTTCCGAACAGCGTCTGGGTACCCAAGGCATCACGCTTAAGGTTGACGACGCGGCTCGCGACTGGATTGCTGAGACCGGCTATGAGCCAGCTTATGGGGCTCGTCCGCTTCGTCGAGTAATCCAGCGTGAGCTTGACGACCGGATCGCCGATCTGCTGGTTTCTGAAGCCATCACTGATGGTGATTCTGTAGAGGTCACTGTAGATGACGGTCAGCTACAGGTCTTACCGGTCCGCACAACAGAAAAACTGGCTGCCTAACCGTCAGCTAAACACAGCCAGACCGGGTGGTTGCTGAGCACTTCAGCAACCACCCGGTTTTGTCTGTTCGTCGCCGAGTTCAGGCACCTCGCTAAAGGAATACGGTGGCCAAGGTCCGAGATAACGGATATTGGCGCCTGGTTGATTATCGCGGATATCAGCCAGTTCAACACCGATGGCATCCATTTTGTCTTTGTGCACCAGCAGTGAGGCGGTGAGCACAGTGATGCTACCGGGGGTCCGTCCAGGGCGGGCGTTCTCCACTAGATCTTCGGAGCATGCGGCTAACCGGCGCCGATACTCCGGGTAGAGTTGGTCGGCTGTTCGTTCCGTGACCTCGCGAGTGCGTTCTTCCATCCGCTTTCGATATAACCGTTGTACTCCGGCAGGTCGAGCCTCGGTGGCCTGTTGTAACTCAATAAGTTCCTGGCTCATCGATGCCAC
>DEPX01000085.1:1716-6052 GCA_002358975.1 Micrococcaceae bacterium UBA3381 | reverse complement strand
CTGAGTACATCGTTCGACGCCGTGAGCCATTTGGCCAAGCGGCATTCAGCCGAATCTGTAGCATCATCGCCTGGGCTAACAATGACATTAAAACTCATGGGTAGGACCGTGCTAGCTGCTTGCCATGCTGCTTCAATGACCTGGCTATGTTCTAGAATCCACCGTTCCACCGTTGAATCCGGGCCCTGGTATGGCTCTGTTGAGCATGAGTGCACAATTGCTGCGATCTTGCCGCTGGATATAAGTTCTAATTGTTCACCATCGATTCCGGTGTCCAATTCGGCACTTGCCATGGCATCGGATGGAACGATCCCGTACACATACAGTCCGGTTGTAACCATTAGGCAGGTTTCCCCTCGGACTGGGCGTCTTCAGCCCACCGTGCCGGGTTGATGAGCTTGTCGACAACCTCGTCGACGACGTCATCAAGTCCACGGTGGAGGTCTGTTACCGAGGCGGTAATACCGTGTTCAGCTTTGATTTCGTCCATGGCCTCGTCTAGTTCCATAAGGGCTTCGCCGAGTCGGTCTTGTTCCTGCTCAGTCAGGTCGCCGCCTTCAAGTCTGCGCACGGCTTGGGTTTCCAGCGCTTCTTGGATGACTTCAACCAATGTCACAACTAACGTTAGCACTCCGTGTTTGAGGCTTTGCTCGTCAATTTCTAACATAAGGCTCCTTACGGGCTCATTTGTGCGGCAAGTACCTGCCGCCAGTGTTCTGCGTTAGCCACGGCCAGGTGTATCGAGCCCCGATCGGTCACTACATGCAAAACCGGTCCACGACCTGTTGGGGTAGCCATGTGGAGAGTATGAACACCGGTAAGTTCAGTTATCTGAAGATTTACTGCAGGCCGGGCGTCAATGGGCGCCTGCCATTGAAGCCTTTGTCCGTCAATCCGTACCGTGCCGCCCCGCCAGATGGAGCTTTGGGCACGTGTTTCTAGATACCAACCGTGCTCTTCTTTCTGCGGTGTTTGGCCACTGCCTAGCGCCTGTTGGTCACCGGTGGTGTCGGTGACGTGCAGTTGCGGATGTTGTTGGACGAGCAGCTCACAAATACGCCTTGGGGCTGATGCCGATAGTGTGGTCGTCTCGCCATCTATAGTGGTCACGATTAATCTGGTACGAAATTCCGAGCCGATGGTTTTTTCGTTTGCTAAACGCAGTTCAGCAATGTTGACTAGGGCGGATTCCCACAAGACTTCTTTTGGGTCGCGCCGAAAGACGACGAGCCGCTGGTTTGTGACGTAAATGCTGCCCGGCCGCCAGACCGTGCTGAAATCATGTTGAAGATGGCCACCGGCCATTTTGGCAATAATTTCTTCGTGAGGTGCCAATGGAAAATTACGTGCAACTGATTGCCGCACCCACGCGCGGGTCTTTTCGTCCCAATCACGCATCATGCCATATTCGAGCATAGTTTCCATACCTGCGATAGTTGCACGCAAATTAATGCCAATCAGCGGGATATCGGCCACAGCGATGATCAGATCAATATTCAGATATGTGCCCTTGTCTAACAGAACGGTGATCAGATCAGGCAGTGTAACTTCGGGGTTACGAGTCGGTTCCATCGGGGCCGTTACCGAGGGGTCAGATAGCTCAGTCATGATGATTCCTCTGTGGCTTCATCAAGTTCTGCAGCTTCGGGTTCGGCTTCGGTCGCCGGGGTATCGTCAGTTGACGAGTTCTGTAAGGCCTGGGCAGATTGCCAACCACACCACGGGCAAAACTCGTTGAGCAGTTTGTCTACAGATGAGACTTTGCCACAGCTTGGACAGGACTCTTTTGCTTCGATTGCATTTTGCCACGCCACTGTTTCTGTATCGGTCCCGGCGGGGAATTCCAGCCCATAGCGTGCCGCCGTTTCAAATGAGGCCAATGCGGCGCGGATGCGAATACCCAACAGCTCGACGCCTGCAACAGAGACCATAATGTCTGCGTTGAGCACTAATCCTTTATCTAATAAAGTTTCCACAACGTGGAGCAGGGTGCCTTCACGACTGCGTTCGGGTTCCATGCCTCCACCAGAGCCGCGGTTCACGACCGTCATGTTATCCTGCCTCCCGGAATCGCTATGTGTAACTTGCATGCGCCGATGCGAGGATCACTCCTCTCGAGTTCGACCACGGAAATAACGTGCGCCGCGTTTGTAACTGGCTAGGTCACCGTCGCTATTAATATCTACGACATACTCGGCCATGATGTCAGCTGTGTCGGGGATACGAGCAGATTCTACGACCTCAACGGTTACTCGCCAGCCACCTTCATGCGGCTCAATTCCAATCACCGACTCGGGGGTGCGCGTGGTTAGCTGCTGTAACTGCTGTAGTGCTGCCACCACCGCCTTTTTTACAGGCAGCTTGGGTTTCGTCGTTTGCTGCCGCTGTTTCGTTGATGTGCGCTCTGACGACGAGGTGCGTTCCGAGGATGCTGAGCGTTGCGAAGTTGCGGTACGTTCGGGGTTTTTTCGCTGTGGCCGCTTCTGTGTTGTTTGTTGTTGTTTACTTGCAGAGCTCGGCTGCCGGGTACGGGAGGCCGACTTCTCCGCAGGATCATTAGTCTGTTGTTCAGTCATAGTCTGTTGCCTGTTCTCCCCGTCGGGGGTAATGGTTATGGCTGCGACTGGAATGTCATGGTGTCCTACGAGTTGAAGTCATCAGCCGTTGGACCAATTCTTTCTCCATCTCAGTGGCTTCTTCATCAGAAAGCTGGCCATCTGCGCGAGCTTGAGCGATCTCTTCAAGTTGTCGACGGATCACGCCCGGATCGTAGTATTGCCGCTCAGCTTCTTCTTGGATTCTTTCTGCGACCCACACCGTCCCCTTCAAGGGAGCCAAGGGGGCCGTGAATAAACTCGATATCAATCCCATGTGCGTCTCTCATTCATCAATGCCAACGAAATCGTAAGGTGCTTGCGGACCTAATAATTGAAAATCGATTCGAGCATGCAATTCAGCAGCTACATTTTCCAAAGCATCTTCAAATCGTTTTACTTCGTCACTTGCTACAAGCACTGCAAGCTCAACGACATCTTCAACCTGTCCAATCTCTCGTTGTTGCATTTGTTGCACTACTGGTTGTACTGCGGCCATGATTTGTTCGGCATGCTGAGGCCGAATTTGGTCGAATGCCTGGACAATTAGTTCACCAAGTTGGATTCGGGCTTGCCGGGTTTGGGTTTCCGTGGTTCCGGCAATCGTGTCTCGCAGCCGAGCAACGTCGGGATTTTCTGCCACTAGATCGGCCAAAACCTCGTCACGCAGGTAACGGGCACGGATCGTGAACTGCACGTTGCCGGTGAACTGCTCTAGTAGCGCGGAATGCTCATTTTCATTGGGTTGCAAAACATTTTGAATCAGTTCAGCTTCTGACGGGATGATGGTGCCGAAAGCCATTGGCAATACCGGTGTGTACACGGCAATGGCGTCCAAGACTGCACTATGTGCCAGGAGGTTATCCGGCGTGCCGACTTCTGCATCGGTGTGCAATGCTGTGACGACGGCGGCTAAAGCACCGTGAATGATAAGCTCTACTTCGCCATCATTGATACCGGTCAGGTCAGCTGGTAATTCGGTCTGTGAAGGCAAAATCCCATATGTATAAACTGGTATGGTTTCTTGAGATTCCACGAGCTGGGTGGTGTCTGTTTCTGCCATGATGACTACTCGGTGGACTGTTTCTGAGTTTTGGACTCGGAAGTGTCTTCTTCGTCATCATCCTCATCATCTGGGGTCAACGCGTCTTTAACGCCTTCGACCGCGCCACCCACTTTGCCTTTGGAACCGCTTTCTGTCATGCCCTCCATCAGCTCTGTCAGATCTTTACCGCCCTGCTGAGTTAGGTCCAAACGATTCGTGGCTTCAGCAAAACGCAGATAAGTATCTACACTGGCGATAACAATCCGTGCGTCAATTGTCAGAATTTCAATGCCCACCAGTGATACGCGTACATACGCATCAATGACGAGCCCCTTGTCGAGAATAAGTTCAATCACGTCGGCCAGGGAACTTGAGGATGGCCGGTCGACGTAACTGCCATGTGAACGTGTTGTAGTCGTAGTCATAATGTCGCCTTTCACTTCAGCGTGGATCGGCTGACTTAGACGGGCCGATCAGCTGCTTTTGGTTGTTTTACCCTTAGAAGTGGATCGGGTGGATTTTGATCCGCTACCGGACTTTGCGGTAGTTGAACGTTTTTTCGGAGTCGACTTTGTTGACTTTGATCGTGAGCTTTTGGCTGGAGCCCTTTTGGGTTTTTCTGCCTCATCTTCAGTACTTTGGTCGTCTACTGGTTCGTCTGCGTTGTCCGGCTGTTCAGAAACAGGTTCGTCTTCGG
>DEPX01000085.1:0-1629 GCA_002358975.1 Micrococcaceae bacterium UBA3381 | reverse complement strand
CTTCATCCTCTGCAACAGGTTCGCCCTCGGGCTCATCCTCCACCGGAGCTTCATCGTCTGCAACAGATTCTTCATCTACCGGTTCATCGTCCACCGGCACTTCATCCTCTGCAACAGGTTCGCCTTCGGGCGCGTCCTCTGCCGCAGGTTCGCCTTCGGGGTCATCGTCCACCGGAACTTCATCTTCTTCCGGTGTTTCCGCCGAATCCTCGGTCTCCGGCGCTGTGTCCTCGGCCGGTGTTTCGTCGGTTGACTCTGTGCCCTCCTGCTGTTCGTCGTCCAAGACTTCTTCATGGCTGCGAACAACTTCAGAGTCGCGGATCTCTCCACGCCAACCTTCGACACTATCCGGGTCAAGAATAGTAGAGGTCATAACTTGACGGACATACCGTTTCAGCTCGACCTGAACACGACGACCAACCGCACGCCAAATATTGCCGGTCTTTTCCATGAAGCCTTGCGGATAGTATTCAACCACGGCCAGAATCCTCGTGAGCCGCGGAGCAAGCTCATGGAAAGTTACCGCACCGTCCAGATGGCCTTTTTCCCCTGTGGAGCGCCAAACGATTTGTTCATCTGGTACTTGTTGGATAATCGTTGATTCCCACGTCCGGTGCGACCAAAACACCTGTCCTTTGAAGTTAATTTTCTCTTCGGATTCTTGCTCAACGCTCTCGACTTTTTTCATAAAGTCCGACCAGTCTTGGAACTGGGTCCACTGGTTGTACGCAACGGAAAGTGGCACACCGACATCAACGGACTCTACGATGTTAGAAAATTTGCCACCACCGCCACCTCCTGAGCCACCGGAGCCACCACCAAAGGTTTCCTTGACTTTTTCTTTCACGCCGGAGGCTGCCCCGGAAAGTCCAGCAGTTACTGGTGAATCACCTTCGGCTAGCTTTTCGGCACCTTCTTGGGCGGCTGTGCCCATAGCGCCGGAACCATCTTCGCCAGAACTTACGCGATCGATGAGTCCGGTGACCTTATCGCCTAGTCCGTGGATAGCTTTCTCGCCCCACGCACTGACATAATCAGTAAAGTTATTTTTCAGTTCATCAAGTGGTAGAGCATCGAAGATCTCTCCCCAGCCGGATGAACCGGAGGTTGCAGCGTTTTTATCTTCAGCCATGTTAATCGCCTCCGCTCTTGTTCTGATCGTCGGATGCTGCTGGCTCTTCTGAATCGTCGTCATCACGTTGGGTTTCGCCCTGTTGATCTGTGGACTGAGTAGATTCAGTATTTTCGCGAAGCGCGGCCGATCGATTTTGTAGGTTCTGATTCAGCATTTCCACACCCTTTGATGCAGTTGCTGAAACCACGCCGCGAGCGGCTTCCGCTAGACCGGAGGTGATGCTCTGTAGCTCTGGGGAGTTCGACAGTGACTTAGCAATTGAACCAGTCTGCTGCTCATCATCGTCGCGTTGGGCCGTAAGTCGACCATACGCAACTCCCCCAGCGACTAGCAGGACCGTTTTCATGGTTTTTGTTCGCCCTAGCAAATAACCGGCTGCTAGAAGCGCCATTTGTTTTGTATTATTGCCCATCCCGTCTCCAATGATCGGGGGTTTTTCGTGGATGTCAGTGTACGCTGAGCAATCTCGCGAAACAATGGTCCTACGCTTTAGC
>DEPX01000157.1:8320-10934 GCA_002358975.1 Micrococcaceae bacterium UBA3381 | reverse complement strand
CCGAGCAACGTTTGAAAGCTCTCAGCCCGCAGGCCTACACCGGCCTAGCAGCCGAGCTAGCGCGCGAGCAGCTCGACCAGTAGACCGGTGCAGGAACACCAGGTGTTACCCGGTAGCACCTGGTGCCAGTGCAGAATGAGCAAATTCGGTGGAGACGTTGATATTGACCATCGCTACCCCGGTGCCGTGATGGATCCATTCGGCAAAAGTGTCTAAATCCTCCAGGGTGTCGACACTAATACCGGTGGCCCCCATGGCCTGGCCGATGGCAGCAAAATCGAGCTGCGGCAGATACATCGCCGTTGGGTCGGCACCTTGTACGGCGTACTGGTGGATCTCTGCCCCATAAGCAGCGTCATTAAAAATCAGTACCGCACCATGATCCGTGGCTTCAATAAAGGTCGCTAGATCAGCAAGGGCCATCTGTCCACCGCCGTCACCGGAAACACAAACCGTGAACTTCTCGGGGCTGGCCACCGTGGCACCCACGGCAGACCCAAAGCCTAACCCGATGGATTGGAATGCGGTGCCCACGGCCATTAGCGATGACGGTTCGGTAATCGTAAGGCGTTCACTAATCCAGGTGATGAAATGCCCGCCATCGAGCACAATCTGCCGGTTCTGAGGCAGCATCTCTTCGAGCCGTTTGGCTACATGGCGAGGATTAAGTCGCTGATCGGTACCATAAACTGGCTCGTCATCGACGGTGTCCTCGGCCAAAAGCCCAGCAAGCTGCTCACGATAAGTTGATAGCTTCCGGGCGCGTGCGTTGACGGCCGTTATCAGACGCGGCAGCACATCAGAGAGCTCACCGAATACGGTATTGGCTTGTGGCAGAGAGAGGTTCCACTTATCGGATAAATCAATGCGGTGGATGTTATCGGTGCCAAATAGTTGGCCCTTGCGGGTTTGGAAATTATTGCTGGTGGCACCCAAAATTAGCACCATATCTGCTGCACGTACTGCTGGAAGCCGATATTCCGGGGTGAATCCACCGGCGATACCCAATGAATGCGGGGACCCGGACACATTTGAGGCGGTCAGTGAATGCATAAAGACGGCACCGATGGCATCGCCAAGCTCACGTGCCAGCGGCCCGGTTGCACTGCGGACGACTCCCCCACCGGTCAAAATCAGCGGACGTTCAGCGGCCACGAGTGCATCGGCGATCCCAGCCAGTTCGGCATCGGTTGCTTGCGGTAAGGCAACCGGGGTGTAGCTGCCAGCATCGTCGTTGCCTACTTGCTCCACCGGTGCGGCATTGAGGTCATACGGGACCAGCACAACCACGGGCTCTTGACCGTCTGCGGCCATGTCAAAGGCCTGGTGCATAATTGCGGATACGTCCTGCTCGTAGACGGTAAGCATGGGAATGTTCAAGCCTGCTGTGACGGTTTGCTGATCGATATCGAATGGCCGGCGGCCAGTGGTCGGTGCTTCGCCAACGACGGCGACCATGGGGATGCGAGCTAGCTGGGCTTCGGCTAAGCCGGTGGCCATATTCGTGAAACCCGCCCCGTATGTGGCGGTTGCTACCGCCATCTTACCGGTGGCGCGGAAGTATGCGTCTGCGGCCGTGACGGCGGCGACCTCATGGCGCACCGTCGTCAGGGGGAAATGCGCTGAGGTTAGGGTAGACATCAGATCAACGTTGCCGTTGCCAATCAGACCAAATACCCGATCGGTCCGCTGCACGATCACGTTGGCGATCATTTCTGCCACAGTAGTTTGTTGTACCGGTGATTGCACCATGGAGGGCCTCCTGACAAGTTATACTGTGGTTACCTTCACTCATGAAAGCAGTAAGATCAACTGATTGAAAACTTCTTGAGCAAAATGCATCATCAGCACTGGCAGAAAGCACAGAATGTCAACATCTAACGTGAAGCGGGACTTGGACGGCGTCGACGCCAGGCTGCTCTTGGCACTTATAGACGAGCCTGATGCCACTACGGTTGCCCTCGCACAGCGGCTCGGTGTCTCGCGCAACACCGTTCAGTCCCGTTTGCAAAAATTGGGTGCTCATACCCTGGAGTCGTTTCAGCGTCGCATTTCCCCACGCTCCATGGGCTACGAGGTCGAGGCGTTTATGAATGCTTCCATCCGCCAAGGTTATGACCATCAAACAATGAAAGCACTGTCAGAAATCCCCGAGGTGCTGGAAATTTTTGCGACCACCGGGGACGCCGACCTCAGGATCACCGTGACTGCATTATCTACTGATGATCTATATCGGGTCAACCGACTAATTTTAGATATCCCCGGTATTGTGCGCACCTCAACTTCAGTGGTGCTACGAGAGTTTCTCAGTTACCGCACTAAACCCTTACTACAGCGCATTATCGAGCAGTAAGTATTACTCATCGTCGAGCAGAAACGCCCCACGGTTAGTTAAAGCGTAGATGAGATCATCCTGGTCCACTATGGATTCGTTGCGCATTACGGTGGCTTTGGCCGCGGATTGGGCTGCGATCGTCAGCTCGGCCTGTGATAAGCCTTCAAAGTATTGTTCATAAATGTCGACTTCGTTCATCACCGGTTCCGGAGCGCGATCTCCTAGTTCAGCCCGAATGATCCGCATGGCTTCGTCCGGGGTGGGCAGCGAAAAGTTCAA
>DEPX01000157.1:1712-8189 GCA_002358975.1 Micrococcaceae bacterium UBA3381 | reverse complement strand
ACTCTGCGGGTTATGCCCGATGAGGTGTCGTCACCAATCGTGTCGAATACATCGAAAAGGTAAACCGCACGACGGCGTGCAAGACGGTCAAAGACTTCACGAAGCGACGGTACGTCTTCTTCTAGAGAGTATACGTTGAGCAAATTATCCAGGTATACGGTAACCAGTGGGATACCCATCTCTGCGGCCAGTACTTCGGCCGTGGCAGTTTTGCCTGTTCCCGCTGGACCTTCCATGAGCAACCGGTGAGCCGGGGTAAAACCAAAGTCTCGTAAGAGCGCTGCGTGGGCATGCTCATCGAGAATGTGTCGGACGCGTTCGATCAGTTCAAAAGAGATAATTAACTCTTCGAACTTTGCTTCTGGGCGGGAAACTTGGATGAACTCGGCTAGGTCAGAATCTACATCAACGCCAAGATCGTCATCCTCAACGGTCTGTAATTCCACGGATGCTCCGCGGGCTTGCTCAATGGCTGACCGGATTTCTGAGGCGGCGTTCCGACGACCATCGGTGAGTTCTCGGTGGGCAATATCTCGGGCCACCGCATAGAAGCCGTCTTCATCGCCTGCGGCGTGGTTCGCCACCATCGCCGCTATGTCATGGCTTAATCCTGACATGGTTGTATCAAATCCTTGGATAAATCGATCGGTGCGATACTACCATCAACTGTAGTTGTCCTGCCGGATCCCATGGAAAGGCGTCATGAGTTTACCGATCATTGCGGCACTGGCCGGTTTAGCCTTTTTGGACGCTTCCACACTGTCGACGCTACTGATCCCGCTGTGGCTACTAGCTCGTCCCGGACCGTTTCGGCCACGGCGGATGGTCACCTATCTGACGGTCACGGCCATAACGTACCTGGTGCTTGGTGCTGCGGTGCTTTTGTTGGCGAATCAACTCATCAGCACGTACTTAGCGACCTTACAGGGCCCACTAGCAGACCGGTTCGCCATGGCACTTGGTGGGATCGTTATGCTCATGGGAATCATTGGATTGTTCCGCACCCGGCGAGAAACCAAACCCGGGCCTACGATCATCACTCGGTTACGAGATAGGGCCCTAGAATCTCACGGTTCAGTAGCTACGCTGGCACTATTAGCCATCCTCGTTGAGGCAGCTACGATGTGGCCCTATCTAGTAGGCATCAGTCTTATCGCTGCCAACGGCCCGGACGGTGCAGGGGGACTTATATGGTTGGCGTTCTATAACGTAATCATGATCCTGCCCGGCACTATCCTGACGTGGGCTCGAACCCGCTACCCGCAGCACACCGAACTACTACTGACCAAGACCCGCGAAACGATGACGACGACAGGCTCAAACTTTACCGCCTGGTTGGCGATCGTCATCGGTGCGTGGCTCATCATCGCCCGGCTGTTCTAAACTCGCCCCATGAGCCAACTACTAAAACCACAATTACTGCCTAGTTCACCGTGTTCACGAGCTGACATCCGGTGGGGCCAAATTACCTGGTTCATAATTTTCACCTTCGTCATCACGTGGCTTATTGTGCTGCCGTTGTATTTCATCAAAGACCCAGCAGTCTTTCAGAGCCTCTACACCCCGGTGGTAGTGGTCATGATGTTCATACCGGCACTGGTATCCTGGCTGATTGTTCGCAAAACCCGTCCGAAAGGGCAACGGGCAAGCACCCTTGGGTTTAGCCGTCACCGGCCGCTCCCACGCCTTTTTGGCTATCTTGCACTGGCTTTTTTGCTTCCTATTGGTATTGGTCTGTTCAGCTTGCCAATCGCCTCGGCAATGGGCTTATATTACGCTGATCTGAACAATTTTTCAGGGCTACGACAAGTTTTCGCCGATGCCGGTCTGAGCGATATGCCCATCCAGACCATTTTCTTCACCCAAATCATTAACGTGGTACTTGCGGCCTGCTTTCTTAACTTGCTTCCCGCCCTGGGGGAAGAGACCGGTTGGCGCGGTTGGTTGACACCGCAATTACTGCCCTTGGGCGTAGTGCCCACCATTCTTATTACAGGTGTAATTTGGGGTCTCTGGCATACCCCGGTGCTCCTGTTAGGCCATAATTATCCACAATTACCAGGCTGGCAGTCCGTGCTGTTTATGGTAATTTTCTCTACACTCATTGGCGGGCTCTTCGCCTGGCTTACCATCCGCACCAATTCCGTGTGGCCGGCTGCCCTTGGTCATTCAACGCTCAATGCCACAGGCGGCCTACCGCTGTTGTTCTCGGCAGACACCACTTTCGATACCGCGCATGTCGGCATTACCGGTACCACCGGCTGGCTAGTTACAGCAGTAATTTTGATTGTGCTCATCAGTACCAAATCATTCAAACCAGCACCAATGCCGACCGTCGACCCAGAAACAGCTTGGCCAAGCGACTACTCAGAATTAAGCTCCAACCACTAGAAACCGTGACGTGACACTTATGGGGTAGGCGTGCCACCGTTTACATGCAGGGTCTCTCCTATCACGTAGCTAGATTCTGGTGAGGTTAGAAAAACAAAAGCCGGCGCTATTTCAGCCGGTTGACCAGCTCGTCCAAGCGGTGTGTCCTGACCAAAATACGGCAGTTTTTCTTTTGGTTGACCTTGTGACGGTTGAATAGGAGTCCAGATTGGCCCGGGGGCTACCGCATTGACCCGGATACCCTTGGCAGCCAACTGTTGGCCTAGACCCTTACTGAAATTATTGATCGCTGCCTTTGTTGAAGCGTAGTCGATCAGCACTGGGCTGGGATTGTATCCTTGAATGGACGTAGTGTTGACGATGGTAGAACCAGCCGGCAAGTGTTTCAGAGCGGCCTTAGTAATTCGGAACATGCCAAAGATATTCGTCTCGAACGTTTCTACCCACTGATCATCAGGCAGTTCGGCAACACTTTCTGAAATAACTTGTTTGCCTGCGTTATTCACCAAAGCGTCAAGTCCGCCAAGTTCGTTGACGGCATCCTCAACCAACTGGTCGCAGAAATCTTTGTCCCTGACGTCCCCGGGCAAAGCCACGGCTGCACGTCCCGTATCGCGAATTACATCGATAACGTGCTGGGCATCTTCCTCCTCGGATGGAAGGAAGTTCAAGGCAACATCAGCACCTTCCCGAGCGAAAGCTATTGCCACAGCTGCGCCGATTCCGGAGTCCGCACCGGTAATTAGCGCTTTGCGTCCTTCCAGACGCCCTGTGCCGCGATAGGTCTCTTCGCCATGGTCAGGTTTGGGAGTTATTTCGGTTTCAAAGCCGGGCTCAGGCTGTTCTTGTTCCGGTGGGGAGATCTCTGGATACCGTTTAGCTGGGTCCTGAAATGTCAGCTGATCGTGTTGTGACATAACGCAACCTCCTATGCAGCTGTAATGCCTGTGCAATAAGTACTAGAAACTACGAGTTCGATTTTTTAGATGTTCGGCGGTTGCTTTCTTTTTCCAACGCTTCGACTAATTCGTCTTTATTCATATTCGAACGACCTTTTACGTCCAGTTTCTGTGCTTGTTCGTATAAGTGCTCTTTCGAAGCGTTCGCGTCTACGCCACCGGCTGTGGGCCTATTAGTATCCTGGCCACCGGCACTTTGGGCATCGGATGGCCCAGATGAGCCTTCTTTAGGTTGCCAGCGGTCGCCGACCTTTTCGTGGGTGTGCTTCAACGCATCGTAAGCCACCCGGTGGGCGCGTTCTTCGTCGTTGTATTCATCCATTGCCGAGTCATACGCTTTGGCGAAGGTCCGTTGCGCCTTTTCGTCTGCACGCTTGAGTGTTTCAGGAAGTTCAGATTTCTTTGCGTCGCCTGATTTACTGGTCTTCGGCATGATAGCCATCTCCTTCCGATCTGCAGGTACTTGGTTTTCACGCTAACAATGCTCTGAACGTTTCTAAAGAGCAGGCCCTGTCCGAAGCCAGGCTTGTGCCAAGTGGGTCTGGTTTCTCCCACGCACCAGGTGCTTGCCAATTGATGAACAATAGCCACCGGTACCGTCCTTTGTCCTTGCTAAGTAAGTGACCACAGAAAACTTGACTGGCTTTCCTCTCTTACACTCAGTTCCCGATCATGGGCTGACATGGCCTGAAAGCCACTGTGAGAGCTTCCCTGAGTAAAGCACTATTGAGCCCGAGTGCTTCGAGCCGTTGCAGCTATCCGGATTATTCAGCCTCTCATCAAAGCACCCATCTTGAAGCCTGGTACCGGGTATCAATCGGACCAAAATGCTGGTGCGCCGGCCCTACTGCTTGCCCAGATTCCTCCGGCTAGGTGCCCTAATAAACCGTGTGTGACGTCGCGGGTTAGGACAAGAGGTGTGAATAGTCGAGACTCTTGCGCCACTATTTTTACACAATTGTGCTTCAGTATTTTTGTAAAATCCTACGATCAGGTGTCTTTTCGGGGGATGTTGTTTGTGAGTAGCCCAGGTTTTAGCCTGGTGTGCACGAAGCAGGTTGCTTCATATTGTGCTCCGGCACA
This sequence comes from Micrococcaceae bacterium UBA3381, assembly GCA_002358975.1. GTDB lineage: Bacteria > Actinomycetota > Actinomycetes > Actinomycetales > Micrococcaceae > Yaniella. The sequence goes on along the minus strand of DEPX01000157.1, from coordinate 3,756 downwards.
TCCGCAACTCCAGAAGGAGGTTGTAATGGCTGACAAAAACAACCCAGGACAATTCGGAAATCGAGACGATACAGAGAAACAAGCCCAGAAGGGCGGGGAACAAAGTCCCGGACAATTCGGCGCATCCGAGGGTGTAGACCCTCATGAAGCCGGTAAAAAAGGTGGCGAGCAAAGCCCCGGCCGTTTCGACCAATCTGAGGGCGCAGACCCACACGAAGCAGGTAAAAAAGGCGCTGAGGCTCAATCAAAAGAAGATAAAGCCAAAGGCGGGCGGCATTCCTAATTCCGCTACATAACCTCACTTGAGATCAGCGGGAGGAACAATTCCTCCCGCTGGTTGTTTGCCTACACAATGTTGTGCCACATAGTGGATCCCGACTTTTGTGGAAAGGCACACTTATATCGGCTATGTTCAAATTATCCGGTCTCTTTTAGACTAAAACTTATCAACATGATTACCGCCGAGCCTTAAGGAGACATGGTTATGTGGCTTTTACTTATTGCGGTCGGGATTGTCATGATTCTGTTGGGCGTATTTATCCAAGCCGCTAAATTACTTATCTGGCTTGGCGTCATTCTTGCAGTATTTTCCGTCATTATGTGGATAGTGCGGAGTGCAGCAAGCGCGGGCAGACGGCCTTAGCGTCGTGACGTCAGTGTTTGATATTCAATTTTAGAATCTGATCAACAAAAGTCGGGGTTGGTTTTACACTAAATTTGGGTGAAAAAACCAACCCCGACTTTTACGTACCGAAATACAGGACCAGACTGTACTATTTAGGCGAATGCTCCGTAACCGGTAATATCTCGACCAACCAGAAGCGCTTGGACAGATTCTGTGCCTTCATAGGTATGGATACCTTCAATATCTGCCATATGTTGGATCACACTATTTTCAATCAAAATCCCATTGCCACCCAGCATGTCACGAGCATCGGCGGCGATACGGCGAGCGGTGCGGGTGTTGTTATATTTAGCCAGTGCAGCCTGGGTGGGTTTCAGCTTCCCGGCTGTTTCAAGTTCCGCCACGCGAACCATGTACAGTTGCATCGAGACCAGCTCGGATAGCATCCGAGTAAGGCGTTCTTGGACCATCTGGTGTTCAGCCAGGTATTTGCCGAATTGTTTACGCTGTGTCGCATACGCCAACGCGGATTCAAATGCGGCGGTGGCGTGCCCAAGTGCGGACCAGGCAACCCCAAGACGGGTCGCGTAGAGCACCTGTGATACTTCACGGAAGGACTTTACGCCCTCCACCAGCGCATCGGCGTCAACGTGGACGTCGTCATAATAAATATCGGCTTGATCTATAGCTCGCAAAGAACCCTTATGCCGGATAGGCGTACCGGTATACCCTTTGGCATCCTGCGGCACGATAAAGCCACGCACCTTACCGTGATCATCGGCACCTTCATCATGCACGCGGGCAAAGGTGATGGTGATCCCACCGGCTGAGCCGTTACCGATCCAGCGTTTGGAACCACGGATCTTATATGACCCATCCGTTTGACGAGTTGCCGTGGTATCCAGCCCGGTTGAATCAGAACCGTGGTCGGGCTCGGTCAGGCCAAAAGCCGCTGGCATCTCAACGTCAACAATCGGTTTGATGTACTTCGACTGTTGCTCGGCTGTGCCAAACATGGTGATGGTGCGAAGGGCCAGCCCACCTTGGACTGCCAGGATGGTGCCTAAAGACCCGTCAATTCGCGAGAGTTCCATGTTGACTAGACCTGCAGCCAGCGGTGAAATTTTTTCAATGTCTGGGTGGTCGACGCCGTCATTGATGAGTCCGGCTTCGCCCATAGCTTGGGCTACTTCTAGCGGATAGTGGTGTGCGTTCCAGCCTGCACGCATGGTCTCGACATGAGCTTCACCAAATTCACGGGCACGCTGCCACATGGTTCGGTCAGCCTCGGAGATATCGGCGAAGACACCATAGTAGTCAATGTCTAGGGCGTCAGTGAGTTGGTATTCCGGTTGTTCATTGCCCGGCAACGATGTGGTCATAGGACCTCTTTCACATACTAGGGACTATTGAGGCGCA
>DEPX01000157.1:0-1524 GCA_002358975.1 Micrococcaceae bacterium UBA3381 | reverse complement strand
TACCGTAACGGTAGGCAGTTTGGTTATAGATGCCACGATTTTTTAATCGCAGCCGCTGGTTGATAAAAAAACCCATCGATAAGGCCCCAGATCCCACGTCTGCAAAGTTCTGACAGTAGGGGTTTAGTCGGATCGATGAAACATCCATAATCCGATACACGCTCCGATAATCTTCACCGATCCCAGGCCGATCAGCAACCAGTGCCGGGTAGTGACCTCACCATTTTCAACCATAATGTTGGTGATGGCGAATCCGGCGAGAAATAACCCCAGAATCAAGGTGAATAGCCACAAGACTTTGATACCCGGGGCGAATTTGTGCATTAGTCGTCTTCTGCTGCTAACTGACCGCAGGCGCCATCAATTTCTTTTCCTCGAGTATCCCGCAGCGTGGTGGTTACTCCCGCGTCGTTGAGCCGGTCAAGGAACTCTTGAGTGACCTCTGGTTCCGAGGCCGTCCAAACCGACCCGGGTGTGGGGTTCAGCGGAATGGGGTTAACGTGCGCCCAGCCGCGGCCGCGGGCATTAATCTTTTTTGCCAGTAGGTCAGCACGCCAAGCATGGTCGTTCATGTCTTTGATCATCGCGTACTCAATGGACACTCGACGACCGGTAGTCACATAGTAGTTATAGGCGGCATCAAGGGCCTGGTCAGCGTCCCAACGGGAGTTGACCGGGATCATTTCATCGCGCAATTCATTATCGGGAGCGTGTAATGAAAGTGCAAAGGTTACCGGGATGCCTTCAGCGGCAAGTTTATTGATGGCCGGCACCAGGCCAACGGTAGAGACCGTGATATTGCGGGCAGACATTCCTAAACCTGCAGGCGCTACATCAACCATCCGGTGCACAGCATTGATAACCCGGCGATAATTAGCCAACGGCTCGCCCATACCCATAAATACCACGTTGGTGACACGCTCAATTTCTCGTGCACCTTCGGGTTTGCCCAATTGACCATCAGCAATCACTTGGTTTGCGGCAACAATCTGGTCCACGATTTCCGCCGTCGACAAGTTACGCGTCAAACCAGCCTGTCCGGTGGCACAAAACGGGCAGTTCATCCCACAACCAGCCTGCGAGGACACGCACAGGGTGATACGGTTCTGATACCGCATGAGTACGGATTCAACTAAGACGCCGTCAAAAAGTTTCCACAAAAATTTGATGGTCTGGCGGTCATCAGTTTCAATCCGGCGCACTTCGGTGAGCAAAGTGGGAAAGAATGTTTCGACCAGCACTTCGCGCTTGTCTGCTGGCAGGTCGGTCATATCGGCGGGATCTGTAGTGCAATGGCTGAAGTAGTGCGTGGATAACTGGCGAGCGCGGAAGGCCGGTAGCCCGAGTTCTTGGACCTTTGCTTCACGATCAGTCATCGGCATATCGGCAAGGTGTTGTGCCGGTTGGGTTACGCGCGGCTGTTTGAACTGCAGCAGCGGGCGCCCTTCGGTATCGGTCTGTTGGGTCCAGCCTTCGGTGCGCGGTCGTACTTGTGGGCGCTCCATTGCCGGACGAACACCATGC
>DEPX01000005.1 GCA_002358975.1 Micrococcaceae bacterium UBA3381 | reverse complement strand
GGCGGTAATATTCGGCGCCAAGTAGGCCTACCGCGAAACCAATAAATAAGCCGATAAACGGGATAATAAATACGCCAATAATTGCTGAGGCGGTGGCGATCAGGATGGGGGCTCGAGGGATATTTTGACGCCGCATAGTGCGCCCGGTCAGTATCAGCGAGGCGCTCATACCGACCAGAGCTGTAGCGGCTGCGATGATGCCGGTGGTCCAAGCTGCGGTGGAGCCTAGAATCCAGGCCCAGGCGAGCACGGTGAATACGGCCACCGGTGAGCCGGGGATGATGGGAAAAATGGTGCCGAAGATGGCCACCAACATCAGGACAGCGGCAATAACAGTAACAGTAGTTTCCACACTGGCAGTTTACGCGTAACTACCCTTGGACGCAGGGGCTAGGACCCGATACTGGTATCAGCCCAAACAATATGGTTTGCGTTGTTCTTCTGCTGGGTACCAAACACACCGCTGGGACTGTCTTTGGCATCGGTATCGGCTTCCAGCACACCTGAGTCAGTGACTTCCATATCGGAGCTAGGCAGCACATAATCAGCACGGTAGATCTCGCTGTCATCCGACGGATCTGGCGCCGTGGCGTAACGGGCGGAGTCGTCTGTCAGGAGCAAACCATAATCCAGGCTGCTGGAGGCTAGCGTGCGGGCCGGGTGTGGATCGGTGAGCGCATCGGATTCCAGCAGGCTGGTGATCGCCGTCGGGTCTGCCGGGCCTTGCCCATTGGGGTCGGCCTTCAAAGATCCAGCAATAATAAACTCGGCGTTTTGCTCTAACGGACCATTGTTGCCGCGATGATCCGTGATGTAGTCGGTATTGTCGTTGAGGTAGTCTTCCCAAAAACGGATTTGATCTTGATTGCGCGCTCGGTCGTTATCACTGCGCGAAGCATCCGCATTGGACGAGGCCAGTATATGCACGGTTTCGTTGTGTACTTCAATGGGCACATCCCAGTGGGATACCGACGACATCGGCAACATGTCGCGCTCCATCTCGGTGACATCATCCGGGATGCTGTTGTCTGGCATCTTCGACCAGCTCAATGAGGTGAAGTCACGAACCTGATCTGTTTGGATCGGGTGTTTGGAGTAAATAATCATGGAGGCCTGGTCTGGGAAACTACCGTAGCCCAGCGCGTCTCCTGGACCACCAATGGTGCCGTTTCGATCCAAATCTGCGCCCGAGGCGACACCTGCATTAGACGGCGCCGTATAACTGTAAGGGTAAGTGATCCCACTGTTACCGTCTGATCCGACCGACAGATAATTGGTATTGAAAGCGTCCACCAGATCTTTTCCGGCATCCACATCGATACCGGTTAACACAAGTACGTCTGGTCGAAGCTGCTGAACCACATTGGCCACTTGAGTGGCGTCTTTGTCACCGGGGGTAGATAATGTTTCGAAGAGCTCACCGGGTGCAGAGCGGGTGAGGTTGGCATTGAAGGTTGCCACTCGCAGGGCGCCATCCTCTGGTTCTTCCAATACCGGCGCAGATTCCCCTTCGGAGGCTTGCGCGGTGGTGATCCTAGAGAAAAGCTCAGAGGGCTCTTGGTCGCGTGGACAAGTTTGAGATGCTACCGCAACCTGATCCGGAGAGGCGAAAGCCAGCGCTAGGCATCCGGCAGTTGCCGCGATCAGCGCTGTTTTTTGCACTCCAAAACGAGGACGACATTTGTGCATGATCGCCAGCATAGACCGCACCATTACGAAGTGAAAGCCTGGGTTGACCTCGTGTTACTTACCGAGCACCCATCACGTTGCCGTATTGGGCATGCTAGCACCGAAGCAGTCGGTTACCGCAATATTTGAGCAGTTTTTTCGCAGCTAAGTCTTGACCAGACCGTGATCATTTTGTGACCAACCAATGCTCCGACTAGGGATTATCAGCCAGACGTGTGGTGCGTTTTCTGGTCTCATGCTGATCCACAACTTCACGACTAAGCTTGGCGGCGCTTGCAGTCATACCAACAGTTGCCCCAATGACCAACAAAATAGCTATACTGCGCAAAACACCAAAGGTTTGATCCAAAAAGACCCAACCAATGAGTGCGGCAAACACTGGTTCGAGGCTAAGTAAGATCGAAAAAGTGTTTCGCGGCAGCCTACGCAGCGCAGCCAACTCACACGAGGTCGGTACCACGGTGGACAATAACGCCATAATAGCTGCCAGCCAATAGATTTCCGGGCTATCAACCAACTTGCTAACGCCGCGAAACCCAACCGGCAACAAGACAACAGCAGCTACCATTGTTGCAACCGGAAGCGCCTGCAAACCAGGCAGATGTCTGCCGACCCGGCTACTCCATAAGATATACAATGCCCAAGAAACCCCAGCCAATACTGCATAGCTAATACCTAGCAAATCGAAGGTGAAGTCGCCGGATATTGATTCAACAGCTAATACAGCAAGCCCGAGCCCGGCGACGGCGATCCATAATAGATCTCGTCGGGTATTGGACAGGATAACCGCCAGAGCTAGTGGTCCCACAAACTGAATAGCTACTGCAACGCCCAGTGGGATACGCTCAATCGCCGCGTAAAAGAAGCCGTTCAGTCCGGCTAAAGTTACCCCAAAGAGCACCACATCACGCCAGATAGCACCGCGCCACCGCCACGGGGTTGGTCGAGCCAAAAACAATAACAGCACTGAGGCTAGCATCAGTCTTAATGTGGTAACACCCCAGGAGCCACCAACGGGAAACAGTTCGGTTGCCACCGCGGCACCCAACGGTAATGAAAAGGTCGCACCTATAACCATCACGACCCCAGTCCGTGAGACACCGGCAGTGTGCTTGACCAACTGTTCCCCCTTTACTCGTTACATTTACCAACCACGTTCTGCTAGACGATGGGGTTCCGGAATATCGGAAACATTCAGCCCCACCATGGCATCACCGATACCACGAGAAGCATTCGCCACCGCATTGGGGTCGTTGTAGTTCTCAGTTGCTGCAACGATCGCTTTTGCTCGGGCCGTGGGGTTATCGGAGTGGAAAATACCCGACCCCACAAAAACACCATCGGCGCCCATTTGCATCATCATTGCAGCATCGGCCGGGGTGGCAATACCGCCAGCCGTAAACAGACCCACCGGTAGCTTACCGGCTTTCGCTACCTGATATACCAGTGCGTACGGGGCCTGTAATTCTTTAGCGGCTACGAAAAGCTCATTGTCATCCAGTGCGCTGAGTCCGGCAATCTCAGCATTGATAGTGCGCAAGTGTTTGACGGCTTCAGAAACGTCACCGGTGCCTGCTTCACCCTTGGAGCGGATCATTGCAGCACCCTCGGTAATTCTGCGTAACGCTTCGCCCAGGTGGGTGGCCCCGCAGACAAAGGGAGTCTCAAAATTCCATTTATTGACGTGATGAACATAATCCGCCGGGGAGAGCACCTCTGATTCGTCAATAAAATCAACACCGAGGGTTTCTAGGATTTGGGCCTCCACGAAGTGGCCGATGCGCACCTTGGCCATCACCGGTACGTCAACAGCTTCGATAATGGACTCAATTAACTCTGGTGCCGAGCTGCGAGCGATACCACCTCCGGCACGAATATCAGCAGGAACGCGCTCTAGCGCCATCACTGCGGTGGCTCCGGCATCCTCAGCGATTCTGGCCTGCTCTGCGGTGACCACATCCATGATCACCCCGCCTCGGAATGCATCTGAGAGACCGATCCGAACGGTTTGGGGATTTTCTGCCATGATTTCCTTTCAGTTTTGGCCTATGCCATTAATTTGGCCTAGGTCAAAGCGTATCTGAAGTTTGTTCTGGCAACGCTATGTTGCGCAATACAACCTGCATCCCCGCTTGTTCTTGAGATCATGGCACGTATGAACAACGGCGCGTCATCGACGGGACCTCGATATAATCGTCGACAAGAAATTTTCACCGGCTTGAAGCTGGGCATCGGTCCTGGTCTTGGTCTCTTTCCACTGGGCGTCGCTTTGGGGCTGCTTGCCATCCAGTCCGGACTCCCGGCATGGGCAGTACCAGGACTATCCATTTTTGGGTACGCTGGCTCGCTGGAATTCCTCATGATCGACATGATGACGGCGGGTACCGGACTGCTGACGGTCGCCGTCACAACATTTTTTGTGAACTTCCGCCACGTTTTCTATGCGTTTTCTTTCCCGTTACACGTCGTAGACAACCCGGTCGCGAAGTTTTACTCTATGCACGCCCTCATCGATGAAGCCTATGCCGTTACCGCAGCCCACCCCACCGGTTGGACAGCGAGTCGGTTGCTATCACTGCAAATTTCTATGCAGCTCTACTGGGTTAGTGGCGGACTGGTGGGTATTGCAATCGCCTGGGCCATTCCGGACACCATCGCGGGACTGGATTTCGCGCTACTTGCTTTATTCATTACCTTGACCTTGGACGCCGTGCGCTCCCGCGAACAACTGCCCTCACTGATCATCGCCACCGTCGCATTCTTTGCGGCGATGCTATTGGTTCCAGATCAAATCATTTTTGCCGGCATGATCATATTCATGGCGCTATTGACCATCCGCTATTTTACCGCCAAGAGAAAAGGTGGCCTCTATGGTCCTGCTAGCAACTAGCACCACCGATACGCCCGCCACCGGCTACATTATTGCGGTACTTGCCATCATGTTTGGTATTACTTTTAGCCTGCGGGCGCTACCATTTGCCGTCCTGGCCAAACTGCGTGACTCGCAATTTGTCAACATCATGGCACTATGGATGCCCGCAGGAATCCTGGCATTATTAGCCATCGCCCTATTTTACTCCACCTACTCGACTCCGGACACGGTCCTATGGAAACTACTAACTGCCGTGGGCGTCACTATCGCATCCCACCTGCTGCTGGGACGACGCACACTGGTGTCTATCGGCTTAGGAACTGTGACCTATGTGATGTTAGTGAACTTCATTGGGTGAAATGTTTCCAAGCATACTTCGCCATAGTTGCGATCGCATTACACTAAACACCAGTCCGCAGTGGAAGGATGCCTATGAGAAACATTGCCCCGTGGCTGTTAGCCGTACCGTCCCTGTTTTTCATGGCCTGGGGTGGCAATCACTTCACCCCGCTGTTACCCCTCTACGGTGAACATGCCGGTCTGGTTGACTGGCAAACTAACTTCCTATTGGGCACCTACGTTATAGGGCTCATCCCCGGATTGCTGGTCGCCGCGGCACTATCCGATGTATACGGCCGCAAACCCATCACCCTAGCCGGGCTCATTTCATCAATTCTAGGCAACCTGATTATCCTGCTGAGCTCCACCTCGGTCACCATGCTCTACACGGGTCGGTTCTTTGCCGGTTTAGCCGTAGGGATTGGTATGTCCGTTGGCACCTCGTGGATCAAAGAGCTCTCCACCCGACAATGGGATCCAAAAGCCACAGCTGCCGCTGGCGCACGCCGTCCCTCACTCACCATGACTCTGGGATTCGGTTCTGGTGCGGCCGTCAGTGGCGCGTTGGCTCAATGGGCACCAGTACCAACCGTTACCCCATTTATTGTGCTCATCATCGTGCTGGTACTGACCATTATTCCTACCGCGTTTGCACCTGAAACCGTGGGTGCCACCGCACCACAGCAACCACCACAACACTCCTGGGTGCGCCAGCTACGCATCCCTTCAGCCAAACACCCAGACTTTCTGATCAAAGTTGCCACCGCGGCACCCTGGGTCTTTGGTGCCGGAGGAATCGCCTACGGTCTGCTGCCACTGGTTCTTGCCGAAGCCACCGGTGAGTTCACTACGCTATATGCCACGCTGTTGTCCGTACTCACCTTGGGCGTTGGTGCTTTTGTCCAACCATTTGCCCAACAAATCGACCGCAAGCTCACCGGCCGGGCATTACCCCTTGGTCTCGGTATTGTCGTTATCGGAATCTGCTTGGCCGCCCTAACCGCCTATCACACCGGCCCGGTCACTGGTGTCATCACCGCCATTGTGTTGGGTGTGGGCTACGGTACCGTACTGGTCACCGGGCTGGCCCGAGTACAGCGGATCGCCCCACCACACGAGCTGGCTGGCCTGACCGGACTATTTTACGCACTGACTTACTTCGGGTTTTTATTTCCGACCTTCATCGCTGCCTTGGTGCCGATCATGCCATATCACGTGACACTACTAATTTTCGCCGGGCTGGCACTGATCTCGATGATCATCGCATTTGGTCGCATCCGCTATGTGCGTGGCCCGTGGGGTAAAAACACTTAATCGCTGGGCTGTTGGCTGCGCAGAAACACCCGGTTACCATCCAGGTCTGCAAGTTCCCACATTGACGGGGCATCCGCTTGGTTGATGATTTTTCCGCCCGCTTCAACAGCTGCCTGCATGCGAGTTACAGCCAATTCGGCTGGCACGAAAACGTCGACATGCATACTGACTGGACCATCGGAGGGGTCGACTTCGTCTACCGGAAGCGTACTATCGGGCCGTTGCAAAAACCGGATCGGGCTTAGCACATCCGATCTATCGACCAACATATCGGTCTGGCCCGAACCTTCGGCTTCTTTAAAATCAAAAACCGCTTTCCAAAACGGTTTGATGGCATCGATATTCGGGGTAACGAAAATTAGATGCGAACGGCTAATCTTCTTCGGCTGACGCTTGAGTTCCATTTCGTCAATGAGTTTGTCGAGTTCACTGGCGAATGCTGCGTCGCGATCAGTCAGCGCACCAACGTCATGGCTGACTAGGCGGATACGGATTGTGTTGTAGCGGATGTCAAAATCTGGATGATGGTTCATCTCTTCGGCAATATCGGCGAACCGATTGACGAATTCGATCGCTTTGGTGAAATCCGCGGCACGCACACTGATCTCTAGTCGCCCATCGACTACGGTCCAGCCGGGCAATTGTTCTTGAGCTTGTGCTGAGGTCACGATTGTCATGGTGGGCCTCCTTTATCGTTAACGTCGCAAGTCGACGCGAGCTCCAATATTCAGTCTGTCAGGTAGGCACCAGAGTGTCGAGACCTCTAGCGGTGGAAACACTTGCCAAGACAGCACAAAGCCGGCTCCCGTACTGCCTTCAGTTAGGAACCGGCTCTGTAGCTATTGTTGTTTTTATAGGTGGGTTGTCATTAGCTCTTGCGGGCAAATAGTCGTTTGCGATTAGCGACTACAACTAATGTTCCACCAAGTGCTAGCAGTACACCTGCGATCAAGCCCAGATGCGTGTTGTCTGCACCGGTATTGGCCAGCCTATTCGAACCGTTAAGCTCGATAGGCTCACCGGAATCCGCTGCATCTCCGCTGGACGCGGTTTCGGTAGTACTTCCAGTACTACCATCACCAGTAACAACAGCGAAGTCACCTTGCAGTTCAGCGGTTTCACCGTCTGCATCTTCATAGGTGACAACTGTGGTGTAGTCACCAAGGTAGACGTCCGGGTCGCTTACTTCGAAACCGTGAATGACGAACTCGGCTACACCTTCATCATCAGCGGTACCCGATTGTTCAAACTCATTGACACCTTCCGGGCCACGAACCAAATAAGTGAAGTCCGTACCCGGAGATACATTCTCAACGACGTGAGTTACGCCGGCTCCGTCTTCAGGATCACCAACAAAATCATCCAGTTGGATTTCTTTTGGATCAATGCTTAGCGAGGCTTCTCCTGCTTCGTCGGCATCGTCAAGAACGGTAAAGTCAACTCGGACTTCTTGATCAGTTTCCACATCGAGTGCAGTGAATTCATACTGCCCCGGGTCAAGGTCCTCTGGAAGCGTCACTTCGGTATCAAATGCACCGTTGTCATCGGCTTCTACGTTGCCCAACGGCGGATTGATGCTGAATTCGACTGTGCCGTTGGCAGTGAAACCGGATCCCGCGACGTCGATGGTCTCGCCCGGGTATGCTTCATTCACGTCCAGCTCAAGGTTGAGGTCGAGCTCTGCGTCATCGTCACCTGGCTGTTCAGGATCTTGGTCACCTGGCTCTTCAGGATCCTCATCGTTGGCATCCTCAACTACCGCAAAGCTGCCCTGAAGCGGGTCTGAGTCGGCCTCAACAATGGTAACTTCACTTTCGTAAGTGCCCACATATGTAGATGCCGGTTCAACGTGGTCATACCCATAAATCTCAAACGACGCGACACCGTTTTCATCAGCTGTTGCGTCTAGTTCGGTGGCCTCAACACCCTCTGGACCCTCGACGATCGCTTCAATTTCATCGCCTTCATCCAGCCCGATGATTTCATGGACAACACCGCTATCGTCCTCATCGTCTTCGGCATCACGGATGAAATCCGTCAGTGTAATTTCTTCCGGAGAAATTTGCAGAATTGGTTCGTCGAGTTCCAGAACTTCAAACTCAGCAGAAACTTCTGTGTCAGTTGCATCGTCAACAACGGTCACAGTGTATGTGCCAGGCTCTTGACCGCGTGGCACCGCGAAGGATCCTGTCAAACCGCCGTCAGCATCTGACTCGGACTGCGCTGGATCGTCTTCCCAATCGACGGTCACCGTAACGGTGCTATCCGCGGTAAACCCAGAGCCAGTAACAGTCA
>DEPX01000055.1 GCA_002358975.1 Micrococcaceae bacterium UBA3381 | reverse complement strand
CCGCCTATTGCACCTAGCATGACCCACAATAAGTTTGTCAAAGCTAGTGTAGCTTCCGGCCGAACAGTACCGGCGATTAATAAGCCCAAGGCAGTGAAAGTCCAGGCGCCCTGGATAATGAATACTGCTGCGATGCCAATACCAGATCCTTGTGGTGACCAACCCAGCAAGAGCGCTACACCGCCGATAATAATAATTTGCGTGGCTTGCACCATCAGCACTGCCAGCACTTTGCCCAGCAACAAACCGATTGGACCCAGGGGAGTGGTCGCTAAATATTGCAGCACACCGTAACGACGATCAAACCCGGTAGCTATACCCTGGCCGGTCAGGCCGGAAGACAGTACTGCCAAGGCAAGTATGCCGGGGGTGGCAATATTGATTGTTGACGGGCCACCGGGTTCATCTAGCAGGCTTGTAAAATGTAAAGCCCCCAGCGCCAGCAACGGCAAAATGATCGAAACTAGGAGCTGCTCACCATTGGTTATTGTGATCCTTGTTTCGTAGCGTCCTTGCGCTAATATTTTAGAAAATAATGTTGCTGAATGTGATTTCTCGACTGGAGTCAGATCAAGCTTCGTCATGTACGGTCAACTCCCAAAAAACATCTTCTAGGGATTTACCGGACATCCCCAAGTACGTTGGCATCAAATCATGCTGAACCAACCATGATGTTAGGACATGCAAATCCGCTGGGGTATCTACTCCAGAGATACGCCAGCTATAACTTCCGGTAGGAGAAGTCTGGTCTAATAACGTCAACTGGGCTGGAAAATCGGATCGTTGCTGGACGGTAAGAGCCTGCGATAAACCAAATTCTAGCGGCGGGCGCAGTTCACTGGTGGTCAATTCATCGACTGATCCAGCCGCTTCAACACGGCCATCTCGGATGAGCACCACATGATCAGCCAGACGTTGTGCATCTTCCAATAAATGAGTGGTCAATATGATGCACACACCGGATGCTTTGAGCTCTTCGATAAGTTCAAACACAATCAAACGCGAAGCGGGATCCAACCCTGCCGATGGTTCATCCAGAAAAACAACCCGTGGCCTTCCCACGAGAGCCGCTGCCATACCTAGACGCTGACGTTGACCACCCGAAAGCCGCCGAATTTGTCGGTTTTTAAAATTTTGGATATCTAAACGATCCATTAGAGCATCAATGTTTGCCGGTGTTTGATACAAACACGCAAGATGCTGAAGTAACCGCTCACCTGTGACAGCCATGGGCAAGCCACCTTCTTGCAGCATCACCCCAACCTGACTGCGCAAACCAGCCCCAGCGCGATAGGGGTCAACACCAAGCAGCCTTACTGATCCAGAACTAGCTTTATCAATGCCCTGGGCGATTGAAAGGGTTGTCGTTTTGCCGGCACCATTAGGCCCTAAAAGGGCTGTGACTTCACCGGCTTGAGCCTCAAAGCTAATACCTTTGAGGATTTGGAAACGCCCACCTTGGGTGGGAACATCACGATGAACGTTCGTTAGCGAAAGCATGAACTGAGTACTCACGAGGTCCGAGCAAAAATTACGATAAACACGGACATCAGTCTAGCCACATAATGGACTGCAGATGTCCAGACGGCAGCAAAACGGTTGGCCTACAGCAAAATCGTCACGCCAGTGCGCCTCGACATACTTCTACGGGTGGCCAAACGCCAGAACTTGTCTATAATTAGGACATATCATGGTTACTAATTTCGCTGATGCCTCATCGGATAAATCGACTTCTACCACCGGTTCGTCACAAACGACTCGGGGAAAAGTTATGCATACTGTACTCTCGCAAGGCCCGGTTAGCGCAGCGACCATTGGCAAGAAACTAGATCTGACAGCAGCAGCGGTACGACGACATCTTGATGCCCTCGAAGAAGAGGGCTTGGTGGAAGTAAAAGCAGTTTCTGGCTCCCAGCGTGGCGCAGGCAGGCCCTCGAGGCGTTACGTTGTAACTCAACAGGGCCAAGTCGAGCTGGGCGACGACTATCTTGGAGTCGCTTCTGGAGCGCTTTCTGCCATCGTAGAATTGGGTGGCACTGAGGCTCTTCGCGGCTTTGCACGGAATTATTTCGTCGACATTGAAGAGAAATTCTATGAGCAGATCGGTGAGGAACCTACCCTAAATGAGCGAATTCAAACTCTGACAGCGGTTTTGGCGCAATTAGGTTATGCCGCGACTACACGCCGTGCTGGAAGAGGTGCAAAAGTTACCACGCTACGCGCTGCTCAAATATGCCAAGGACACTGTCCGATCCAAGAGCTTGCCGGAGAATACCCACAATTCTGTGAGGAAGAAACCGACCTGTTTGCACGTTTACTAGAAGTCGATGTGCGGCGACTGTCGACGATGCCCACGGGTGGCCATGTTTGCAATACACACGTACCATTGGGGCGGGCAGCACATGCATCGCTGATCGCAGCAAGCGGCACTAAGCATTAATCTTTGAGATAAAACCAAATTCATCAGCCTGGAGTCTTCCGAGGCTCTTTGATGAGTAGAACCCCGACCCGTTAAAAGAGGTTGATAATGACGGATCAAATCAGTCAAGAAACCGCCGACCCCGGCGTGATACAAGACGTTCTGGACGCCAACCCAGAACTCAGTGCCATCGGCGCATATGAGTTCGGCTGGCACGACCCAGATGAAGCTGGTGAAAAAGCCGAACGCGGTCTTAACGAGGACGTTGTACGAAATATTTCAGCGTTGAAAGATGAACCAGAGTGGATGCTGAAAACACGTCTAAAGGGTCTTCGGTATTTCGATCGGAAACCCATGCCAACATGGGGTGCTGACCTGTCAGGCATCGACTTCGACCGGATCAAATATTTCGTCCGCTCCACTGAGCGCCAAGCAACCAACTGGGAAGATCTGCCAGAGGATATCCTGGAAACATACGAGCGGTTGGGCATTCCAGAAGCTGAACGTGAGCGTCTTGTTGCTGGAGTTGCTGCCCAGTACGAATCTGAAGTGGTCTATCACCAGATTAACGATGAACTGGAACGTCAGGGCGTTGTTTTCCTCGATACCGATTCGGGTCTAAAGGAACACGAAGAGATCTTCCGCGAATACTTTGGGTCCGTTATTCCCGTCGGTGATAATAAGTTCTCTGCGCTGAACACAGCAGTCTGGTCCGGTGGCTCCTACGTGTACGTACCAAAAGGCGTCCACGTCGAAATTCCATTGCAGGCCTACTTCCGTATTAACACCGAGAATATGGGCCAATTCGAACGTACCTTGATCATTGCTGACGAGGGTTCATACGTTCACTATGTAGAGGGCTGTACGGCACCCATCTATAAAACCGATTCGCTGCACTCTGCTGTAGTTGAGATCATCGTTAAAAAGAACGCTCGCGTTCGCTACACCACGATCCAAAACTGGTCCAATAACGTCTACAACCTAGTCACGAAGCGTGCTGTGGTTGAAGAAGGCGGCACCATGGAATGGGTCGATGGCAATATCGGTTCCAAAGTCACCATGAAATACCCAGCCGTTTACTTGACCGGCGAGCACTCCCAAGGTGAAACGCTCACCATGGCTTTTGCTGGCGAAAACCAGTACCAAGATACCGGCTCGAAAATGGTGCACCTAGCACCTAATACCAAATCCAATATTATTTCTAAGTCGGTAGCCCGTGGCGGGGGGCGTTCTGCATACCGTGGCCTTGTTCAGATCACTGAAGGGGCTAAAGGCTCGACCAACAACACTGAATGTGACGCTTTGCTGGTCGACACAATCTCACGCACCGACACCTACCCGTACATCGATATCCGGGAAGACGATGTCACGTTGGGTCACGAAGCCACAGTATCTAAGGTTTCAGAAATGCAACTCTTCTACCTGATGAGCCGAGGACTCTCGGAAGAAGAGGCCATGGCAATGATCGTACGCGGATTTGTCGAACCGATTTCGCGTCACTTGCCCATGGAATACGCATTGGAACTGAACAAACTCATTGAATTGCAAATGGAAGGATCGGTGGGCTAAGCGTGGCCAACACTGACGCAACAACTCTCGGCAAGGGCCCAGACCTGCTCATTCCAGGTATGGGCGAAGAAGGCGAAAAACTTGTCAACAAGCAGCCTGATACCCAGCTTGCCGAAGCCGA
>DEPX01000097.1:29674-42567 GCA_002358975.1 Micrococcaceae bacterium UBA3381 | reverse complement strand
GCGATTGCTGCCGCAGCCGATATGGGGCTGTCAGAAGTTGTGTTGTATGTTCGCAACCCAGATCGAGCCAAAGATAATCTAACGGTGGCCAAACAATACGGTCTGGAAGCCCGGCTTCGGAGCCTCACTGAATTCCCGCAAAACGTGCAAACACATCGGGCAGTCGTCTCAACACTGCCGGCTTTTGCTGCTGATTGGCTGGTCGAACGGTTACCTACACATAACCTGCCAGCGTTATTAGATGTTATTTATGAGCCCTGGCCAACAGCTCTTGCATCAGCTTGGCGAGCTACTGGAGCACAAGTTGCCTCTGGGCTAGATATGTTGCTGTATCAGGGCGTTGAGCAAGTCAAGCTTTTTACCGAAAAAGTGTTGGAACAACACACAAATAATGACTGGATTGTTGTAACCGACCAGATGGCAACTGCTCTAGGTATTGCACGTAAAGTGTAATGTCGACGTTGGACAAACACGGACACGAAGCAAGCGCTGATGCGCTGGACATGGAAGAATCGAGCGTATGATGCGTTGGTTAACTGCAGGAGAGTCTCACGGTTCCGGACTAGTGGGTATCATCGAAGGATTGCCGGCCGGTATTGAAATTACCACGGTAGATATTCAGGAAGCGTTGTTGCGTCGTCGTTTGGGCTATGGCCGAGGCGCACGCATGAAGTTTGAAAAAGACCAGGTCACCATCATTTCAGGTGTGCGTCATGGTGTTACCCTCGGATCTCCTGTTGCCATTCACATCGCCAACACTGAATGGCCCAAGTGGGAAAAGGTGATGAGCCCAGATCCGGTAGATCCAGCACAGCTTGAAGGTCTGGCCCGTAACGCCTCGTTGACTCGCCCACGGCCGGGACATGCTGATATGGCCGGCATGCAAAAATTCGGTTTCGATGAAGCTCGCCCACTGTTAGAACGTGCTTCGGCACGAGAAACCGCTACCCGTGTTGCGCTAGGACGTGTGGCTCAGCATTTTTTGGCACAGTTGGGCATTAGTACAGTGTCTCACACCGTACAGATGGGTGAAGTTGCTGTGACCGACGACTACCAGTTCCCAACTGCACAAGATGTAGCCAAACTAGATGCAGATCCAGTGCGCTGTGTTGACCCGGAAGTATCCGCCAGAATGGTAGAAGCCGTGGACGCCACAAAAAAAGCTGGTGAAACACTAGGTGGGGTAACCGAAGTTATCGTGCATAATCCACCGGTCGGCCTAGGCTCCCACATCCACTGGGATCGACGTCTAGATTCTAAATTAGCTGGAGCTTTAATGGGTATCCAGGCAATGAAAGGTGTAGAGATCGGGGATGGTTTTGAAACGGCCACCCGTATAGGCTCTGCTGCTCACGACGCGATTATCCGGACTTCTGACGGTAAGGTAGCCCGCACCACCCATCGTGCCGGAGGAATTGAAGCCGGGATGTCCACCGGAGAACCCATTCGTGTACGAGTAGCAATGAAGCCAATTGCAACTGTACCGCGGGCTTTGCAGACTGTGGATGTAAGCACTGGACAGCCCACTAAAGCGCATCATCAACGGTCTGATGTGACGGCTGTACCGGCTTCTGGGGTTGTCGCCGAAGCTATGGTCGCATTAGTCATGGCCGAGGAAGTACTGGAAAAATTCGGTGGTGACTCCGTTGACGAAACCCGGCGCAATATGCAGTCTTTTATCGCCGCAATTCCTGCAATCCCCGAACCAGATACCGGTACAGCCCATGAAGACGATATGGGTGATCCACTCTAGCCATGGCTGATTCGACAATCCCAATAATCTTGATCGGCCCCATGGGGTCGGGTAAATCCACGGTCGCTGAACATCTCGCCGGCCGGCTAAATGTCGACTCTGTTGATACTGATGCTTTATTCGTCAAGCGTTACGGCGTGATCAGTCAATATTTTGAGACCCATGGCGAAACAAAATTTCGTGATGGCGAACAAGCGGTGATCGCCGATGCTGTCGCCACGAACAACCCATCGATTGTTTCGCTTGGGGGTGGTGCCATAATCCGCGCTGCAAATCGCGAAATAATCCGCGACCGTGGGTATGTGGTCTTTCTGGATGTCACAGAAGACCAAGCTCTTGAACGCCTTGGCGATGCCTCAGGCCGACCAGTTTTGGCAGGAGATCCGGCAAAGAACTGGTCGCGGTTACGAACCGAACGCCTCGATTACTTTCAACAGACCGCCCACAGCGTCATTGATACTACGGGGCTCGATGTCGACGATGTTTCTACTATGATCATTGACGGACACCAACAATTTTCGGCAAGGAAAGCAACGACTTCTATGTCTGACAATACAACTTCTGACGCTACTGACCAGCCCACAGTAATCCAGGTTTGCGGTGGTGCTGAAAACGAAGTCAACGGCGGCTACGACGTCGCTATTGGCCGCGGTCTGCTCTCCAAACTCCCCGATATGCTTGGGACCCAACCTTACCGGGTCGCTATCATTTTGCCGCGAGCCCTTCGTGCAACCGGTGACGTGGTCAAATCAGCGCTCGATGATGCCGGATACAATGCAATTTTGGTAGAAATACCAGATTCCGAAGAGGGCAAACATATAGAAGTTGCTTCGTTCTGTTGGCAAGTTCTAGGACAAAGTGATTTCACTCGCTCAGATGCCATCGTTTCCGTGGGCGGGGGAGCGGTCTCGGACCTTGCTGGTTTCGTTGCTGCCACGTGGCTACGTGGTGTCCGGGTAGTTCATATGCCGACCACCTTATTGGGTATGGTGGATGCAGCAGTCGGCGGGAAAACAGGTATTAACACTGCTGAAGGTAAAAATCTGGTTGGGTCTTTTCACCCACCAACAGGGGTGCTAGCCGACCTCGATACACTACTGACCTTGCCGAAAAATGAACTGATTTCCGGGCTGGCCGAGGTCATCAAGTGCGGATTTATTGCTGATGGTGCGATTCTGGATCTTATCGAAGATAATACTGATCAGGTATCGAATCCCCATTCGACGGTATTACGTGAACTGATCGAGCGTGCCATTCAGGTCAAAGCAGACGTCGTCGGCAAGGATTTTAAAGAATCCAATGAACGTCAGATGCTCAATTATGGTCACACTTTAGGCCACGCCATTGAACTGGCCGAACGCTACCAGTTCCGCCACGGTGCCGCAATTGCCATCGGTATGATGTTTGCGGCAGAATTGTCACGTTCTGTGGGGCGTCTCGACGATGCAACGGTGGTACGTCACAAACAGATGCTAGACAGTGTTGGTTTGCCCACTACCTACCCTGGCGATCGCTGGGCAACATTATTGGACGGAATTCGTCGTGACAAGAAAAATCGCGGCGAACAATTGCGTTTCGTCCTGCTTGAGGCCCCTGGCTCTCCAGTAATCTATGACGTGCCCGATGAATCTCTGCTATTTGCGGCCTACCAAGAAATTGCAGAATAGAACACGGCATCTCTTCGAGTCGTCGTTTACACTAGTTTGAGGCCGCATCGCGGCCAAGACTGGAATCTGCCAGCTATCACCTATTTTCAAAATCTTAAATGGAGAATATACCTTATGGTTATGCTCAGTAGTAATGACATCAAAAACGGTTCGGTTGTCGTTGTTGACGGCCAACTGTGGCAGGTCCAAGAGTTTCAACACGTAAAACCAGGTAAAGGCGGAGCTTTTGTCCGCACCAAAATAAAGAACCTTACCTCCAACAAAATTGTTGATAGGACTTGGAACGCCGGGGCAAAGCTTGAATTCGCCAGCGTAGACCGTTCCGAATACCAGTATCTTTACCGTGACGCAGACGAATTCGTCTTTATGGACCTAACAACTTTTGACCAGGTCATGGTCCCTGCCTCCGTGGTTGGAGATGCTGCAAACTTTTTACTAGAAAACGAAACTGCCAGCATTGCCATCTCAGATGGCACACCACTGTATTTGGAACTACCAACATCTGTGACTTTGCAGATCACTTATACCGAACCAGGTCTACAAGGTGATCGGTCCTCCGGGGGTACTAAGCCAGCAACGTTAGAAACCGGATACGAGATCCAGGTGCCGTTGTTTATGGAAGAAGGCACCAAAGTTCGTGTCGATACCCGCACCGGTGAATACCAGGGTCGGGCCACAGAATAATAGCTGGCACGGAGTATCACTACATTGGCTGATAAACAACACAACGATCACACTCATAAAATTGGTTCCCGAGGTAGGGCTCGACGCCGTGCTTTGGAAATACTATTTGAAGCAGAGCAGCGCAAAACCACTCCGCTGGAAGCCTTGCAGCGCCGTCGAACCTATACGGAACAAACCATCAACCCTTATACCACCCAGATCTTGGACGGTGTCATAACCCACCAAGAACAAATCGATGAACTATTAGCCCAGTATGCGCATGGTTGGACGATGGAACGTATGCTAGCGGTTGATAAATCAATTCTACGGCTTGGTACATGGGAATTACTTTTTAACACCGAAATGCCTGACGGTGCTGCCGTAAATGAGGCAGTCAATATGGCCCGCGAATACTCGAACGACGATTCGCCAGGCTACGTCAACGGTGTGCTAGGTCGTCTCCAAGAACTTAAGCCCACACTACTGTTGTAACCAGAAGCCCGGGTACCTCAACCGGTGCTACAGTAATATCAGTGAAACTGACGGGATCACCACACGCCCGCAGATCCTTTAAAGGTCCGTCCAGTGAGGCGGGAAAGGAGACCAACGTGGTGCCAGAACCTGTGCGCAAAGCGCGTACTGTCATGTCAGAATCCGATATTAATCGGGTCCTGACACGTATTGCCCATGAAATCCTCGAGGCCAACCGAGGAATAGAAAACCTACTCATTTTAGGGATCCCTCGACGCGGTGTTCCGTTGGCTAATCGTCTAGCAGCAAAACTAGCCGAGATTGAACCAGAGTTTGTCATTGAAGATCGCACCGGGCAGCTTGACATCACGTTATACCGTGATGATCTAGCTCGTGCCGAATCGCGGATCCCTGCTTCGACGATCATTCCACCAGCCGGTATCGATAACGCTGTGGTCGTTCTTGTCGATGATGTCTTATATTCAGGGCGCACCATTCGTGCCGCACTGGATGCGTTAGCCGATATTGGGCGTCCGCATACGGTACGGCTCGCCGTTCTAGTGGACCGTGGCCATCGACAGCTACCTCTTCGGGCCGATTACGTAGGGAAAAACTTACCAACGGCCTCATCAGAACATGTTCTGGTGCACATGGAAGAAATTGACGGTAGTGACCAGGACTATACATCCGACCAAGTACAAATTGTGGATGTGATCGCCTAATGCGCCACCTATTGGCTACTCGAAATCTGTCCTACGACAACGCCATGGCTATTCTTGATACCGCGCAAGAAATGGCAACAGTATCGCAGCGTTCAATAAAAAAGCTTCCCACGCTGCGTGGTCAGACTGTCGTCAACCTATTTTTTGAAGATTCCACTCGGACGCGGACGTCTTTTGAAGCAGCAGCAAAACGACTTTCAGCAGACGTATTAAATTTTGCTGTCAAAACCTCCTCGGTTTCTAAGGGTGAATCACTGAAAGATACGGTGCAAACTTTGGAAGCTATCGGTGGCGATGCGATTGTTATGCGTCACTGGGCATCCGGTGCGGCTAATCAACTGGCTAATTTTGGTTGGTCGTCGTCTGCAATTATTAACGCCGGTGATGGCACCCACGAACACCCCACACAGGCACTACTCGATGCCTTTACAATGCGAAACCGACTACATAAACAACACGCCACTGGTAAAAATCTGGAAGGCGTGCATGTGGTTATTGTCGGCGATATATTGCACTCCCGTGTCGCACGCTCAAATGTTTGGTTGCTACATACTTTAGGTGCCAAAGTAACATTATCTGGGCCACCAACGCTGATGCCCGTAGGAGTAAAAACGTGGCCGGTTGATATCAACTATGACTTAGATGACCTATTGGCTCAGGGCCCCGATGCGATCATGATGCTGCGAGTACAAGCAGAACGCATGTCCGGAGATTTTTTCCCTTCGGCGTCCGAGTACACACGCGGCTGGGGTCTCACCAATGATCGGTATAAGACTATTGCGAAGACACAAACCCTCATTATGCACCCGGGCCCCATGAATAGGGGACTTGAAATCTCTGCTGCGGCCGCCGACTCGGCACAAAATACTGCCTTGGAACAAGTAGCCAACGGTGTATCCGTCCGCATGGCAGTTCTCTACCTGTTGCTTGCAAGCCAACCTGGGCAATGAAAGGCCTAAACATGACTTATACCTATCTCATCACCGGTGGCACAACCCCCGATGGTATCCAAACAGATATTGCTGTGGATAGTGACGGCGTCATTGCCCAACTAGGGAAGCATCTCAGTGCTGACAATGCCAAGATCATTGATGCCACAGGAAGAATTGTGCTGCCCGGGCTGGTAGATCTGCATACACACCTACGAGAGCCCGGAAATAACGATGCCGAAACCATCGAAACTGGCACGCGGGCTGCAGCAATGGGTGGCTATACCGCTGTTCACGCTATGGCAAACTCCAATCCAGTGGCAGATACCGCAGGCGTCGTCGAACAAGTGTACCGACTAGGCAAAGAAGCTGGCTGGGCCGATGTATATCCGGTGGGTGCAGTGACAGTAGGGTTAGCCGGTGAACATTTAGCAGAATTTTCTGCCATGCATGATTCAGCAGCCAAAGTCACCATGTTTTCGGATGATGGAATGTGTGTATGGGACCCGGTACTAATGCGTCGGGCATTAGAGTATGTCAAATCGTTTGATGGCTTTATTGCACAGCACGCACAAGAGCCTCGGCTCACCCACGGTGCACAGATGAACGAATCTGCACTGTCATCTGAATTGGGGCTTGCTGGTTGGCCGGCTGTCGCCGAAGAGTCGATCATTGCCAGAGACGTATTATTAGCCCAACACGTAGATTCACGGGTCCATATATGCCACGTATCCACAGCTGGTTCAGTAGAGCTAATTCGTTGGGCTAAATCCCAGGGGATAAATGTGACGGCTGAAGTAACACCGCACCATTTATTGCTTACTGAAGACTACGTCAAAACATATGACCCGGTATATAAGGTCAACCCGCCCTTGCGTAAAGACTCCGATGTGCACGCACTGCGCAACGGTCTGGCTGACGGCACTATAGACACTGTCGGTACAGACCATGCTCCTCACACTGAAGAGACTAAGCAGTGCGAATGGGTTGTGGCCGCGATGGGAATGACCGGCTTGGAAACTGCCTTGCCTGTTATCCAACACACGATGGTGGATACCGGTTTGATGGACTGGCACGGGGTTGCTCGGGTGATGTCGGCCAATCCCGCGCGTATTTATCGCCATACTGACCAAGGTCAGCTCACCGTAACTGGGGGACTGGTTGAAGGCGCTATGGCGAATATCGTCGTCTATGATCCCGCACACCGATTCGTGGTAAATCCGGTAAATCACACTTCGAAATCAGCGAATTCACCATACCGCGACATGGAACTTGCGGGCCAAGTCACGAACGTGTTGTATCGAGGCCATCAAGTTGTCGCCGACGCGCACATTAGCAGCCCCTACCAACGCAGCTAATAAGGAAAGATCCCAGTAGTGGACGAAACAACTTTTACCGTAACTCTCAGCGCCGTACTTATCGTAGCGATTATTGGCGGCATGATTATTGGCCGACGAAACCGCACTAAGCGTCAACAATATATTGCGCAACCTCCCGAAGTGCCACAAGATATTTTCGACCAACAACCAAGTGCGGCGGCCAATGGTATATATGTCACCACCATTTTGGGAAATCATCTGCTCGAGCGTGTGACTGCTCATCGCTTAGGCAACCGCAGCCAGGCGCAACTAGAAGTGCATCCCACCGGGGTTGCCATCCTTCGTGCTGGCGAACCAAATATTTTTATTGCCACTCCTGACATCATCACGAGCGCTACCGTCTCGGGTATGGCCGGCAAATTCGTGGAAAAAGATGGCCTCCTGGCCATTACCTGGTGGCTAGACGAAACCGAAGTGACCACCGGGTTTCGCGCTGAAACTATAGAAGAACATCAAGCACTTCGCACCCAACTTGATATCCTTACCAACGGAAGGCAGACAGCATGAGCACATCAGCCAAACTTGTCCTGGCAGATGGCACCATTTACATAGGAACCACCTATGCCGCAGCCGGCAGCGTATATGGTCAACTAGTTTTTGACACGACGATGACCGGTTACCAGCACAGTCTGACGAATCCATCCAATGTAAATACCATCATGGTATTCACCTTCCCGCACATCGGAAACGTTGGGGTCAATGCTGCGGATGCTGAATCGGCTACCTACTGGCCAAATGGTGTAGTCATCCGAGAACCAGCCCGAATCCGTTCGAATTGGCAATCGGAACAGGGACTGGACGAAGTGTTGCAAAAGGCCAATGTTGTAGGAATCTCCGGGGTCGATACCCGTGCATTGACTCGACGCATCGCTTCCCTTGGTCAAGTCAATGCTGCAATATTTGCCGGTGAAGACGCCCTCGATGCTGACATTGATCTCGTTGCTAAGGTGCGTGACTGGCAACCGTCCAGCACCGCACAGCTACTGGAGCGAGTATCATCCCAGCCGTCTTATGTGATCGAAGCAAGAGATGCGAAAGCACAGGTCGCTTTGGTCGATCTAGGAGTACGTCAAGCCACGATTGATCAGCTGGTTGCCCGAGGCAACACGGTACAAGTGTTACCGGCTACAACATCAGCCTCAGAAATCCTTGACGCACAGGTCAACGGGGTGGTGCTCTCTTCTGGTCCCGGTAATCCAGCAGAAGCCCAAGACCAAGTCCAGCTGGCTAGAGACCTGCTGGACGCCAAGGTGCCAATGCTGGGCATCGGGCTGGGACATCAGGTCATTGCTATGGCACTGGGTTTCACCACGACCCGAATGCCACAAGCCCAGCGAGGACCGAATCAGCCAGTCTATGACATAGCTTCGGGTCACAGCTTGATTACTAATCAAAATCACGAGTATGCAGTCAACGCTGAGTTGGGTACCCAACAAGCCCCAAACACTGCGTATGGCAACGTAACTGTCACCCAATACAGTCTGAACGATAAATCCGTGGAAGCCTTAGAAGCTAACGAGCTGCCGGTCATTACCGTGCAGTATTATCCCGAAGATTCGGCCATAACCATAGATGAGCCGCACCCGGTCTTTGACCGTTTTGCAACCCTGATGGCCACCGGCGAGTAAGACGAAGGAACTCTAGACCATGCCAAAACGCACAGACCTTACATCCGTACTAGTTATTGGATCAGGGCCGATCGTGATCGGTCAGGCCGCCGAATTCGACTACTCTGGAACTCAAGCCATTCGCGTCCTCAAAGACGAAGGTGTCCGCGTAGTGTTGGTAAACTCCAATCCGGCCACGATCATGACGGATCCAGAAATGGCTGATGCCACCTACGTCGAGCCCATTACTGCCGATGTCGTCGAAAAAATAATCGCTGCAGAACGCCCCGACGCTATTTTGCCTACCCTAGGTGGCCAAACCGCACTGAACACTGCAATCCAACTAGATGAGCGGGGGATATTAGACCAATACGGAGTTGAACTTATTGGTGCTAATATCGCGGCCATCGAACTTGGCGAAAACCGTGAACAATTTAAGGGCGTCGTAGAACGCTGCGGTGCAGAATCGGCTCGGTCACTCATCGTCAATACCATGGATGAGGCACTGGAAGCGGCCAAAGAATTGGGCTATCCGATGGTAGTTCGGCCATCTTTTACCATGGGTGGCCTCGGCTCAGGCATGGCCTATGACGAAACAGATCTGCATCGCATCGCCGGCGCTGGTTTACAGTACTCACCAACCTCTGAGGTCCTGCTCGAAGAGTCAATTTTGGGGTGGAAAGAATACGAATTTGAAATGATGCGTGATAGCGCAGATAACGTTATTGCGCTGTGTTCCATCGAAAACTTTGATCCGGTAGGAGTTCATACCGGAGATGCGATAACTGTCGCACCAGCGGTCACCCTAACCGACCGCGAGTACCACCGGATGCGTGACATCTCTATCAAGATTATTCGTGAAGTCGGTGTGGCTACGGGTGGTTGCAATATCCAATTCGCAGTCAACCCGGACGATGGACGCATTGTTGTCATTGAAATGAACCCACGCGTATCGCGCTCCTCGGCATTGGCATCCAAAGCCACCGGTTATCCAATTGCCAAAATTGCCACAAAGCTGTCGCTCGGATACACCCTGGATGAAGTGGTCAATGATATTACAGGTACTACCACAGCAGCATTCGAGCCAGCGTTGGACTACGTGGTCGTCAAAGTCCCACGTTTTGCTTTTGAAAAATTCCCGGCGGCTGATGCCACGCTGACGACAACAATGAAGGCCGTCGGCGAGGTGATGTCCTTTGGCCGAAACTTTACTGAGGCCTTGCAAAAAGCTTTACGTTCACTGGAACAAAATAATGACGCTGAATTAGACTTTACTATCCCAGACGCCACTGAAACGGCAGCTCTACTCGAAGCTTCCAAGACTGCAACTACCTCCCGGTTAGGACAGATTCAGCGGGCCTTACTCGGTGGTGTAACCACTGCACAAATCTTCGAAACGACTAAGATTGATCCGTGGTTTATTGACCAACTGCGCTTGATTAATGAAGTTGCTACTCAAATTCGTAACGCCGATGAGCTCACGCAAGACTTGTTGCTGTATGCCAAACGTCACGGGTTCTCCGATAAGCAGCTCGGGCAGTTACGCCACATGGATGAAGCTGTCGTTCGTGGAGTCCGCCACGCGCTAGGGGTACGTCCGATTTATAAGTCGGTTGACACAGCAGCAGGGGAGCATGCTGCCCAAGCTCCGTATCATTATTCGTCATATGATGGCCAGGAAACCGAAATTACTGACCATCAACGGCCCACCGTCGTCATTTTGGGGTCGGGACCAAACCGGATCGGACAAGGCGTCGAATTCGATTACTCATGCGTGCATGCCACCATGGCCATGCAGCAAGCCGGTTACGATACAGTGCTGGTTAACTGCAACCCAGAAACCGTCTCGACCGACTCTGACATGTCAGACCGGTTGTATTTTGAGCCGCTGACGCTAGAAGATGTACTGGAAATTATCCATGCCGAAGAACAAACCGGCCCGGTTAAGGGAGTCTTTGTTCAATTGGGTGGTCAAACGCCACTGAAACTGGCCAAAGATCTTGCTGAGGCTGGGGTCACTATTCTGGGAACTTCTCCTGAAGCCATCGATCTAGCAGAACATCGAGGCTTGTTTGCACAGGTTCTTCAGCAGGCCGATCTTGCGGCGCCAAAAAGTGGTACGGCCGTGTCCTTTGATGATGCCAAGGCTGTTGCTGATGAAATTGGGTACCCCGTTTTGGTACGACCCTCCTATGTATTGGGAGGCCGCGGCATGGAAATTGTTTATGGCGAAGACCAGCTGTCGGCATACATAGAAAATTCGACCGCCGAGATCACTGTCGAGCACCCCGTATTAGTTGATCGGTTCTTGGATGATGCCATCGAAATCGATGTGGATGCCCTATATGACGGTGAAGAACTGTTCATGGGTGGCATTATGGAGCACATTGAAGAAGCCGGAGTACACTCGGGTGATTCGGCATGTGTACTACCGCCTACTACGCTGGCCCCCGATGTGTTGGCGCGCGTTCGAGAAGCAACCGAAGCTATTGCCCAAGGTGTTGGGGTCCGCGGGCTGATAAATATCCAGTTCGCGTTGACTGCAGATATTTTGTATGTGATTGAAGCAAATCCACGGGCCTCACGGACCGTGCCTTTTGTTTCGAAAGCCACCGGTGTCGCCTTAGCCAAAGCCGCAGCAAAACTTGGTGTTGGCTTCACTGTCGCCCAATTGCGTGAAACCGGTGACCTACCTGCAACCCACGATGGTTGGTCATTACCGTTGGGCGCTCCTATTGCCGTCAAAGAAGCAGTGTTGCCATTTACCCGGTTTCGGACACCAGAAGGCCGCGTAGTGGATTCGCTGTTGGGTCCAGAAATGCGTTCGACTGGGGAAGTCATGGGCATCGATAAGTATTTTGATACTGCTTACGCAAAATCTCAGGATGCTGTTGGAGGTAAACTGCCAACTGACGGAAGGGTCTTTATTTCTGTCGCGAATCGAGACAAACGCGGGATCGTAGCGCACGCTAAGCGTCTAACTGACATGGGCTTCGAACTGGTATCTACCGGCGGTACCGCAGACGTTTTGGCCCGCAATGGGATTGCTACCGAAACGGTCGATAAAATAACAAGTGATGCCGATAAGCCTGGCGAAACGATCCTTGACCAGCTGGAAGATGGTCGGGTTGATCTGGTCGTCAACACCCCCTCAGGTTCTGACGCACGAGGAGATGGTTATGAGATCCGTGCAGCTGCCAATTCGTTGGGGGTCCCGATCGTTACGACACTAGCCGCCTTTGGCACGGCCCTGCAAGCTATTCAGGCACAGCGACAATACTCTTGGGACGTCACGAGTCTGCAAGAGCACGACCGTCGCTTGTCTGAAGTTATCAAGAACCAACGGTAAATGATCATGAAACTTTCATTTGGAGACCGTTTAGTTCAAGCAATGGAGCATCACGGTCCATTATGTCTGGGTATAGATCCCCACCCGCACCTACTGTCATCGTGGGGGCTCAACGACGATGCAGCAGGGCTTGAGACGTTTTCAAAAACTGTTGTTGAAGCCGCAGCCGGAACGACTGGGGTTGCGGCGCTCAAACCCCAAGTCGCGCTCTATGAGCGTTTTGGCTCCGTGGGCTATGCGGTGCTTGAATCCACATTACAACTCGCACGGGATGCTGGGATTCTTACCATTGCTGATGCGAAACGTGGAGACATCGGCTCAACTATGGCTGGTTATGCAGCGGCATGGTTGAC
>DEPX01000097.1:26014-29647 GCA_002358975.1 Micrococcaceae bacterium UBA3381 | reverse complement strand
TAGCCAGTCGCCGCTTGCAGTAGATGCGGTGACACTATCTGCGTATTTGGGGTACGAATCGCTGCGTCCCAGCCTTGACCTGGCGTTGGCAAATAACCGTGGGGTTTTCGTGCTGGCACTAACCTCAAACCCTGAAGGTGCCTCTGTTCAACATCTTGGTTCGTCGGGAGACTCGGTTGCTAAACGTATTGTTGATGCCGCCGGTAAGGACAACCAAAATGCACGCCGACTAGGGTCGATTGGTCTTGTGGTGGGCGCTACCGTTACTGCTGCCGCTAAAGCGTTAAATATCGATTTGGTTAGGGCAAATGCGCCCATACTAGCCCCCGGATATGGCTCCCAAGGGGCGCAGGCAGCCGATATCCGTGCGGGTTTTGGTGAAGCCTGGCGTAATGTGCTCGTCAA
Organism: Micrococcaceae bacterium UBA3381; assembly: GCA_002358975.1. GTDB lineage: Bacteria > Actinomycetota > Actinomycetes > Actinomycetales > Micrococcaceae > Yaniella. The sequence continues at coordinate 29,242 of DEPX01000097.1, read as the reverse complement.
CTCGTCCAGAGGGATCCTGAAATACGGGCCAAAAGTGTCAGATTTGCAGGCAGCCATTAGCTCTGCTCGCAAAGAGCTTGTCGTGAAGTAGACTACTGTTCACTAGGGAATATAGGTCAATACACGGAGTAGTCACTCACCTTTCAAGGTGTGACTGTCCCTACCGGTTGTAGGTAGGGTTGGGCACGAAAGGCAATATCAATGGTCCTAAAAGATCTAACACCCGCCGAACGACAAGCTGCCCGGCAAAAAGCACTTGACGCCCGGACCGCACGAGCCAGGACTAAGACTGAGTTTGCTGACGGCGCACTAACCTTGGTGCAGGTTTTCGAACGCGCTGATGCCGATGAAGCTGTTGCAAGGATGCGTACTCTTGATCTGCTGACGGCGCTCAAAGGAATTGGAGAAATCCGAGCGCAAAACATCATGGAGCAATGCGACATCTCACCCAATCGTAGACTTCGAGGTCTAGGACACCGGCAGCGTTCTGCATTGATCGATCTACTCGGCCGATAGACAAACTAGCAAGAATGCTGTGGAGAAGCCCGAGTTCGATTACCATTTGAGGTAGCCTAACTATTGGGCGGATACGGCCTTCCAAACTAGCTAGTCGAGGAGCATCTTGCCAGATCAGACGCCACCGGTCATTCCCGGACCACGAGAATTGACCCTACGTCCTGAGCATGCTGGCAATAGACCTGCAGTGACAGTGTTAGCTGGCCCGACGGCGGTCGGTAAAGGCACAGTGAGCCAGTATATTCGTGAGCATTTTCCCCAGGCGTGGGTCTCGGTTTCTGCAACTACACGCAACCCACGTCCGGGTGAGGTTGATGGTGTACATTACTCCTTTGTTAGCCACACAGAGTTTTGCCAACTAATCTCTCAGAACAAGATGCTGGAATGGGCCGAGGTGCACGGCCTGAATAAATACGGAACCCGTCGAGATACCGTTGAAGACGCACTCGAGGCTGGTAGACATGTACTGTTAGAAATCGATTTGCAAGGTGCCAGACAAGTCCGGCAAACTATGCCAGAAGCAACATTTGTGTTTTTAGCTCCCCCCAGTTGGGAGGAACTGGTTCGTAGGCTTGTTGGGCGTGGTACCGAATCGCAGCACGAACAGCAACGCCGGTTGGAAACGGCTAGACTAGAACTTGCCGCAGAACCAGAATTTGACGCTGTAATAGTCAACGATACAGTTGAACAGGCCTCCGCTAGGCTAGTGGAAGTCATGCAGCTATCCGCCCAAAGCTAGCCAGGACATACAACAAATACATCCACGATCCCCGGTCGCTCCGGGGAAACCATTGGAGAATCAGTGACTGAACAACACACCCAAGGTATCGTCAATCCACCACTAGACGAAATGCTAGAAAAGGTTGACTCTAAATACGCACTCGTATTGTTTGCCGCACAGCGTGCGCGACAGATTAATGCTTACTACTCGCAGCTTCACGAAGGACTTTTCGAATACGTCGGCCCGCTGGTCGATACCGAGCTGAATGAAAAGCCTCTGTCGATTGCGATGCGTGAGGTTGATGCCGGTCTGTTGGAAATGAAGCCTGTGGAAGAAGTCCAGGCAGCAGCAGCCGAGGAACTTGATGAAGATTTCCCAACCTTTGAATTACCGGCCAATGACGACGACCCGTTTGCGCTGCCAGAAGATACCACTGCAGAATCAACCGACGAATAGGCCGTAGCACAGGGGGCTTCATGCGGATCGTATTAGGCGTTACCGGTGGAATTGCTGCCTATAAGGCTGCCTTGCTATTGCGATTGATGACCGAAGATGGACATGAAGTCCACGTCATCCCCACTGAAGCGGCACTGAATTTCGTCGGTAAAGCCACTTGGGAAGCACTTTCAGGTCGGCCTGTTTACACTGACACTTTTGATGCGGTTGATGAAGTCAATCATGTGTTACAAGGACGCAAAGCCGATTTGGTTCTCATAGCTCCGGCAACTGCCAATGCTCTTGCGAAAGCTGCGAACGGTCTCGCTGAAGATCTGATCGGTAATATTTTGCTCACCGCAACGGTCCCGGTGGTCATGGCCCCAGCAATGCACACTGAAATGTGGCAAAACGCGGCAACGCAGGCCAATGTGACGACTCTACGATCTCGCGGCGTCCATATCATAGAACCAGCCGTGGGCAGACTGACCGGTGTCGATACCGGAAAAGGTCGTCTGCCCGACCCAGAAGATATTTGGGAACAGACCAAGGACCTCATTCACCAGGCCCACCACAGTAGCTCGCTGCGAGGCAAACATATTGTGGTGAGTGCCGGTGGAACCCGTGAGGCTCTGGATCCAGTTCGGTTTTTAGGAAATCGATCGTCTGGAAAACAAGGCGTGGCTTTGGCACAGGCAGCGGCACGAGCTGGTGCTCAGGTAACGCTTATTACTGGTTCCATGGATGTTGCTGCACCACAGCACGACCATATAACAGTGGTGTCCATTGAATCGACGCGGGATTTACTTGATGCAGTCTTAGAACATTCCCGTAATAAAGACGCCCTAATCATGGCGGCTGCTGTCGCCGATTTCCGTCCAGCTACGGCCACCGACGAAAAAATTAAAAAAGACGACGAACACTCTGCGCCAACAATCATCTTGGAACAGACGGAAGACGTCTTGCACACCGTGATACAACAGCGCGCCGCTGGCCAAGAATTACCCGGATATGTCGTCGGCTTTGCCGCAGAAACCGGAGACGTTAGTACCACACCATTAGAATACGGTCGTGCCAAGCTAAAACGTAAGGGTTGCGAAATGCTGGTCGTCAATGAAGTTGGTGTCGGCAAAGTTTTTGGGCAAGATGAAAATGATGTGACTATCATATTTGCTGACTCTCGTGATGACGTCACTGTCCAAGGCACCAAAGACGTTGTAGCAGCGTCAATCATTGAACAACTAGCTGAAGAACTGGGCTGAAGTTTACGATCCATGTACCAAGGTGGGCCCACGGGTAGTCAAACAGGTAAACTCTTTTGATGTGACTGCTAAAAATACTTCTGCCATGTACGAGCCGTACGCTGGGATCGGTGACGGTGAGCTTCGTCTGTTCACTTCTGAATCAGTGACTTCGGGCCACCCAGACAAAATCTGCGATCAAATATCCGATGCGGTACTTGATGCCATCATCGCCAAAGACTCCAACGCTAAGGTCGCCGTTGAAACTCTGGTCACCACCGGACTGGTACAGGTAGCCGGGGAAGTAACTACCTC
>DEPX01000097.1:25791-25955 GCA_002358975.1 Micrococcaceae bacterium UBA3381 | reverse complement strand
GCCAACGGTTTTGACGGCGCAACCTGCGGCGTCAATGTTTCAATTGGGCAGCAGTCCTCAGATATTCATGTTGGAATCTCAACTTCCCTTGAAGCCCGTGATGGTTCAGTTGATGAAATCGACAAACAAGGCGCCGGAGACCAGGGGCTGATGTTCGGGTACGC
>DEPX01000097.1:18288-25623 GCA_002358975.1 Micrococcaceae bacterium UBA3381 | reverse complement strand
TACGACGAGCATCACGTGCCCCAAAGCGTCGAAACTATTGTGGTGTCTACCCAGCACCTATGCGACGTCACACAGTCTAAGCTGCAAGAAGACCTCACCGAGCACGTGATCATTCCGGTACTGAAAAATTTCGGACTGGATTACTCTGCAGCAAACATCATTATCAATCCGTCTGGGCCATTTGTTATTGGTGGGCCAGTCGGTGATGCCGGTTTAACCGGCCGTAAAATTATCGTNNATTATTGTTGATACTTATGGGGGTATGGCCCGGCACGGTGGTGGCGCGTTTTCCGGAAAGGACCCTTCCAAAGTCGATCGTTCTGCGGCCTATGCAACACGTTGGGTTGCTAAAAACCTTGTGGCCGCTGGCCTGGCAGACCGTGCTGAAGTACAAGTGGCCTATGCCATCGGCAAGGCTCGTCCGGTAGGTCTTTACGTCGACACCTTCGGAACCGAAAAAACCAGTCACCAAAATATCATTGCAGCCATCAATGACGTATTCGATCTTCGGCCTGCAGCTATAGTACGTAACCTGCAACTGCTACGTCCTATCTATCAAGCAACCGCCGCCAATGGCCACTTTGGGCGGGAGCTTCCAGATTTCACTTGGGAACGTACCGATAAGGTAGACCAACTCCGCGCCGCGGTAGGCTGGTGACGTGCCCGAAACAGATGCACTCTTCGACCTTCCCGCATCGCGTGCCAAATTACCAGCTGCACCCGATGGATGGCCGGACAAACCGGTGGCAAAAATTCTCTTAGAAACACCGGTGCCACATCTGGATCGTCACTTCGACTATCTCATCCCCAAAAGCCTTGATACGGCTGCACAGCCCGGAGTACGGGTTAAAGTACGTTTCGGTCACCAACAGTTATTCGGCTGGTTAATCCAACGCACCAATACTGTTGATACCGCTGCTCGGCTAACGACCATCAGCAAGGTGGTATCTGCAATGCCGGTACTAGAACCACGAGTATTGAAGCTTGCTAAAACCGTTGCAGAACACTATGCATCCATTACCTCCGATGTGCTGCGAGCTGCCATACCCCGACGGGTAGCCAGCGTCGAACAGGAAATCGCCCAGCGGGTACAAGACCACAATATCCCCGAACCGCCCACCATTGAACCACCCGTTGCAGAACCTGCATCCGACAGTCAGGCTCCACAGTTCCGGTGGGAACTAATTGACGGTGCACAACAGTTATTCACCTCTGACCATAACGAACACTACGCTTTGACCCTGCCCTCAGCTCACGGCAGCTGGGAAGCAATGGATGTGCTGGCCGATGCAGCACAACGCTTGGCAGCAGATCAACAAACCAGTCTCATCGTAGTGCCGGATCACAAACACCTATCCCGATTGCAACGGCAACTAGAAAACCGAGTAGGTAAACGTAGCTTTGCCATACTCAGCGGAGAACAAGGCAATACTGCCCGGTACCGTGCGTTTCTCGCTATCCTCACGGGTCAGTACCGTATCGTAATTGGTACCCGTTCAGCGATCTGGGCCCCACTAGAACACCTTGACGCGATCATGATTTGGGATCCCACCAGTGACCATTTGATCGAGCCGCGTACCCCATATTTTCATGTCCACACCGTGGCCCAGCTTCGCGCAACACAACATCATGCTCGACTCGTTTTGGCTTCCACCTCGCGGTCAATTGAAATTCAACAACTCGTCGCCAACGGCCATCTCAATCAAATTGGTGTGGACCGAGCTATACGCAACAAGCTTGCGCCACGCGTCGTGGCGACGGCCGATTCCTTTCATGCGGAACGTGACCCACTGGCACAAATTGCCCGCATTCCACACTATGCCCATCAAACGGCACGTGAAGCCCTTGACGGCAAACATGGTCATCCCGGACCGGTACTGGTGCAAGTTGCACGTGCCGGATTTATCCCCGGGTTGTTCTGTGCCCGCTGCCAAGAATCTGCCCGATGCCGTCACTGCGCCGGTCCACTCAGTTATAGTGACAGGCTAGCAGTTCAACGACACGAAGCCACCTGCCGATGGTGCGGTATTAAAGAACGTCACTTTAGATGCCCGCACTGTGGTTCTCACCAGCTACGCGCCGGTGCAAGAGGAGTACATCGCACCGCAGATGAACTTGGCCGTGCCTTTCCAATGACACCGGTCCTGTCGTCGTCAGCCGACCAGATGTTGGTAAATGTGGAGGATCGCCCTGCGCTAGTCATAGCCACACCTGGGGCCGAACCTATCGCCCCCAAAGGATACGTTGCGGCGCTGCTGCTTGATGGCGATGCACAACTTCAACGTGAAGGCCTCAATGTGCCAGAAACAGTGCTAGGCCACTGGATGCGCGCTGCCACCTTGGTCAGACCTGCAACCGATGGGGGAGTTGTGGTAGTCACCGCAGAGTATGACGACGCTGTGGCCTCCCTGGTCCAGATGAACCCTATTGCTTGGGCAAACCGCCAGCTCACTCAACGCCAGCAATTAGGTTTACCTCCTGCCGTCCGCGTTGCTGAACTTCTGGGCCCACTAACCGAAGTGCAACGCATGATCCGTAATGCAGCGTTGCCCTACCATGCCGCCGAATCACCGTGGATTGGACCGGTCGCCATCGATGAACAATCACATCGTGCGTTACTATTTTTCCCAGATCATGTCGCCACAGACGTGGTGGCAACATTAAAAACCACACGTGCACAATTATCGGCCCGCGGTGACTCGGCTGCTGTACGCCTGAGAATTGATCCAACTGATGTGCTCTAAAGCCGCCAGCTGACCAAAGCAGCAGCGGCAGCTGAGCGCTCATAGTGCAATAAGTGCCCAGTACGTTGCAACACATAGGATTCGACGTCGCGATTTGCTGTTGCAAGCATTTGAGACAACGCATCGACATCTTCTGGTGGACACAACTCATCTTGGGCCCCACCGATGAGAGTAGTCGGCAAGGTTAAGGCATCGGCAACATCACTGACTGTGCGTTCGATCGACGCCCTATAGGCTTCGAACAGAGCTTCAGGTGAGTCGAACGCGGAGAAATACGCCTGGTGTTGATCATGGGTGTAGGCCAACACTCGAGGGTCGTCAGTTTTGGTCATAAATGCACCAGTGGCCCAAATAATAACCCGGTTTGCCAGTAATTTGCGTCCCCAACCTAACGGCAGTGCAGCACACAATCGGTAAAACCCATCGGTTACTCGCGTCGCTGCCCAGTCGACAGGCGTCTGAGCTGCAAGCGCAGGTTTAACTATCGGATTAAGCAGCATGAGCTGTCGGTAGCGAACCGAACGTTGTGCCACAGCATAGGCGGCAATGACCGAGCCGAAAGAATGTCCCAGTATCGTAGGTGTCTGCAGATGCTGGGCGATCTGATTCACCACATGGCTCAAATGGTCTACGGTATGTTCTGCATCTGGCATGGCGGGAGAGGCCCCAAAACCGGGCAAATCTGGTACCCACACGTCCACCCCTGTAAGCCCATCAACCAACAGTTCCAGACCATGATGGTCGCCGCGGAAGCCATGAACGGCCAACACTTGCCGGGCCCCTGAGCCGGCACGGTAGCGAAATACCGTGACTTGAAATGGTCTACCGCTGACCGGATCGACGACGTCAATACCGAATCGCTCCGCAATTCGCTGTGCATTGCCCGTTAGAACGGATCGATCACGCACTAAATATTGCGGCCGCAACCGCTCCGAAAACCCACTGATCATGCCCACTAGTCTATAAAATCCCGGTCACCTCCGGGCGTCCGAGTGACCGAAGCTACAGGTTATGGTTAAGTAGCGCCTATGGTTGCCAACTCCACTGCCCCTATTATTATGTCACTGGATTTGGGCACAACGTCAACGCGTGTGGCCCTACTAGATACTCAAGGCAATACTGTCACGGTCGTTGGACGAGAACATCAACAATATTTTCCGCAACCGGGCTGGGTTGAACATGACGCAACCGAAATCTGGGCCAATATTCGCGAGCTGGCTGCCTTAGCGTTGGCCCGTGCCCAGTTGACAGCCAACGATATTGCCACCATCGGCATCACGAACCAGCGTGAAACTATTGTGGCCTGGGACGCCAACACCTCCCTGCCAGTGCATCGGGCTATCGTATGGCAAGACGCGCGCACCCATAGCGTCATTGAGCATCTACTAACCAATGGCTACAACGCAACGGTTCAAGCGACCACGGGACTGAACCTATCGGCGTATTTTTCGGCACCAAAGATTGCCTGGTTGTTGGAAAACAATGATGACGTTGCTCGGCTGGCTGCCCAAGGCCGGTTGCGTCTTGGCACCATCGACTCCTGGATCCTGTGGAACCTCACCGGTGGAGCCGTGCATGCCACCGATATTACAAACGCCTCGCGCACCTCATTGATGAACATCAACACTGGCCAATGGGATTATGCCTTAGGTGAGATATTTGGCATTGAGACCAGCGTACTTGAATCTGCCCTGCCTCAGATATACCCATCTGTACACCATTACGGCACCGTAATTGCAGGGCTTGCCATCGGCGGGTTACCAATTACCGGTGTGCTTGGTGATCAGCAAGCAGCAAGCTTTGGACAAACAATTTTTGACGCTGGAGAAGCCAAAAATACCTACGGAACCGGGTGTTTTCTGCTGTATAACACCGGTGAACAGCCAGTATTTTCTACGAGCGGCCTGCTAACAACCGTGGCCTATCAACTATCTGGACGATCTCCGGTCTATGCACTTGAAGGCTCCATCGCCCAGGCCGGTTCAGTGGTTCAATGGTTACGAGACCAATTAGGTATCATTAAAACCTCCGAAGACGTGGAGGCCTTGGCCAATAGTGTGACCGATCATGGCGGAGTATATTTCGTCCCAGCATTTTCTGGGTTGTTTGCGCCCTGGTGGAGACCGGATGCTTCAGGCACTATCATCGGTTTGACCAATTACGCCACCGCCGGGCATATTGCCCGTGCCAGTCTTGATGCAACGGCCTATCAGACCTTGGATGTCATTACCGCCGTCGAACGTGATACCGGTGAAAAATTACAGCGGCTGCGGGTAGATGGAGGCATGACAGTAAATAACAAACTGATGCAATTTCAGTCGGATATCTTAGATGTTGTGGTCCAACGTAGCGCCGACATAGAAACGACGGCGCGCGGGGCCGCATATGCGGCCGGACTAGGTGTCGGTGCATGGGATGATATCGCCCAATTACGTGAACTTTGGCAGGCTGGCGGGGTCTGGTACCCGCGTATTGAACCACAGCAACGCCAACGTTTAATTGCCGGCTGGCATGCGGCCATCGACCATGCAATTGGTTGGCCGGTTGATGAGACCAGCTAGAATATTACACTGAGACTAGATTTGACCGTTTATAGAAGTTGTAGACAGGAAACCGTGACGAACACATCGAATCAGGCCGAAACCGGACGCGAAGAGTTTTCGTTTTCTGACATTGAGCAGCGCTGGGCTGGCTATTGGGAAAACAACAAAGTATTTCAAGCCGCAGACGACGGCAAACGACCGCGTAAATATGTGCTCGATATGTTCCCATACCCGTCTGGTGACCTCCATATGGGCCATGCAGAAGCGTTTGCTATGGGTGATGTTGTAGCCCGGTATTGGATGCTTCGTGGCTACGATGTCCTTCACCCGATTGGTTGGGACTCCTTTGGCTTACCTGCTGAAAACGCCGCCATTGCCCGTGATGCACACCCAGCCGAATGGACCTATGCCAATATTGACACTCAACGGGCATCTTTTGAGCGCTACGGCATCTCCGTAGACTGGAACACGATTTTGCATACCTCGGATCCACAGTATTACCGCTGGACCCAATGGTTATTTTTGAAATTCTATGAACGTGGCCTAACTTACCGCAAGAATTCCTTGGTCAATTGGTGCCCAAAAGACCAAACCGTATTAGCAAATGAGCAAGTCGTCGACGGCGCTTGTGAGCGATGCGGCACCGAAGTCACGAAAAAGGCGCTGGAACAGTGGTATTTCAAGATCACTGACTATGCTGAGCGTCTGTTGCAAGATATGGACGCGCTTGAAGATCATTGGCCCGAGCGTGTCCTGAACATGCAGCGCAACTGGATTGGCAAATCCACCGGTGCAACCGTCACATTTGCCATTGAAAACGGTCCAGAAATTGAAGTTTACACCACCCGACCAGACACCCTGTACGGTGCCACATTCATGGTAGTTGCCGCCGATGCAGATCTTGCAGAAGAACTAGTCACCGAAGAACATGCCACAGCGCTTGCGTCCTACCGTGAGGAGCTCAAGCATGTATCTGATATTGATCGTCAGTCCGCTGAGCGACCAAAGACCGGAGTCTTCTTAGGTCGGTATGGCATTAACCCGTTATCTGGTGAGCGTGTGCCGGTCTGGGCCTCAGACTACGTGTTGTCTGATTACGGTACCGGAGCGATCATGGCCGTACCCGCTCATGATCAGCGTGATATGGCTTTTGCTACCGCGATGGAATTACCAATACGTACAGTAGTCGACACTGGAGAAACTAACCCAGAAGAATCTGGCGTTGCCACAACTGCTACTGGCACAAACATCAACTCTGGTGAACTCAATGGGCTAACAGGCGACGATGCTATCGCCAAGGCCACCGAAATATTAGAAACAAAAGGAACGGGCTACACCTCGGTCAATTACCGTTTGCGTGATTGGCTGTTGTCACGTCAACGCTTTTGGGGTGCACCAATCCCTATCATCCACTGCCAAACCTGTGGCTTGGTACCAGTACCCGAGGACCAACTACCCGTCGAGCTGCCAAAAGATCTACATGGACAGCAGCTAGCACCAAAGGGGAAATCTCCACTGGAAGCTGCAGAAGACTGGGTAAATGTTACCTGTCCAACATGTAGTGGACCTGCACAACGCGATACCGACACCATGGATACCTTCGTGGACTCCTCGTGGTACTACATGCGTTTTGTGTCCTCGCATGACGACCAACAAATCTGGGACCGGAACAAACTGGACCGATGGGGACCGGTTGATCAGTATGTTGGCGGTGTAGAACACGCTATTTTGCATCTGCTGTACTCTCGCTTTTTCACCAAAGCGCTCTATGACATGGGTCTGGTGAACTTTACCGAACCTTTTAGTCGCCTACTCAACCAGGGCCAAGTGCTTAACGGCGGCAAAGCAATGTCGAAATCACTGGGCAATGGGGTGGCCTTAGGCGAACAACTCGATGCCTTTGGTGTTGATGCTATCCGGCTAACTATGGTTTTTGCTTCACCACCGGAAGACGATATTGACTGGGCTGATGTATCACCGGCCGCGTCCCTGAAGTTTTTAGCTCGGGCATGGCGCCTCGCTCAGGATATCCACTATGCAAACGTTGG
>DEPX01000097.1:13567-18208 GCA_002358975.1 Micrococcaceae bacterium UBA3381 | reverse complement strand
GATGACCAGAAATTTAATGTGGTCATAGCCCGTGCCATGGAACTGGTCAATGCCACCCGTAAAGAAATTGACAAGGGCGCTGGTGCAAGTGATCCAGCAGTCTTTGAGGCTACAGAAGTTGTTGCCCAATTATTATCTCTGGTGGCTCCATACACTGCTGAAGATATGTGGGCTCTGCTGGGACATGAACCATCAGTTGCTCGCTCTAACTGGCTCATCGTAGACGAAACATTGCTAGCCGAAGATAACATCACAGTGATTGCTCAGGTTCAAGGCAAGCTACGTGACCGTTTTGAGGTGCCAGCTGATATTACTGATGACGAACTGGAAGCACTAGCGCGCAAATCAGAGAATGTGCAGCGTGCCATTGGCGATCAACAAATACGCAAAGTCATCGTGGTCAAAGGCAAACTCGTCAACTTTGTGGTGGGCTGACACAGCTGATGAGCGACATAAGCCCCTGGATAGCCCGACTGGCTGCCCGCTCGCGCGATGTACGTAGCGAGGCGGTCGGTTGGGCACGTTACATTAAGCCGCCACGCCGCGATCGCGTGGCTATTGTCACTGATACTTCAGCTGCGCTGCCCGACGAAGTGTACATGTTAGCTACCGGGGCCGAACTGTTTGTTGTGCCTATTCCAGTAATGATTGGCGAACAAATCTATGCTGAAGACGACGAGACCCTTCACCACGATCTTTCCATTGCTCTTGCCTCCGGCGCCCACATCCGGACATCACGACCATCACCAGGACGGTTCACCGCAACGTATAAGCACGTCGCGGAACAAGGTTACAGCCGCATCCTCTCAATTCATTTATCATCCAAACTATCTGGCACCGTCGATGCAGCTCGCATCGCGGCGCAAAGCTCGCCGGTGCCGGTCGCTGTCATAGACTCTTACAACGCCGGAATGTCATTAGGTAACGCAGTACTGGACGTATTACTACGTACCCGTATCGGACTATCAGCAGATTTTCTAACAACAATTGCTACCCGCCAAACCAAAGCTGGACGGACAATATTTACGGTGCCTAATCTAGACACCCTGCGCAAAGGTGGACGCATCCCAGCTTTGACAGGACTATTAGGCCAATTGCTGCAGGTAAGGCCCGTGATGCATTTGCAAGATGGTGCTATACAGCTCTTGGACAAGCCAAGAAGCCCTGCCAAAGCGTTGGGGCTTATGACCGAAATTGCAACTTCAGCTGAGACTCCTATGCGTTTGAGCGTACAGGCCTACGGGAACCCCGAAGTGGCTCGAACACTTGCTGAAACACTGCAAGAACATTCTTCTATGCCAGTCCCTGTAGTCCAACTGCCGGCTGTGCTTGCAGCACACTTAGGACTCGGTGCACTGGGGGTGTCCATTAGCCCAGACCTGGACTACGCCGGTTATGGGAACCCTTAGAAACTGAGCTACACCACCACCCGACTAGACTGATCTTCAAGATGTCTCTAATAGAGAATAGAAATCCACAGTAACCCGAAGGCTGAGGGTTTAATCCACAGCTAGGCTGCTGCGCACCCGGGATGCATTACAAAACCTCATGCTATATGCATGGGAAAACATCTCGTTGAGCCCAACGAACACCAGCCAAAAGCACCAATCTGGCGGACAAGAGTGGCGTTGTCTGCGGTATTAATGCTTGCTATTGCCGTACTGACGTTCTTTGGATTCCGTTGGTTGATTACTGATCAACCAACAAGTCAAGATACCACCTTGGTAGTTGATCATGACGGCGTCGAGGATTCCGAAGCGCCCTTTGACGACCCGGATAAACCAAACGATGCTGAGGGACCCGGCGCCAATTCATCGGCCGACACATTAATCTTACACGTGGCTGGAGAAGTACATGACCCTGGCATCGTTGAATTATCCAGCAACATTCGGGTTATTGACGCTATCAAAGCCGCTGGTGGGCCGACAGATAACGCAGCCCTTGATGCTTTAAATCTTGCTGCAGTTACTAATGACGGCGATTACATTTTTGTACCAGATGAAGAAACAGCACAGACTAACCCTGATGTTTCAACCCGTGGCACCGATGGGGGCCAGCCGCAAGCAAATACTGGTTCAGCAGGTCTAGTAAATATCAACACTGCTGACTCAACTGAACTCGAAACGCTTCCAGGAGTCGGTCCGGCAACTGCTGCACAGATCATCGAACACCGAGAACAACACGGAGCCTTTGCAGACCTTGCAAGTTTGGAAGAAGTCTCCGGTATCGGACCAGCAACGCGAGAACGTCTGGACGGACTGGTTAGCTGGTGATGGAACACAGCCACATCAAACCAGACGACATTGCTGCACCTATCGATATTCGGCTTCTCCCGGCAGCGGTCTTGACCATTACTGTCTGTCTAGCGCTCCCGCAGCTCCCCTCCTCTTGGAGTACCTATCTGCCCTGGGCCTTGCCACTTCTGGGTGGAGCCATAATTGTTGTTTTATGGTGTGCTCGATCGGTTCCATCCCGTCGAATATTCAATATTCTATTACTAATCGCCATTGCTTGTTGGCTGGCAACTCCGGCAGCATTTGTCGTACAGCACCAGCAAAATTCTGCCCAAGAATCTGGTTGGTTGGAATTTACTGAAGGGGCTGGAACCGCCAGAATATCGGGCCAACTTGTCACCAGCCCAGTAGAGCGCTCAGGTCCATTCGGACAAAGCTGGTTTGCCACTGTCGAGGTAGAGCACTTCGGCAGAGACTTAGTCGCTACCAACCATCCAGCTAAAATCGTTGTCGCGGCCGACGAGACATGGAATGACCTCAACAGTGACGACCACGTGTGTTTCATGGGCCGCGTCACTGAGACTGGGACAACCGTATTCGTAACAGCACTGGCACCGGCTAAGCCGAGCAGCTGTGTTAGAGTCCGAAACGTTGCCCGGCAATACAGGCCGCCACCTGATACGCACCGCGTTACGCGATCAGTCAGCACAAACCATCGGCTATGCACCAGAATTGCTGCCAGGGCTTATTTTAGGGGACCGATCGCAGCAAACAGATGAGACTGATAACGCAATGAAAGTTGCCGGGCTGAGTCACTTATCAGCAGTATCAGGTGCTCACACCTCCTTGGTCGCCAGCGCGGCAACATTGTTATTTCGCAGTTTGCGTTTACCTCGTCCGCTAGTAATCGCCGCGTTCCTGGCGACACTGCTGCTCTTTGTGCAGATCGTAGGTATGCAACCGTCGATCCTCCGAGCTGCAATTATGGGGGCTATTGGTGCCTGGGCGCTATTTTTTGGACGTGGCGCTCAGGCTCTTCCACTCTTATCGCTGTCGACCGTGGTGAACCTTAGTATTTGGCCTGAACTAATACACGAGGTAGGTTTTCAGCTCTCAGTAGCAGCAACAGCCGGCATCGTATTAGGCGCGCAACCATTAGAACGCTGGCTATACAAGCATTTTGCAGCATTTCTACCGGATTTTTTAGCTCGTTTCCTCAGCGCATCCTTGTCGATTTCTGCAACAGCCCAGCTGGCTTGCCAACCAATTTTGCTTACATTTGTCGATTACGTAAGTACATACTCACTAGTGGCCAACCTCGTGGCAACACCACTGCTTCCTTTCATTACTGTGCCCGGAACAGTTGCTGCCGGGCTTACTGTTGTTGCACCGTCACTTTCACAAATTATTTTTCATGTGGTGGCTGGGCCCGCCACGGCAGTTGGGTGGATTGCCACAGCGCTAGTAGGTTTGCCCGCAGCCAGGCTTCCTTGGCCCGAGGGTATCGCCAGCACATGGCTAATTATCCTTCATTGGGGAGCCAGCGCGATCATATTGGTGAGGCTGCTGCGACGTCAGCGTGAATCGAAACCACCTGTTAAAGTTCTCAATGCAGCACCCATTAGACAACGGCTCCTAGCGAAGTTGGACCGGCATCTTCACCTGTCGAACCTGACGCAGTCCGTTATTGTTGTTATAGCTGTGGTGGCCCATGTGGCTGTATTTTGGCCCAGCAAGTCCACCGGCATTGATGATCAGTGGGATATTATCGGCTGTGATGTTGGCCAAGGCGACATGTTTTTGGTGCGTACCGGTGTGGACTCTGCGATGGTTATTGATGCTGGACCCGACGCAGCCCTTGCGCAGCAGTGTTTAGCTCAAGCCAATATTTCTTCTATCGATGTGCTTGTGGTTACCCACCTGCACGCCGATCATTACGGTGGGGCTGAAGCAATTATCGATACGATTAGACCGAATCAGGTTATCTATTCAACAGGAACTGACCCGAGCTACAGTCCTGACACCGCAGGGCTTCCCGAACAAGCCCAACAGGCCAATGCATCCACGGTCCAGGTTATCGACCATGCAGCACTAGACGAAAGCCATTCGGTGCAGCTCCGATGGACAGTAGTAGCTGCAAATGCGCAATCAGCAAGTGAGAATAATGCTTCCGTAGTGCTATTCATTGAGATTTATCGTCAAGGACAGATTGTAAAAGCGTTATTTACTGGAGATCTAGAAGAAGATGAAGCTGCACGATTATTAGAGCAGAATAGAGTACCCGCGGACGTAGATATTCTCAAAGTTGGGCACCATGGGGCCCAAAACGGCGGACTCGAAATGCTTGAGCACACTTCACCAAAAATAGCGCTCATTGGGGTGGGAGAAGACAACACCTATGGGCACC
>DEPX01000097.1:6994-13439 GCA_002358975.1 Micrococcaceae bacterium UBA3381 | reverse complement strand
TTCCCCACGGCGACAGAAAACAAGCGGAACATCTTGGCGTGATGTTAGTGTTTCACCATTGATCTTGGTGCATGGCAGTGAAGACTACATCCATACCCGGGTCACCGACTTGGTTAAAGGCCAGCTCAAAGCCTCGGAGCCTGATACCGAAGTCCATTATCTTTCTGCCGCAGAGTACCAACCAGGGGAGTTACAGATACTGGCGAGCCCATCCTTATTTGGCGAAAAGAAGCTGTTGGTTTTTGAAGAGATGCACAAAATGACCGACGCGTTCGTTACTGATGGTCTGGAATATGTTCAACAGGTGAACCCTGACGTCACACTACTCGCGTTACATGGTGGCGGAACGCGTGGTAAACGTCTACTTGATACATTCAAAAAATCCGGCCAGTTCATCGAGGCTAAACCGATCAAATCAGAACGCGATCGAATGGAGTTTCTTCAAACGGAGTTCCGCATAGCTGGCCGTAAAATCAACGCAGACGCGATTAAAGCATTAGCTGAAGCGATTGGACAAAACCTCGGCGAACTCGCAGCGGCAGCTCATCAACTCATTGCAGATACAGAAGGGACAATTAGCGAAGCTACCGTAGAAAAATACTACGGAGGACGAGTCCAAGCTACTGCGTTTAAAGTTGCTGATGCAGCATTGGACGGCCAATTTGGGCAGGCGACAGCGCTGTTACGTCATGCACTATCAACTGGTGTCCAACCGGTAGCTATTACCGCATCTTTTGCTATGAAAGCCCGCCAAGTTGCACGCGTTATTGATACGCGTATCCCATCAGGTCAATTAGCTTCTATTCTTGGTATGGCACCATGGCAGGCCCAGCGAGTCTCAGCAACTGCTCGCCGTTGGACACCAGTTAATATCGCAGGGGCTATTGAGCTGATTGCTCGAGCAGATGCTGAGGCAAAAGGCCAAGCCCGTGATGCTGAATTCGCAGTTGAGCGAATGGTAACGAAGGTAGCGTCCCTGGTGGGTCGAGGCTAGGACAAAAGTTAAAGAAAAAGGCCACTACGTAAAACGTAGTGGCCTTAGATGTGTGGAAGTTCGATTAGAACTTAAGCATCCATCGCATTGACGCGAGCGGCTGCACCGGATTTACGGTTAGCTGCTTGATTGCGGTGGATCGCACCTTTGCTAACAGCCTTGTCTAATTTCCGACCGGCTACTGACAGAGCTTTTTCAGCGGCATCTTTATCACCAGCAGCAACAGCTTTGTTCACCTTGCGTAGCGCAGATTTCAGTTCGGACTTGATAGCAGTGTTGCGTTCACGACGTTTTTCATTCGTGATTGCGCGCTTTTTGGAAGATTTGAGATTAGCCAATTTATGGTCCTATTCATCCTTAATTCGGGTCGGTGAGGGGTATTCTTGCCCGAGCGACTGAGCGGTGTGGGGGCACCTAGGAAAGCTGGGTCAAGAGTGCCCGTCGACCTGCGCGGACACACAGGCGCCAATTTTAGCAAAAACTTAGTACAACAGCTAATTGGAACATTAGGCTGCCATATTGTGCAGGACTGTTCGCTACGAGGATGCGGTATGAGCTGGATATGTTGTCGCCTCTACGACTGAAACATGAAACAATAGAGCAACAATATAGCGTGTTGCTTCGCTCCAACATGTTTCCGCAACAGCCAATGTATTAAGGATGGTGCACGTGTCGCCTATGGCGTCCAAACCGCCTCAGCCCGGTTCAACTGATCCTGCCGTGATCCGTAACTTCTGTATTGTTGCCCATATTGATCACGGGAAGTCGACTCTTGCTGACCGGATGTTGCAAAACACGAAGGTTGTTACGCCTCGCGAGATGCAAAATCAGTTTCTCGATAATATGGATATCGAGCGTGAACGGGGCATCACCATTAAATCCCAAGCTGTACGCATGCCGTGGCGGGTCGAGGGGCAAGACTATGTATTGAATATGATCGATACACCCGGTCACGTTGACTTCGCCTACGAGGTGTCACGTTCTTTAGCTGCTTGTGAAGGCGCTATTTTGCTCGTTGATGCCGCTCAAGGTATTGAAGCCCAAACGCTGGCAAACTTGTACATGGCGATGGAACATGATTTAGAAATCATCCCGGTACTAAATAAAATTGATCTGCCGGCTGCCGAGCCCGAGCGTTATGCACTAGAAATTTCGAATCTTATCGGCGTTGATCCCGATGATGTGCTTAAAGTCTCGGGAAAAACAGGTGAAGGGGTACAGACTCTACTTGACCGTGTCGTCAGCCAAGTGCCCGCTCCAGACGGCAACGAGGACGCACCGCCGCGGGCCATGATTTTTGACTCTATCTATGACACCTATCGCGGTGTGATTACATACGTGCGAATGGTTGATGGCAAGCTTGAGCCACGTCAGCGTATTCGCATGATGGCGACCGGCGCTGAATATGAATTACAAGAGACTGGTGTTTACTCACCAGATGCAATAGCTGGTAACGGGTTGGGAGTCGGAGAAGTTGGGTATCTGATTACGGGCGTTAAAGATGTTGCAGAGTCAAAAGTCGGTGACACGGTTACTGACAAATTGAAGCCTGCACAAGAAGCTATCGGAGGCTATCGTGAACCACAGCCGATGGTCTTTTCTGGCCTTTATCCCATTGATGGCTCTGACTATCCGGCACTTCGTGACGCATTAGAAAAATTCCAACTTAATGATGCTGCACTGAGTTACGAACCGGAGACATCGGTGGCTTTGGGTTTCGGTTTCCGCGTGGGCTTTCTGGGGCTGCTGCATTTAGAAATTGTTCGTGAAAGGTTAGAACGGGAGTATAACCTGGATCTGATTTCTACCGCGCCTAACGTTATTTATAGCGTCACCACCGAAGATGGCACTGTCGTGCCGGTAACTAACCCCTCAGAGTTTCCTGAAGGCAAAATTACCGAGGTTGAAGAACCAATGGCTATGGCAACAGTGATTGTGCCGTCGGAATTTATCGGTGCTGTTATGGAGCTGTCACAAAGCAAACGAGGCCAGCTTCGCGGCATGGACTACCTGTCAGAAGAGCGCGTAGAAATTCGTTACTGGATTCCGTTGGCAGAAATCGTCTTTGATTATTTTGATGTGCTCAAATCCAGGACCAAAGGGTATGCTTCCCTGAACTGGCAACGGGACGGCTCCCAAATTGCGGATCTGGTCAAGGTCGATATTTTGCTTCAGGGTGATACCGTAGACGCGTTCTCCGCCATCACCCACCGTGATCACGCGTATTCATATGGCGTGAAAATGACTTCAAAACTTAAGGAACTTATTCCTCGGCAGCAGTTCGAAGTACCTATTCAAGCTGCCATCGGTTCACGTATTATTGCGCGGGAAAATATACGAGCTATCCGTAAGGATGTTTTATCGAAATGCTACGGTGGTGATATTTCTCGAAAGCGGAAGTTACTAGAACGACAAAAGGAAGGCAAGAAGCGTATGAAGATGGTCGGTACTGTTGAAGTACCCCAAGAAGCATTCATCGCTGCACTGTCGACGGATACGGGCAATTAATACGTTGTCTCAAATTCAGGCCACGTCCAGTAACGATGCCCTACCGGAATTTATCGCACCTGCAGTTAATAATAGCGACCGAACATTTTCCCTATATGTACACGTGCCATTTTGCATAACCCGGTGTGGTTATTGCGATTTCAATACGTATATATCCTCCGACTTTGGTGCTGGTGCGTCCCATGACAGTTACGCATCGACTGCCATCAAAGAATTGGAATTCGCCGCCGATGCGATGGAAAAAGCTGGGGTTGACGCTAAGCCACTACACTCAGTATTTTTCGGTGGGGGAACGCCGACCTTGTTGCAGGCCAGTGACCTGGCCAGAATTCTTGAACGTGCTAAACAGCTTTTTGGAATCACCACCGGGGCAGAAATTACTACCGAGGCAAACCCGGATTCACTGACCAGAGACGCCGTTCAAGAATTAGCCGCGGGCGGTTTCAATCGCATATCGATGGGCATGCAATCAGCTGTGCCACATGTGCTACAAGTACTGGAACGTACGCATAATCCTGCAAACGTCGTTTCTGCTACGCAGTGGATTCGTGAAACAGGATTAGATATGTCGTTAGACCTTATCTTTGGTACACCTGGTGAGTCCCTCCAGGATTGGCAGATTTCTTTAGATTCTGTACTTCAGCTACAGCCAGACCACGTTTCCGCTTATGGTCTCATCATTGAGGAAGGTACAAAACTGGCGGCCCAGATTCGACGCGGAGTTTACCCTAACACCGATGGTGATGATCAGGCCGACAAATATGTGGCAACCGAAGAACGATTGAGCGCGGCCGGATTTCGCTGGTATGAGATTTCCAACTGGGCCTATGATCCGATGGAACAGAACATTCATCAATCGCAACACAACCTGGCCTATTGGCGCGATCAAGATTGGTGGGGGATAGGGCCTGGTGCCCATTCTCATATGGCTGGATATCGTTGGTGGAATGCTAAGCACCCAGCAGCTTACGCGTCCCGGGTGCTTGATGGAATGTCCCCGGCAGTGGGCTATGAAATCCCTGATACCGATGCCAGATTGTTAGAAAAAATTATGCTCGGAGTTAGATTAGCCGAAGGGCTAGACTTAGCATCCTTGGCCATGATCAGCACAGAGGCTGCAGCCCAGGCAAGAGCAGAAGCACAGCTATTAGCCTCCGAAAAATTAATTGAACCTGCCCCACTTAAGCAAGACAAAGTCGTGCCAACCTTGAATGGACGTCTATTAGACGACGCAATTACACGCAGATTAGCGGGATTCTAAGTGGTTCAGAGTACTCAGCGAATGATTCTGAGATTAAATGGATAACGGTAGGGACGTCCCTTATTTACTTCTATACCGGCAATGACACCTGAAATGGTCATAAAAGCCCATAGAAGCACTGCAATTACCCCGAAGATAGCCCCCATGATCGGTAGGAAAGCCAAAATATTCATGGCCAATCCGACAACAGTTAACGGCAAGGTAAAGTTAAGAGCTTCTTTAGCCTCTTGCTCCGAAAAGGGACCTCGTGAGCGAAAAACTATGAACACAACCAATGACGGTACAAAGCCCAAGAACGCACCGAAATGAGCGATCGTTGCCCATTGACGATCCTGGGACGGCGTCAGTGGCGCACGCGATGCGGTGTCGCTGCCTTGGCCTGAGACACCAGGGGATTGTGACACGTTATTTTCCTTTACGATCGATTCAGTGGGAATAATATTTGTACACTGGTACTCTCAGCATAGTGTAGAGCCTCGCTGTTCGCAGAACGGACACTTCCGGGAATGCCCAGAAATTTTCGCTATTCGTGTACAGTCACGAAATCTATCATGTGTTCTACTCGACCCAGCAGAGCGGCTTCTAAATCAGCGAAATTATTGACTCGGGCCAACAGTTTCTTCCATCCCAAACCAATGTCGCGGGCATTTTGGTTGGGTAAACCTAATCGGGCTAACATGCCAGTTTTCCAATCTTCACCGCGCGGAATAGTTGGCCAAGATTTGAGTCCGAGCACTTCTGGTTTAATAGCCTGCCAAATATCGACGTATGGGTGGCCTACGATGAGCACGTTATCTTTGGCTCCGGCTACCTGCATAGCCTCGGTGGCGATGTACTCTTCTTTCGCTCCAGAGACTAGGTGATCCAGCAGGACGGCTAGCCGTCGGTTAGGTCCTGGCTTGAATTGCTTGACCGCGTCGGCTAGGTCATCAATGCCGTGCAAGGGCTCCACCACTATGCCCTCAACTCGTAGATCGTCACCCCAAATTTTTTCTACTAATTCGGCATCATGGATACCTTCAACCCAAATCCTGGAGGCTTTGGCAACCTTTGCTCGTTGCTGTCCGACGGATCGTGATCCAGAGGCCGTTCTTTTAGGCTGTGGCTTTGCAGCTGAAGTTGGTGGGACTAGTTCAATTGGTTGCCCATCGATCATGAAGCCCAACCCCATCGGAAATGACCTTGTGGCTCCTTTTCGTCCCTCGAGCACGATGAGATGGACCCCACCTGATTTTTCTATGCGTAGTATTGCACCGGTGAAGCCAGAGGTAGCATCCTCAATGACTAAACCCCGGGCAGCGGCCACTTGCTGTGGGGCGGAAGGTGCTTGTTTTCTGGAGATCTCACTCGGGCCCCACTGGTCCCAATGCATCGTATTTCAAGCCTTTCTGGGTTGGTACGTCTTCGAGGCTACCAAAGGCCAATCAGTCATCAGCGAAGAACCTCTGGTGGTTCCTGGGTGAACCGGAAAATTCCAGCTACGATTAGCACTATGGTAACCGCAGTGCTAACTTTTGTGGGGGAGGACAGATGAGTGACCAACCACGTCGCATGAAAGTTTTGCAGGCAATAGTGGAAGACTATGTCGCCTCGCGTGAGCCTGTCGGTTCCAAAGCGCTTGTCGAACGTCATAACCTTGGGGTTTCATCAGCTACTGTTCGAAACGACATGGCAGACCTTGA
>DEPX01000097.1:4518-6913 GCA_002358975.1 Micrococcaceae bacterium UBA3381 | reverse complement strand
CGAATATCGGAAGTGCGACCATTATCTATCGCGGAGCGTCGTGCTGTAAAAACACTGCTAGACAATTCCGACGATATTGATGACATTATGGGCGCAACGGTGCAGGTACTATCCCAGCTGACACGCCAAGTGGCTGTCATTCAGTACCCACAACTAGATTCCTCAGTAATCCGCCGTGTAGAATTCGTGTTACTTTCCGAACACCGCCTATTATTGGTACTGATTCTATCTACCGGTCGCGTTGATCAGCGTGTTGTGTACATCGACGAACCGATAGACCAGCCGGCCTTGGATGTGCTGGCGCAGTTGTTTATTCACTATTTAGATAACGTGAGTCCGTATAACCTTGATCAGGCGCTAACGGAAATGCAACCTATGATTGCACCAGAGCATCGCGAGCTGGCGACAGCTTTAGGCAATGCGCTTCAACTACTCACCGAGGCTGGGCATCATGACCGTATTCTCTTGGCTGGTACAGCTAACCTGGCTCGCTCACCGCAGGACTTTAGCCACTCGATCGGTCCCATTCTTGAGGCCCTAGAGGAACAGGTGGTGCTGCTAAAACTGTTGACCGAAATGGAACAAGATGCTCACGGGCTATCGGTGGGCATCGGAGACGAAAATTTCGGGTCCCTAGGTGATGCCTCGGTTATTGCTGCAGGGTACGGGCCTGGCGATGCTGCCAAGATCGGCGTGGTTGGACCCACGCGTATGGATTACCCATCGACGATGTCTGCGGTTCGAGCAATTGCACGGTATTTGTCGAGGATTTTGTCAAGTTAGCCAGTTAGCAAGATAATAGACTTTTGACCAAACCACGGTTTCAGGCGACAACGGCTTGAACTGAAAGGAACACGACCAACAAGTGGCACAAGATTACTATCAGGTCCTGGGTGTTGAACGTGACGCCACAGCACAAGAGATCAAAAAGGCCTACCGCAAAAAGGCCCGGCAATTGCATCCGGATCATAACCCTACTGATGAGGCAGCTGAAGAGTTCAAAACAGTCACCCACGCCTACGAAGTATTATCCGATGCTGAAAAGCGTCGGAACTATGATGCTACAGGTCACGAAGATGGCCGCCGTGCAGGCTTTGGCGGTGGCGGCTTCGGCGGGTTCTCAGATATCTTTGAAACGTTCTTCGGTGGCGGTGGTGGCGGCGGGCCCATGTCGCGTGCGCGCCGTGGACAAGACGCACTGATTGCTACCGATATTGATCTTGAAGATGCTGTTTTCGGTTGCGAAAAGACTATTGACGTTGAAACTGCCGTCCGCTGTGACCGTTGCGACGGTTCAGCGATGGAACCTGGTACGCATCCGGAAACGTGTACGACATGCCGTGGAGCCGGCCAAATTTCCCGCCCGGTGGATTCTATCTTGGGTCGAATGATGACCACGGAAACATGTCCAACTTGCCGAGGCTTCGGCGATGTTATTACCGATCCGTGTGGAAAGTGTTCCGGCCAAGGACGGATTCGTGAGCGTGTGTCGTTCACTATAAAAATTCCGGCAGGTGTCCGTGATGGTACGCGTATCCAACTTGCCGGTCGCGGTGAAGCCGGTGTCGCCGGTGGCCCCAATGGAGACCTCTACCTAGAAATCCGTGTCCGGCAACACGACATATTCACTCGTGAAGGCGACAACTTACACGCCACCATGACGGTGCCGATGACTGCCGCCGCCCTGGGGACTGAGCTGACAATTGATACGTTGGACGGCGAAGAAAAAGTTACCGTGACCCCTGGGGCCCAATCAGGCCAGGTTCTTACGATGAAAGGCTTGGGAGCTCATCGTCTCCAGGGTGCTGGTCGTGGAGATATCAAACTCAACATTAACGTGGAAACTCCTACGAAACTGGATGACGAACAACGCGAACTGCTCAGTCAGCTAGCGCACCTACGGGCTGAGGACGTGGCCAATGGTGAGCTAGAATCCCATGGCTTCTTTTCCCGATTAAAAACTGGCTTCGATCATATTTTTTCTAACGACGAATCGTGACCCAACCGCTGTTTTATAGTGCTGAGGTGACCGGGGCATTGCCTGAACAGGTAATCGCCCTGGACGCTGATACCTCCAGTCATGCCATTCGTTCTCAACGGTTGACAGCTAACCATCCAGTTCTTGTTAGCGACGGCGTTGGCACCATGGCTACTGGCAATATTCTCAGGCCAGATCCAAAATCGACATCTGTGTGCATCAGTTCGGTGACCGTTCACGAACCACCTAAAGTACACATCAACCTGGTCCAAGCTTTAGCCAAGGCAGACCGGGACGTGCTGGCCGCTGAAATGGCTACTGAAATTGGTGTCGATAGGGTAACTCCGTGGCAAGCACAGCGCTCCATTGTGCGGTTACGCTCCGACAGATTGGCCAAGACCAAGGCCAAGTGGCAGG
>DEPX01000097.1:0-4471 GCA_002358975.1 Micrococcaceae bacterium UBA3381 | reverse complement strand
AACAATCCCGCCGTGCCTATATCCCGGAATTGGATGAACCCATTATCGCCGAGCAGATTACTGGGTTACATAAACCGGATAAAGGTCATCACGTATTGATGCTAGATGAGGAAGGCGACCAGAGCATCACCGAGGCCGCCGCTAGCTTGCCGCAGCTCGATACGCTGCATATTGTGGTTGGCCCCGAAGGTGGCATTTCCCCAGAAGAAGCAGACGCAGCACGCGCCGTTGGTGCAGCTGCGGTGAAGATCGGCCATAACATTATGCGAGCCTCCACCGCCGGTCCGGTGGCTATAGCATTGCTTAACGAATATTTGAACCGCTGGTGACAGTGCTGCATTACCCGCACACCAATAAGCCACTGCGGAAGCATAGACCTGCTTGAGTGCCACAGCATAGACTGGGCATAGCAATCCACCGTTTCAATGGAGTCGAACTGACAGAACGAAGCCAATCCCCACATACCTTCCACCAGACCATTATGTTCAATTCGCAAGCTGATATGGTACAGACGTTTGGTCCGTCCGATATGTTATTGCGTGTTGTTGAAGGCGTGTATCCCAACCTGCGATTATTTGTTCGCGATCAACAACTAGAGTTGCAAGGTCGGCCAGATGAGGTCGCCGAGGTGGTGAAAATAGTTGACGACTTGCAGGCAGTTGCTCGTGCAGGAACTACGGTAGGCCCGGAAATTATTGAGGCTACTATCGCGGGTGTACGGTCTTTCCAAGACCCTAATGGGTCTAATGGATCTGCTGAACTCATTGTCTCGGCACAGGGCAAAAAAATTCGCCCCAAAACCGAGAATCAAAAGACTTATGTTAATGCCATCAATACCAATACGGTGGTGTTTGGTGTTGGACCTGCAGGAACCGGTAAAACATACTTGGCCATGGCTAAGGCGATTCAGGCCCTCCAAGCCCGGGAGGTGAACCGTATTATTCTTACGAGGCCGGCTGTTGAAGCGGGCGAATCGTTGGGCTACCTTCCGGGAACACTAAGTGAAAAGATCGATCCGTATCTGCGGCCGTTATACGACGCCCTCCACGAAATGATTGAGCCCGAAACTATCCCACATCTGATAGAAGTCGGCACCATTGAGGTCGCCCCCTTAGCGTACATGCGTGGCCGAACGCTCAATGACGCGTTCATTATTCTCGACGAGGCCCAAAATACTTCAGCAGAACAAATGAAGATGTTTTTGACGCGTCTTGGTTTTAATTCTCATATGGTGGTCACCGGTGATGCTTCGCAGGTGGATCTACCCCGTGGTACCGATTCCGGCCTCGCCCAAGCCATTGATTTTCTGGGGCAAATTGATGACATCGCCGTTGTTGAATTAAAGTCCTCCGACGTCGTGCGGCACAACCTGGTATCCAAGATTGTGGATGCTTACGATCGTTACCAACCAGAACCCACGCGGCCGCAACGTAGCGGACGGAATCGAAACCGGTAGGTCCTTTTGGCAGTAGAAGTCCTTAACGAAACACAATATGACATTGAGGTCCAGCGGATCGTGGAGCTGGCCGAACATCTTTATCAGCGGCTGCATATTCACCCTGAATCAGAACTGGCCATCGTGTTTGTCGATGATGATGCCATGGCCGCACTGCATCAAGAATGGATGGGTCTAGCTGGCCCCACCGATGTGATGAGCTTTCCCATGGACGAGCTACGTCCCGGCAGTGCAAACCACCCTGCGACAGGAATGTTGGGCGATATTGTGATTAGTCCACAGGTTGCTACAGAACATGCCACAGGTGGTGGTCACAGCACCGCCGACGAAATTGCTCTGCTCGTCACCCACGGGGTACTGCACCTGCTTGGTTACGATCATCATGGTGACGACGAGAAACATCAGATGTTTTCCGCACAGCATCAGTTGTTGGAAGAGTTCTTGGGTTACGCACCACCACAACTGACCGGCAACGGGAAGTAGTCGTCGTGGTCGTCCCTATTGTGCTAGTGCTACTATATTTGGTCAGCCTTGGTTTGACCTGGGTATTAACCCTGGCCGAATCGGCATTTGATTACCTGTCCTACCGCGAAGCGGAGGCTCTGGTAGCAAAACGCCCAACCAGTCCGGTGCTGCAGATCATGGATCGGTTAGCCGAACACCAGTTAGCTTCCCGGTTTTGGAACACGGTGTTCCTTGCAAGTAGTGCGGTATTAGTTACTGCACTTATTGAATACTTTGTTAATAATGTTTGGTTATCCGCAGCCGGTGGTATTGCTATCATGGCTGTTATTATTTTGTTGTTCGCGTTTCGCAGTCCTAGCCGTATCGGTGCTGTCCATTACGAAGTCGCAGCACGATTGACCGCCTGGCTCGTACGATCGTTAACCCTTGTGCTTGGACCTATTCCGCGGTTATACCGGTTAGAAAATGAACACGAAAGTGATGCTGAACATGACGATTCTGAGCTTGAGGAACGTCACTTTCGTGAATACGTTTCCCGGGCTTCTGCTGCCGATGTACTCGAAGACGACGAAGCCGATATGATCCAGTCAGTCTTTGAAATGGACGATACGCTAGTCCGAGCCGTCATGCAGCCACGCATCGACGTCGTTTGGTTGGATTCCGGCACCAGTCTCGATGACGCCGTCGAGATCTTTATTGCCTCGGGTTATTCGCGCATCCCCCTGATTGGCGATAGCCCAGACGATGTACTGGGTATCGTCTTTCTTAAAGACCTCATTCGAGTCCTGCACACCAATAAACTCACACCAGAGGATGCCGTGAACCTATTGGTCAGAGATATTCGGGTGGTGCCTGAATCAAAAACAGTTTGGGACCTATTACAAGAATTACAGCGCGAAGCCATCCACGCGGCTATTGTCATTGATGAGTATGGTGGAACCGCCGGGTTTGTGACGCTGGAAGACCTCATTGAAGAACTTGTAGGCGAAATCGAAGATGAATATGACGATGCCGAAATCGCTGACATTATCCCGCAACCCGATGGGGAATTTTTAGTTAACGCTGCGATGTCTGTCTCAGATTTCTCTGAGGCCTTTGGATTATTTTTAGAAGACGACGAAGACGTCGACACTGTTGGCGGGTTGTTTGCCAAAAATTTGGGTAAAATTCCAACCACGGGATCGGTAGTCGACGTCGAACATCTCACGTTGACCGTAGAAACGCTAGCGGGTCGACGTAATCGCGTTGACACTATCCGTGTCACCACACAGCCAGCTCACCAGGAGATTAGACCATGATGCCTACCGAATATCCGGAACATTTCCGTTCTGGGTTTGTCAGTCTCGTTGGCCGGCCAAACGCCGGAAAATCAACGCTGACTAACGCCATGGTCGGTTCAAAGGTAGCTATTACGTCTTCGAAACCCCAAACCACCCGTCGAGTTATCCGTGGCATCGTTTCACGAAAAGAATCCCAGTTAATTTTGGTCGACACTCCCGGTCTGCACCGGCCACGTACCTTGTTGGGGGAGCGGCTCAATGATCTGGTTGCGGAAACTTTGTCCGGCATGGACGCCATTGCCATGTGTATTCCGGCCAACGAAAAAATTGGCCCAGGCGACCGATTCATCACCGAACAGCTGGCTCAGTTTCGTAAAATCCCGATGATCGCACTTGTCACTAAAGTGGACACCGTGACTAGAGGAGTTCTAGCCGATCAACTCATCGCAGTCCAACACCTGGGCGAAGAGTTCTTAACGCAGCACAAAGACGCCGGATTTAGTGACATCGTACCGGTATCGGTGACAGGAAATGTTCAAGTCGATACGGTCCTGGACGTACTGACCACATACCTTCCCGAATCCCCACCGCTGTATCCAGACGGTGACATCACTGATGAACCCGATGACGTTATGATTGCTGAGCTCATTCGAGAAGCTGCACTGGAAGACGTTTTTGATGAACTGCCACACTCACTGGCTGTGGTTGTCACGGAGATGCAACAGCGAGATGGTGATGGTGGAGCTGCGCTAACTGATATTTATGCCGAGATCTATGTTGAACGCGATAGCCAAAAAGGCATCATTATCGGCAAAGGAGGTGCACAACTGCGCGCTATTGGGCAACGTGCACGAAAAAATATCCAGCGTCTGCTTGGCACCCGGGTTTACTTGGATCTGGTCGTCAAAGTCGCTAAAGATTGGCAGCGTAACCCAAAACACATGAACCGTTTGGGATTCTAAATCTGCAGTGCTAGGGTAACACTATGCATTTCCTACAGAGCACCCCAGTCAACGGTCGCAACCGTGTGCTTCTTGGTGCTCTTCTAGGCCTACTCCTATCTTGCCGTAGCGAGGCCTAGCATTCAGAAGCATTTGCTTCGAATTGCCACCAGGTAGGGCCGGACCTCGTTACGGAGCCAAGCTTACGGCCTGCCACCGGTAAGACATAAGTCTGCAAACACCGGTATGTCATCATTGGTCCATTACACTTCTGAACAGGACCAGGCAGTCAAAGATTGAGGAAAAACTTTGCGCAAATTTCAGCAACC
>DEPX01000141.1:341-7500 GCA_002358975.1 Micrococcaceae bacterium UBA3381 | reverse complement strand
ACTGGGATGGCCAAAAGCAGGCCGTTACCCCCCGCCACTGTCCCATCCAAGCGGTTCGCTCAGAAATATCACCTGCTGACTTTTCAATATTTGTCCAGACCGTATCAAAATCCGGGACAGATACACGCGGATGCATTTCCATTAATCCTGGTAACGTTTCAGATCATAAGTGGTTTCCTTACGCTTGTCAGTCAGTTCAAACAACTCGTGGTGACTAAACCCAAGTGGCCGAGCGATCAGCACGGCCGGGAAGGTCTCACGGCTGGTGTTGTATTTCGTAGCTGCCCGGTTGTAGACACGTCGCGCAGCTTGGAGCCGCTCTTCTACCTCATTGATCGTCCGCTGCATGATTTCCACATTGTCGTGGCCCCGCATCGTCGGGTAATCCTCACGAGAAACCAAAGCACCCGGGCCAGCAGAAGAAACCTTCGCCAAAATCTGCTGTTCAGCATCCCCCATCGCACTGTTCAACTCAGTTTTTTCCTGCATGTTGAGCTGTTCAATAGTGCGTCCTTTCCGCAAGGCAGTGGCCCCCAGAATGACATCGACTTCTTTTTTTATGCCCGATACCGCATCAGCCTGAGCTTTGATTTGGTCAAACCGAGTCTCCAGGGCTACATCAATACCGTATAAGGCTTCCTTAGAAGCATTCCGGGATTTAACCAAACGGTTATAGACTGATACGCCCCAGCCCCACAAAAATAGTAATAAACAGGGCTATCACTAAGATGGGCACCCAGGACGCGAAATCGAAACTATTCCACACCATACCGCCTAATACTCGTGGGGAAATCCTCCCAGCTTTTTACTACAGTTGCAGACATGAAGATTCTGTTGCTGGGTTTTGGTTCCATTGGACGCCACATTGTCCGGCTGCTGGACCACGAGTTCACCGCCATGGTGCGTGACATCGACGCCCACCGCGAGCGCGGAACCCTGGGTGTACAGCTCATCACGGAACAACACTTTCCCCAAGCACTTGCTCAAGCAGACCTGGTAGTTGAGGCTGCCGGCGTCGACGTTGCAAAACACTTCCTACCAAAAGTGCATAAACCCTTCGTGCTGACTTCTGTTGGCGCACTTGCCGATCCCGCCACAGCCGACGCTCTGATGACGCCGCATCTGCACGTCACCAATGGGGCTATTGGCGGTTTCGACCTACTGGAGGCCGTTGCTGATCAACTCGATGACGTTTCTATCACGACGTCGAAAGGTCCAGCCGGGCTGATCCAACCCTGGATGACGGATAACGACGCAGCACGGCTTGAAGAACTTCAAGAACCTGAAACTCTTTTTGCCGGCAACCCGATTGACGCCATCGATAAGTTTCCCGGCAATGTGAATGTGGCGGTAGCGCTTGCCTATGCCACACGAGGCTCCCGTCCCTGGTCGGAGGCGTTGCGCCGCGTCAAAGTCCAATTGGTTGCAGACCCACAGCGCCCAGAATCCGCTCACAGAATTGCAGCATCCGGCGAAGCGGGTCGATTCACCTTCGAGTTCGTTTCTTCTCCGAGTCCGATCAACCCGGCAACTTCCGGGACGACGGCGTTATCACTTGCAGCAACTATTCGGCGGGTGGAACCGTATATTCGTCGAAACTAACTGCGGCGTCAGCAACTTATGAAGCTTCGGACTGATAGAGGTCACCGTATTGGCTGCGGATCACTTTCTTATCAATCTTGCCCACCGAGGTGGCCGGGATTTCGTCTACCACTTGGAATTGTTCCGGCAGCTGCCACTTTGCGAAACTTTGCAGCAGATGTTCATGGACTTCTTCGGTGGTAATCTCTTCGCCGTCATGGAGCACAAGGAGCATAAAGGGCCGCTCGTCCCATTTTGGGTGTTCCAGCCCAACAACCGCCGCCTGGTTTACCTTGGGGTGGCCAACCATGGCATTTTCCATATCGATCGATGAGATCCACTCGCCACCGGATTTGATGACATCCTTGAGCCGATCGGTAATTTTGATAAAACCGTTCTCGTCAATACTGGCCACATCACCGGAACGCCAATATCCGTCCACGAATTTATCGGCTTGTTCTTCTTCGGACATGCCGTGATAGCTGGCGGTAATCCAGGGCCCTTTGATCAGCATTTCTCCGGCCGCCTGGCCATCCGCGGGCACCTCATTGCCGACGCCATCAACAATTTTCAACTCCACGTTGACGGGGATGCGCCCCTGTTTGGAACCGTAGGCTTCGATTTCTTCTTCGGTTAGACGGGCTCGCATTGCTGGGGTAATCCGGTTGACGGAGACCAATGGCGAGGTTTCGGTGGCACCGTAGGCGTGGACGACCTCCGCATTGAATTCCTCCTTATATTCCCTGATCATCGACAGCGGTGGCTCGGTGCCACCACACAGTAGCCTTAAACCGGTCAGATCTTTGACGCCTTTGGATCGCAGTACTTTCAACATCGGGGCGAAGATGGACGGTACACCGTTGGTTACGGTCACGCCTTCATCCGTCAGCGCGCCGGTGATGGCACCCAGCGTGTCAGCAGAGAATTGACCGGGCAATACGATTTTCGCTCCGGCTAGGACGGTGGCTTGTACGGTGCCCCAGGTCAGCACGTGAAACATGGGCGTGATTGGCATGACCACATCACTGGAGCTAACGCCCAAACCATTGGTATAAGCATAGGCGTGCAAAAACTGGGAGCGGTGCGAGTAGAATACGCCCTTGGGTCGACCGGTTGTACCGGTGGTGTAACCGGCGGCGAACGCGGACGTTTCGGCCATATTGGGCCATTCTTCTAGCGGCTCGGTCTCGGCGATGAGCTGCTCATAGTAGACCGCATTGGGTAGGTTATGCTCAATTTCGTCGTCGGATAATATTACCCAGGTCTCAACGCCGGTCACCTGTTGGGCTAGCGGCTCGATCAATGGCACCAAGGTCTCGTCAATTAGAATCACCGAAGCTTGGGAATCCTCGATCACGTAACGCAGGTCATCGGCTCCCAGGCGCAAATTTAACTGGGTGAAGACGGCGCCGATGGCCGGTATCGCCCAGTAGAGCTCATAGTGGCGCAGCGAATTCCAGTCCATGACGCCCACGCGGTCTCCAACACGAACGCCGAGTTTGGCTAAGGCGGCGGCACCGCGTTCGATGCGGTCAAAGTTCTCTTGATAGGTGGTGCGCCCCCACTCACCTTTGGAGTTACGGTGCACGATCTCGGTATCCGGGTAGGAGCGCACGGCCTGACGAATCAGGGTTCCCATGTTCAACTGATAATCGTCCTGCATTGTGGATGGATAACCATGTACGACAGCTGACATACCGTTCCTTTTCGTTGAGTGACGACACAGGTGTTTGGCGCGCAAACTCCTGTGTGGTTGTGGTGTACAACACATTAGCGAAGACGACGCGCCATGTGAAGCGGCGACGGCGTTGACTGTTGCAAGCAGCCGCGACTCCGGTAGGCTGACTCGATAACGTGACATACCTCACACCTAGAAGGGGAACATTTTCCTATGGATAATCTCGTTGAAGTTCTTGATGCGATCAGTGGATTCGTCTGGGGACCGTTTCTGCTAATCCCCATCCTGCTTCTTACTGGGCTCTATTTGACCTTCCGCTTGGGCGGATTACAATTCACGAAACTTATTCCAGCTCTGACCTTAGGCATCATCAAGCGGAAAGATCCCGGGTCCAAGGGCGATATTTCACAATTTCAGGCGTTGACCACAGCGCTGGCCGCCACGGTTGGAACCGGAAATATTGTCGGTGTAGCTACGGCCATCGGTATCGGCGGACCTGGGGCTTTATTTTGGATGTGGATTACCGGCCTGGTCGGCATGGCCTCTAAATATGCCGAAGCGTTTTTAGGTGTACGCTTCCGCGGCACCGATACAGCCGGTGAGAAATCCGGTGGGCCGCAGTATTATCTTGAACGCGGCATTCGTGGTCCCATCGGCAAAATCTTGGCCTTAGCATTTGCTATTTTCTCTGTCATCGCTTGCTTTGGTATTGGGAATATGACCCAGGGCAATGCGATTGCCTCGAATGTGGAGAGCAGCTGGAGCGTTCCCATCTGGGTTACCGGGTTGATCCTGACGGCGATGGTCTTGCTCGTACTGGTGGGCGGTATCAAATCTATCGGCCGTGTCACCGCTGGAATGGTCCCTTTTATGGTGATCTTCTATGTCGTGGGCGCTATCTATGTTTTGCTGGTCAATCTCAACGCGCTGCCGGCGGCGCTGGCTTCGATCTTTACTGACGCCTTTACCGGTACCTCGGCCACCGGCGGCTTCGTCGGCTCGGCGATCATCATTGTCATCCAGTACGGGGTGGCTCGCGGGATGTTCTCCAACGAATCCGGGCTGGGTTCGGCTGCAATTGCTGCTGCAGCAGCACAGACGAGCCACCCGGTGCGTCAAGGATTAGTGTCGATGACGCAAACCTTTATTGACACCATCATCGTCGTCAGCTTTACCGGTTTGGTTATTATCACCACCGGCACCTGGAACCAGGTTGACCCCACCACCGGCGAGCAGATACCAGCAACACTGATGACCGGTGAAGCATTCAGTTATGGCCTGCCGGGACAATGGGGCCACTGGGTTGTAACCATCGGGTTGGTGCTATTTGCTTTCTCGACGATGCTGGCCTGGTCCTACTACGGTGAGCGCAATATTGAGCGGCTGTTTGGCCGCTGGTTGGTCATGCCGTTCCGGGTATTCTTCTCCTTGGTGGTGTTCATTGGTGCTACAGCTGAGCTTGAACCGATTTGGTTATTCTCAGATATCTTCAACGGGCTGATGGCGTTACCGAACCTCATCGGGCTAATTGTCCTGTCGGGTCTGATCGCTCGCGAGACGAAGCACTACCTGAAACACGATCCGAAGTTGGAAGCCACCGCCGACCAGATCGAGGCGTTTATGGCTGACCAGCCGGGATGGGAAGAGTGGAAAGCCGGCGACATCGTCGGCTCGTCCCAGAATTACGGTGTGCAACAGGATGCACCGGATGGGCCTGTTAGAAACCGCGGGCGATGAGGTCTTTCATGACCTCGTTGGTGCCCGCGTAAATTTGTTGGACGCGGGCACCGGCGTACATCCGGGCAATCGGGTATTCCATCATGTACCCATAACCGCCCCACAGCTGCAGACAACGGTCTAGCACCGAGTTTTGCACATCGGTGGCCCAGTACTTGGCCGCGGAGGCTTGTTCGTTGGTCAGGTTGCCCTTGTCGTGTTCGGCAATGCAGTAGTCGATGAAGGTTTTGGCGGCCAGTGTGTCGGTTGCGCATTCGGCCAGCGTGAATTTGGTGTTCTGGAAGTCCATTACCGTTTGGCCAAACAGTTTGCGTTCTTTGGTGTATTCAATGGTTTGGCGCACAGCGGCTTCGGCTGAGCCGACGGCGGTAATGGCAACGGCCAAGCGTTCTTGGGGCAACTGTTGCATTAACTGGGCGAAGCCTTTGCCGTCGCCGTCGTCGCCGCCCAGAATATTGGCGGCCGGTACGCGCATGTCGCTAAAGGCTAGCTCGCGGGTATCTTGACCATGGCCGCCCAATTTATCCAGTACGCGGCCGCGTTCGAAACCGGCCAGGCCATCAACTTCGGCCACTACCAGCGAGATGCCTCTGGCGCCCGGCTGGTCGTTAGTGCGGGCTACGATGACGACGAGGTTTGCTTGGGTGCCATTGGTGATGAAGGTTTTGGAACCGTTGATGACCAAATCGTCGCCGTCGCGGGTGCCGTTGGTGCGTATCGCCTGCAGGTCGGAGCCGGTAGTGGGCTCGGTCATGGCGATGGCGGCCACGAGTTCTCCGGTGGCCATTTTGGGTAGCCAACGGTGTTTTTGTTCTTCGGTACCGTAGGCCGAAATATAGTGGGCGACGATGGTCGAGTGGATGCTATAACCCCAGGCGTCATCGGTGGCCAGCCCCTGTTCGTACAGAATGGCTGCTTCGTGGGAGAAGTCGGCCCCACCGCCACCGTATTCTTCGGGTACGGAGATCAGCA
Source organism: Micrococcaceae bacterium UBA3381 (assembly GCA_002358975.1). Classification (GTDB taxonomy): domain Bacteria; phylum Actinomycetota; class Actinomycetes; order Actinomycetales; family Micrococcaceae; genus Yaniella. The sequence goes on along the minus strand of DEPX01000141.1, from coordinate 1,532 downwards.
GTAGGCCGTTTTCGCCCGCCTTATTCCACAGCTCCCGGTCGACCTGGTGATTTTCGGCGAAGCGGTCGTGGTGCGGGACGATCTCGTTGGCCATAAATTCACGGGCCATCTCGCGCAGGTCAGCGTGCTCTTCGGTTTCCCAGATGGGGTGGTAGTTGTCTAGGATCATGACTTTTTCCTTAACGAGTTGAGACCTGTCCGGTCTTTTCAGCAATTGGTGAGATGAAAATAGGTTTGATCAGCCAGGCGATGCCCACGGTGACGGCCACCGACAGAGCAAAAACGCCGATGCCCAGCCAGTCGTCGGCGTTCCGAGCGGTGAACATCATATTCAGATTCGATAGCACCCCGGTGGTGAACACCAGGAAGAGGTGGACGACGATGAACACCACGAAATACAGCATCGTGACGAAGTGGATCTTGCGGGCGGCCTCCAAAGAGAACGCTTTGTTCAGGCGCTTGGCTTGTTGTGGCCACCAGGTAGATAGGCGCAGCCCAGAAATGATGGCGATCGGTGCGGCAATAAATATGGTGATGAAATAGGTCAGCAGCTGTAGCGCGTTATAATACACCCAGGAATGTTCCTCCGGCCAGTCCAGGGAGACGTATTGGATGCCCGCTGAGACGATATTGGGGAAAATATCCCAGTTGGTGGGCACAATGCGCATCCAGTGACCGGTGGCGAACACCATCACGTAGAAGATCAGCCCGTTGGCAACCCACAAAATATTGAAGGTTTGGTGAATCCACTGTTGGATCGAAACCTTTTGCGGCGCGTTATTTTTCGGCGAGTAGAGCCCGCCTTGATTCGGGGTCCAATAGGCTTCGGGGCGTTGTTGGTTGCGGATAATGAACCCGGAACGCAGCACCATGACAATGATGAAGAAATTCAAAAAGTGTTGCCAGCCGACCCAACCGGGCACACCGGGCTCCACACCTGCAGGATGGGTGGGGGTGCCGTTGTAGGTGGCAATAAAATTCGCCACCGGGTCCAGACTGCGCAACCACTGGGCAACCAACACCAGGGCCACGGCCGCGACGACGACGATGCCCAGTGTGATGAACAGTTTGCGGAACTTGGAGGGCTCTTTGACCACATCTTTCTCAACCGTTTTGGTTGCCGCAGGCTGTTCGGCCGGTGGTGGAGTTACCACATCGGGCATGGTCACGTCTGGTTCCGGCGCGGGCTGT
>DEPX01000141.1:0-277 GCA_002358975.1 Micrococcaceae bacterium UBA3381 | reverse complement strand
GTCGCTGCCGCTGGTGCTGGTACGGATTCCGGTGGCGGTACGGATTCCGGTGTCGGTACGGGTTGCGGTGTCGGTTCAGATTGGGCTGCCGCTGGGGCAACGCCACCCGGATGACCAACTTGCAGTGGTCGCCAACCGGCCATACGACGGCGCGGTAGGTCCTCTGTCTGCGCAACAGAAGCTGCCGGCGCCGAAGTTGGTGTAGCTTGCGCCGCCGGTGCAGGGTCTTCTGCTTCGTGTTCTACCGTCGCCGTTTGTGGTGGCGGCTGTGGTGGCG
>DEPX01000058.1:5147-6184 GCA_002358975.1 Micrococcaceae bacterium UBA3381 | reverse complement strand
GGACTGGATGGCTTGGGCGATTTTTGCCGAAGAATCCGGGGTAAGCCCAAAATCAATAAGCTCTACCGCCACAGAAAGTAGCGCCGTAGCCGCGGTGAAGTGTTCCGGGGCTGTAGTTTTGATGACGCCCAGGTTTTCTAACATGGTGATGTCGTCGTCAGATAATGGACGGCTCGTGCGAGTGTTGAGTTCTTCGCGTGTGAGCTGTTCTGGTTGGTCGGCCAGCCACGGCGCCAACATCGTGGAATGTAGGGCTATTGAGGTAGCTGAGACGTCATGGGGGAGACGGTCAAGGTGTGCTTTGATTGCAGCCAACCCGAACCCATGACTTTGTAACTCTCGGATGAGTTCCAGGGTGACAAGGTGCCTGGACGTGTAGACGGCTTCGCGGCCTGCTTTCCCCGGGGCGGCCAGCAAACCTTCGGTGGTGTAAAAACGGATAGTGCGCGCCGGAAGGCCGGATCGTTCGGAGAGTTCAGCAAGCCCGAACGTCGTTTGCTCATTGGCCTGGGGGTCGTCTGTGGGCACCCGGGCACCTCCACGCTGGTGAGATGAATTACATGGCGTCCCGACCAGACTACAACAACAGTAGCACTGTCAGTATATTTCGGTGGTGGAGCGTGTTTTTAGGGTTGGGACAGTATGTATTTGAATATAGCCAAATACTGTAATCGTATGTGAAGTAGTGATTCTAAACGCAACGACTTATAGAGTTAAGATTGTGTATTGCACTGTGTAATCCACGACAGCATTAGCTTCCTTTCTAAGGAGTCAAAATGGGTTTCATTGGTTGGATTGTTCTCGGGCTGATCGCAGGTGCGATAGCTAAAGCCATCAAGCCAGGTGAACAGGGAGGTGGCTGGCTAGCCACGCTACTTTTGGGTGTCCTAGGTGCAATCGTGGGCGGTTGGTTAGGATCTGCCATCTTTGGGGTCGGAGTTGAAGAATTCTGGTCGCTGTCCACATGGCTACTGGCAATTGCCGGCTCATTACTCCTATTGGTTATTTGGGGCCTGGTTACACGAAATAAAGCCTAA
>DEPX01000058.1:5015-5137 GCA_002358975.1 Micrococcaceae bacterium UBA3381 | reverse complement strand
TAATTCAGTGCTCCAGATCGTAATAGCGTCGATCTCTAAACCCCAGCGCGGTGATTCACATCGGGCTGGGGTTTTTCTTTTTCTCCAGGCATTTTTAATGGCCAAACAGCTGCAGCAGAGAA
>DEPX01000058.1:0-4982 GCA_002358975.1 Micrococcaceae bacterium UBA3381 | reverse complement strand
GCTATGAAGGTGAGTTGTAATGCTGCACGCCATACCAAAGGTGTCGAAGGAGCTGCAGGATGACTTACTCCCAGGGCAGCAATAATATTTGCCGGAAATAATGCCAGCAGTAGCACCACTGCACCAATACCGGCCCATCGACGGGTAGGACGTATTATGAGTCCGATCGCAAGCCCAAGCTCGGCGATACCAGTTAGAGTTACAGCGAGTTCTGGCCAGGGAACGAAACTCGGGACGATCGCGACGAGTCCAGAACGCTGGGGTTCAATAAAGTGCGTTACTGTCGTGGATACGAACACCGCGGCCATTCCACCGGCCATTGCAGCTGGCCAGGATGCCCAATATCGGGCAGTGGGTCGCCCACGCAAGGCAAGCCACCCTGCACCAAATCTAATCAATGCCGTCGTGAGGAGAAGGGGCACAAGCAAGACCATGGCCCTCCAATCTTTACAGTGTCTAGATAATCTTAGTCTAGGTGCGTGTCACTGTCTAGATACAATGAAGATATGGCAAAGTACCATCATGGAGACCTCAGGCGTCAGTTACTCGAATTAGCAAGTGAGATCGCAGCCGAGTACGGAACTGAAGCGGTTACTCTTCGCGAACTCGCTCGTAAAGCAAACGTTTCACATTCGGCCCCGGTCCACCACTTCAAATCGAGAAAAAACTTACTTACTGAGCTGGCGACACAGGGTTTTAACTTACTTAATGCAACCCTCGAACCGCATCAGGGCAACATTTATGATATGGGAGTCGCCTATGTATTATGGGCTGTTGAACATCCGGGGTTTTATACTGTGATGTGGCAGCCATACAGCCTCGATGCTCAGCACCACCAGCTGACTAACGCCCGCGACCGATCCTGGTCACTTATGTCGCGAGCTGTTGCGTCTAATATGACTGACCAATGCGAAGCTGCCCACACCGCACAAGCTCAGAGCGGTGAACAAACACGGCAGGTAGTTCGAACGAACGCCTACGCTGCATTTTCGTTGGTCCATGGCTTATCGAATCTCTGGCTCGCCGGGGTCCTGCCGCAATCAGATGACCGGTCCAAGATGGTTCGCGAAGTCACCCGGCGGCTTGTGTTCACTAGCGAAACCGACTAGCCACTTCAACGATAAAGGCCGGCTTTTTCTGCATTCGATAGGTTGTTGAAAGAGACTCTGCGACTGGAGAACACAGACCTTGGCCCACGGGAGAATAACATTATGGAACTGGTTCAATCGCTGGAGGCGCTGGCTGAACAAAATTTGTCTGGTCTGCCGTTTTTAGCAGCTTATGGGCTGACCTGGCTTATTTGCGGGACCGTATGGCGAAGGGCAGGGGAACGAACGGCAGCGTTTGTTACCCTCTTTCAGGGTATGGTTGCTTTGCCCATCGCTCTTGGCCTTTCATTCTTGATAGGAGCAACAGGACAAGAAAGGCCTGTATCTGAATCCATTACCCAACTGTCAGTCTTGGTCGGGGTCTCACAGCTTCTGGGTCTACCATTTTTGATTTACCTCGTGATCAAGCAATATTACAGGCTAGTGCCGCTTGCCTTCGCAGGGATCACTTCGATGCACTTTGTACTATATTCCTGGCTGTATCAGACACCGGTCTACATCGTGATGGCGGTATTGATCTCGGTAGGAACCGCAGTAATCATGTTGCTAGTACCGCAGCAGGCGCAACAATTCCTTGGCCCGTCACGAGTAAGTTTCTTGACTGGCTGTCTGCTTTTGTCGGCGGCTTTGTACTTGCTGATAGTCCACGTGATCGCCTGGTAACTCCAGCCCGAGCAGCTATTGGCTCTGGTCAGGCTTCATATTGTGCCAGTTGGGCGACTCATGCATCTACCTCATCGAGCGCACGGGTCAGGTCAGCAAGCAGATCGTCGGTGTCTTCCAGTCCAATCGATAGGCGAATCATGGAGTCGGTGATTCCTCGGCGTGCGCGTTCCTGTGGATCAACGCCGTGGTGTGTGATGGTCGAAGGCTGGGTGGCGACACTTTCAGTTCCTCCGAGGCTGGGTGCCAGAGCGAATAGTTCCAGCCGTTCGATAACCTTGGAAGTGGTCGCTTCGTCGGCTTTAATCTCGATGGTCAGCATGCCACCGTAGCCGTGCATTTGTTTGGTAGCCAGCTCATGGTTGGGATGTGTGGGAAGGCCGGGATATAGTACGCGAGCGATGCGAGGATCTACTTGAAGTGCCTCGGCAATTGTTTTTGCTGACCGGTTTTGGGCCTCGACACGGATCGTTAGCGTACGCAAACTGCGTGAGAGCAGTGCGGCTGGTTCCGGTGCGATGGTCGTGCCGAAGTTTTTGCGCCAATTAAACAACGGAGTGACAAGTTTCTTAGAACCCAGAACGAAACCGGCGGTTACATCAGAATGCCCGCCTAGATATTTTGTTGCCGAATACACCACCAGATCAGCACCAAGTTCAAGTGGTCGCTGGTTTACAGGCGACGCAAAAGTATTGTCGATTGCCAGTAGTGCGCCGTATCGGTGGACGAGTTCCGAGATCTCAGCGATATCAAAAACCTCTAGAGTTGGGTTGGTTGGCGTCTCGAAAAACACCAGCCGCGACCCGGCCTCCAAGGCTGCTTCGAGTTGGTCTAGTTCCGAACTGAGCAGGAAAGTGGTATTGATATCGAAAAGCGGGAGCTGATCGGATAGTAATTCCATTGTGCCGCCGTAGGCATCGCCGATACATATGATCCCATTACGTCCGTATTGTGCGAAGATAGCGGTCTCGGCTGCCATGCCTGAGCAAAATGCAAGCCCCACTTCAGTGCGCTCGATCTTCGCCATAGTCTCTTCTAATGCGAACGTTGTTGGATTTAGTCCGAACCGCGTGTACAGAGCCCCGGGCTTACGGCCATCGACCACGTCGAGTAGCGCTTCGGTCGAGTCGAAACCAAAAGTCGTCGTGTTATAAATCGGCATGTGTGGAGCGCCATGGGCGTCTTTCAGGCTACTGCCATGAATGGAAAGTGTGGATCGGCCAAGTTCAGACTGAGACATTGGATACTCCGTTCAGGTCATTGTTATAGAAGCGGGTCGTCTTTGCTTTATGCGCGCGACTCACTATCAGTATTGCGTGGAAGACGGGAGCTGTGGCTAAAATTACTCCATGCTCTGTTGCTCGTGGCGAAGGCTTTGCACCGTATGTCGAATTACAGAGCGTCGCTACCAGCCAACCCGAAGATAGGCGTATGCAAAGCACTGAAGTGGTTATGCCATGCGTCACCCGACGATGCTTAGGCATAGAGACATCTAAGAATCGCGGAATGCAATGCACAGGTTAGTTCATGACGGAAAAATAACGCTAGTTACTTTTGGAATAGCCAGCTAGCTTCTTCGCGCAGTTTTGTTTCGAGAATAGGTGTCATTGTCGCTACGTACTGGTTGGTGAGGTGTGAACCGTCATACCACACAACGACGTTACCTACTACTGCAGGGCATTCATTAGAGTCGGATGTCATTCCTTCTGGGCAAACCTGCTCCAACATGTCGATTTGGTGAGCCCCGCTTGGCAAAGCTACTTCTTCCAGAGGATTAGCATTCGCAATTTGGTCCGTATTAGCGCCACAATCAGTTGGTGTCTTCCCGTCAGCTAAACAGTCTGCCACGTTGTCTCCGGGCCTTGGCGTGCCACGCATAAGCACTAGTTCAGCGCCTGTATCGGTGATGTCTTGCCACCGGTCTTGTGCGCCATCTTGGATTTTTTCTGCTTTGTCACTAAGTATGCGACTACCATTTGCAACAACAAGGTCAACGTCATGGTTTTCCAACCATTTAATATAGTTCGCGTTCCATGCAGCGCACTCGTCAGTACTTGCTGCTGACGTATCTTTCAGCACACACGCGTCTTTGTTGACTACGAGCAGTTCCCAGTTGTATTCGTCAGCGAGGGCTTTGTAAGCTTCGTACCAGTGAACTGAGTGGGACCCACCAGAAATCACAACGGTAGCAGTTGGGTCATCAGGTTTGTCTAAATCTTCACAGACTTTTATTTTATCTAATCCTGGTCCGTTGCCCAAACCTTGGATACATCCCTGTTGGTACACTTCTGGGCGATTGTTCGGTAGATCTTCTATTGCAGGCAAAGGGTCATTAGTGGCCATGGCGTCATCGTATTGGTCTGTAGTAGACATCGCTCCGGGGTAGGTGTCCCAGTTCCAGTCGTCAAATACGTCGGCTACTTGGTTTTCTGGTTTGTTTAATACCAGCGTGGCACCTGTGCCAGCGACGACCAGCCCTAGGGCAGTTGCTGAGATAATAACCTTGTTGACCCGTTGAGCTGTTTTTGGTTGGCGTTGTGCGTGGCGTTGTTGAATTGGCCGTTCGATGTATCGGTACATGAGCATGGCCAGTACCGTGGTGGCTGCGAGGATGACGAGTGCTCCGCGGATGCCGATGGCATCGCGGTCTCGGAATTCCATGTAGTAGATCAATAATGGCCAGTGCCATAGGTAGAGACCGTAGGCGCGGTCTCCGATCCAGGCCAAGGGCTTGTTGGATAGGAAGTGGGTGGCTGATCCTATGGGATCATCATTACCGCCGGTTGGGCCGGCAGCAATGAGCACCAGGGTGAGCCCAGCTAGGGGCCATAAAGCCCAGGGACCAGGAAAGAGTGTAGCCCCATCAAGAAAGACCCCGCACAGAGTAATCAGGGCTATGCCCAGCCATCCAGCAATTCCGCGAAAGGGCTTTGGTAGTCGCAGGGTGCCACCGGCTAGGGCCAGTAGGCCGCCGAAGGCTAGTTCCCATGCCCGTGTGGTGGTCATGAGGTAGGCTTCGTCTTGGTTATAGCTGCCTACATAGATGGCATAGACAAACGAGCCCACAAAAATAACAGCAACAAGAATGCCCATGACTTTAGCGGCAGAGGTTTTGGTTGCTTTAGCAATGAGTACTGCGATGATGGCTACAAATGGCCACAGCAGATAGAACTGGCCTTGTACTGATAAGGACCAGATGTGTTGAAATGG
>DEPX01000118.1 GCA_002358975.1 Micrococcaceae bacterium UBA3381 | reverse complement strand
TTCGAATCCTGTCGCGGGCACCACACCACCGCCCATCTCAGCAGCTGAGGTGGGCGGTTCTGCGACTCCGGCCCAAGTGGTCGTCGACTGGGCCAGCATCTAAGGTAGTCGGAGACGATCCCAGAACTGCGATAAGAGGCCCGTATGTCGAACCCCTCCGATGAGACCAGCCGTGCGGCCGCAGCCGCCGGTCGGGTCCCAACCGGTGAGGCCGCCGACGACCCCGTCATCGTCCTTCGGGCGAAGGGCCTGCGCAAGAGCTTCGGTCGGGCGGACACGGCAGTCGATGCCCTCGATGACATCAGCGTCGACTTCGAATCCGGCCGCTTCACCGCCATCATGGGTCCCTCGGGCTCGGGGAAGTCGACCTTCATGCATGTGCTGGCCGGACTCGACCGCGTCGACTCCGGGTCGATCATCATGCGCGGCAAGGACATCACCCGGCTCAACGACCGTCAGCTGACCCAACTGCGGAGAGACCGCGTCGGCTTCATCTTCCAGGCATTCAACCTCGTCCCGACGCTCAGCGCCGAACAGAACATCGAACTGCCCGTGTCCCTGGCCCGGAAGAAGATCGATCGGCAGTGGAAGGACGAAGTCGTCGAACGCCTCGAACTCGGCGACCGCCTGCAGCACCGACCGCATGAGCTCTCCGGCGGTCAGCAGCAGCGCGTGGCCGTGGCGCGGGCCCTGCTGACGAGACCCGATGTCATCTTCGCCGACGAACCCACGGGCAACCTCGACTCCCATGCCGGCGCCGAGGTGCTGTCCCTGCTCGGCCGCGCCACGACCCTGTACGGGCAGACGATCATCATGGTCACCCACGATCCGCATGCTGCCAGCTACGCCGATAAGGTCATTTTGCTCAAAGACGGCGCGATCGAGGGGGAACTCGACAACCCGACGGCTGACACTGTACTGGCTGCCCTGGCGGAGTTGGGTGAATAAGCATGTGGAAACTTGCTACCAGTCAACTGCGTTTACAACCGCGCCGTTACGTTGCCGTGCTGCTGGCGATCGTGTTGGGGACGATGTTTCTGGCCGGTTCGTTGCTGGTGACGTCGTCGGCCAAAGAGACCACCAAACAGATGCTGGGTTCCACTTACGCCAACGCCGACCTGCTCATATCGGCGCATAACGACGTTTTGTGGGATGAGGATACGGCCTTCTACGATCTGGCCGGCACAATGGATCAGCCCGGTAGTCTCGAAGATCTCTCTGGGGTCCAGGAAGTCTATCCGCTGGCTAGCGCCGCCACCGCCATGGTGCTACCGGAGGACTCGGGACAACAGGGTACTTATAATTCCGACGCCGATTTTGTTTCCGCCACTAATCGTCCCGACGATGCTTCACTGATTGCTGCTCCAATGGTTGACGGCGGACTGCCGCAGACCGATGACGAGGTCACCATCGACGCGGAGGCTGCCAAACGCCATGCTGTGTCGGTGGGTGATTCGGTGACTTTCCGGGATCTCAGCGATGAGTCCGAACAAGACTACACCGTCTCGGGTGTCATCGATACCTCTATGGATCCAACAACTGCCGGGACAATTACCGCCTACACAACCGCCGATACGCTCAAGACCTTAGCCGGGGACTCACCGACCTACACCATGGCGCTATTGCGGGTGGACGGCGATATTGATCAAGTCCGAGGCGCCGTACAAAACGCCCTGGATGCCGCGGGGATTCCGGCGACCGTGAACACTCCGGATGTCCAAATTTCCGAGGAACTCGTGGATTCCTTAGGCTTTGACGCCATCGGCGTCGTTCTGGGTGGTTTTTCTGCGATCGCACTGTTGGTGATGATGTTGGTCATCAACAATACGTTCTCTGTGCTGGTGGCTCAGCGCACCAGACAATATGCGTTGCAACGGGTGTTGGGTGCCACCCGGGGCCAGATCCGTAAGGGTGTGTTGGCCGAATCGGTGCTGATTGGGCTCATCGGGTCCGTTGTCGGTATTTTAGCGGCCGTCGGTTTAATCTTTGGGCTGCTGGCACTGGCCCGAAAGTGGATGGCCGGGGCCACCTTTGGGATGGATGCCTCGATTATTTGGGTGCTGATTGCCGGGGTGGTCATTACCGTGGGCGCCTCGTGGTTGCCAGCCTCGCAGGCGATGCGTGTTTCGCCGTTGGAGGCGATGCGTCCGGTTCCTGCTGTCACGCTGGGTTCCAGAGCCGGCAAGTTCCGGTTGATTTTGGGGGCCGTGCTTTTCGTTGCCGGCACTACCGGGCTGGTCTTGTGGGCACTCGACGGGCAGATTCTGCCGGCAATTTTGGCCGGTGCCGTGTCGTTTGTTGGTGTTTTGGCGCTGGGTGTATTGTTCGTTCCCGGTACGGTATACGGGTTGGGCTGGTTGTCACGGTCCACCGGTGTTCCCGGCAAGATGGCACAACTCAATGCGGTACGGAATCGTTCACGCACCGCGGCAACCGCCACCGCACTGGTGGTGGGGACCGCCCTTGTGGCCATGATTTTGACCGGTGGTCGTACCGCGCAACATAACACTGATGAATTATTGGCCAATAATTATCCGGTTGATATCTACGCGCAACTGACACAAGTCGAGGCATCGGATACCTCCGAGGTTGTCAATGTAACCGAGGGGCTGGCCGATACTGCTGGCATCTCGAATGCTGCACCGTTGTACCCAATTGCTACGCTCGATAAACCATGGTCGGATGCCGATCACGTTATGAGTGTTGATGTGCAGCAGGTGGCCGATATTTCTGCGAGTATCGACGACGCCGACGCCCAGGCGCTGGAGGAGCCCGGTACCGTGTTAGTGCCTAATACTTATGAGGGCGATACGTTGACGGTGTCCACCGAGGACGGCGAGCAGGATCTCGACGTTGTCCGGTCGCAGCTGTCATCGGTTACCCCGCTGGTTTCACCAGCCACTGCTGAAGAACTTGGTGGTGATGTTACCGGTCCGGCTACCGTGTGGTTCAAGGTGGATAATCAGGATATGTCGCAGTCGGACCTGCAGGAACTGATCACGTCTATGGCTGCTGGTTCGGAAGTTTCGGCTGGAGACATCAGTTCACCGTTAATGATGCGTAGTATTTATCAACAGGCTATTGATGTGGTGATGCTGACGGTCATTGGATTGTTGGGCATTTCGGTGTTGATCGCATTCGTTGGGGTTGCCAATACGCTGGCATTATCAGCGCTGGAACGTACTCGTGAGAACGCGTTGATGCGGGCGATGGGTCTAACGAAGCGCGGTTTGCGCACCATGTTGTCGTGGGAAGCTGTGTTGATTTCGGCGGTAGGTGCCATTCTGGGAAGCTTGTTGGGCATGTTTTATGGTTGGGCTGGTTCGGTAGCGATCTTTTCGGAGATTGGTGAGAGCCAAGGCGCTACTGGACCGGTCCATGTCACGTGGCCGTGGTTTGAGGTTCTCGGAGTTATCGCCGTGGCAGTAATTGCCGGGCTGGTTGCCTCAGTCGCTCCGTCACGTCGGGCAGCGAAGATGTCTCCGGTTGAGGGTCTGGCTAGCGAGTGAGGCTACTGGAGGCGGTGGATGTAATGTCCACCGCCTTCGTTTTAGATATTCCAGTACAGATTGCGAAGTAATGGCTGATAGGGATCTAGCCAAGGAGCCGGCTGGAAGAAGGTCAGGCCTTCAACACGACGGATTCTCCATTTGCCGAGGTGAATGGCTGCGTGGTGCGATGGGCAGAGTGTGGTCGCGTTTCTTTCGCTGGTTAACCCACCGGCCAACCATTCTTTAATATGGTGAATATCGCAATATACGGCGGGCACACTACACCCTGGGGCTTGGCAACCACGGTCTCTGGCGAGGATGGCTCGCCGCTGTACCGCGGTGAAAAACCGCTTACTGCGTTTCTGGTTCAGCACAGTGTCTGGGCCGTTCCAGATTTGGCCCACCAATTCGCTATCGCAGCATAGGATGTCAGCATCCCGCGGGTGCATTGGTCCAATATTGACTGCTGCAGACTGAAAGGCCGTCCACGCCACCGGGTTTACCGGATCGGAAAGCTCATCGCCATCTGGCGGATGGTCTGGGGTATCGGGGTTGGGCCGTTTTATCACCGGCGCTAAGATCCCTGCTGGACCAGGTGGTCGTTGAGCATCAGAGGGCAATGGTGGTGCGCCCAAGGTGAGATGTGCTGTTTCCATATCCTGAACGATAATAAGTTGTGCTGAGGCACCATGGGATTTCTTGATGCCTACGTCTTTGGGGTCCATGCGCAACAACGTATTGAACATGCCTATCAGCATTGCTCCAAGTTTTTGCCCAGCAGTTAGCTGCTCGATCGACGAGAGTTCTTCGTCGGTGTACGGCCTGCCCCCAGCGTCTTCACCTAATACTTGATCCGGGTCCGTCGGTAAGGGGATCTCGTTGAAATTGCCGGGATACCTATCGGATGCTGCTGTACCGTTGCTGTCGTCTTCCTCTTTGTAGTCACGTAGGAAATCAGCAAGATCTTGCGGGACATATGGTGACGCTCCGTCGAAATTCAGCATGTGGAGCCCAAAGTTTTTGAACGTTGCGTAGACGGCAGGGGTGGCGTCCATCCAGATTCTGCCACCGCCGGTAGGAAAATCTTTAGTTTTTATGGCATTATCCGGCTGTTTGCGTAATGCCTCTGATGGGGAGGGCCCGTCAGCGTTCATCTCATATGCAACACGGTCCATCCAGTGCTTTTTCGCTTTACCCAATTCTTCTGGGCTCGCAGCCTCACCGGTTTCAACCAGGGTGGGCTCGAAAGCAGCCAAGACGGCATCTTTAAATTCTCTGGGTTCGCCAACTTCAGTGGCGTATTTGGTGAGATCATTATCTAAAGCGATGATCCGGTCCACGTTCTCAGCCGGGATCCGACCTTCGACAAAGGCTTCAGCAACTGAAGGGAACTTTGGTTGCGAAGCCTCCAGCCCAGGATCGCTACCTGGCGTATGGGTTAGCACCGAGGCACGATCGATATATTTTCCAGCTTTCGAGGCAAACCATTGCATGGTCTGACGCAAGTATTGTTTCGTATCCCCAAAAGGTCTTTCATCAGATGGGGTCCCAAAGTATTTGGATTGTGATCCCATTGACGCATCTACGAAACTTGTGAAGTTCGTCAGTGCCGATTCTGTAGCCCGCTCTGCTTGTTTGAAAAGTAAACCTAAAGCCTGCAATGTGTCGCAGTAGTTCTCCGGCGGTATCGGCACATCAGGGGTTTGCCCACCAGCTGTATCACCCGAAATAATCGCTGACTCCAGGCCATTCCAGTCTGCGCCGCTGGCAGTTGTAAATGTAGGCACTTCGTTATAGGCGCCTGGATCAGAAATTCTCTTTGCAGCTTGCTTAATTAACAGCACTCCGGCATTTAGCAACTCACCGACACTGGCCTCATCGACCTCATTTTCGTTTATGAGCGCCGTAGATATTGGCACACCGATATCCGGTAGTAGCGAGGTCAGTTTCACGGTGGCCTCCGGCGAGCGCTGAGAAAGAAGTTACAAGTAGTAGGAACCTAGAACATGAATAGCAATAGAACCAGAATGATGAAGGTCGGAGTGGGATTCTTAGTTCTATTGTACTCCAAAACCCCATATAACACCAGCTTTTTTAAGTATTGTGCACTGTTATTGATATGCTTTACTGTACTTTGTAGTGCTTTATCATAAC
>DEPX01000086.1:9593-11942 GCA_002358975.1 Micrococcaceae bacterium UBA3381 | reverse complement strand
ATGAAGAACAGCGCTTTGGTGTGGAGCACAAAGAAAAGCTCAAACAAATGCGCACTAACGTGGATGTGTTAGCAATGACCGCCACACCAATACCTCGTACCTTGGAAATGTCTATGACAGGCATCCGGGAAACTTCGACACTGGCTACCCCTCCCGAACAACGCCACCCGGTGTTGACCTATGTAGGCCCCTATACCGATAAACAAATCACGGCTGCTATTCGTCGTGAATTGATGCGGGAAGGGCAAGTGTTTTACGTACATAATCGTGTCAATACGATCAATAAGGTGGCCGCACGAGTTCAAGAACTGATCCCAGAAGCCCGTGTTGCAGTCGTGCACGGAAGAATGGCTGAATCCACCCTCGAACAAATCATGGTTGATTTTTGGGAAAAGGAGTACGACGTTCTAGTCTCAACTACCATTATCGAAACCGGTTTGGACATCGCCAACGCCAATACCTTGATTATTGAAGATGCACATCGTTATGGGCTGTCGCAGTTGCACCAGCTGCGTGGTCGTGTTGGCCGTGGCCGCGATCGGGCCTATGCGTATTTCCTTTATGACGCTGGTAAACCACTTAATCAAGTCGCCATGGAGCGTCTCAAAGCAGTGGCTACACATAACGAACTTGGGTCCGGACTGCAGTTAGCCCAAAAGGACTTAGAGATCCGGGGGGCAGGAAATCTACTTGGTGGAGAGCAATCAGGACATATCGCCGGTGTAGGTTTTGACTTGTATCTTCGCATGGTGGGTGAAGCTGTAGCAGACTTCAAAGGCGAAGAAGACACCACACCGCAAGAAGTCAAAGTTGAGTTACCGGTTAATGCTCACCTGCCACATGACTATGTTCCAGGTGAGCGACTTAGGTTAGAAGCCTACCGGAACCTGGCACAGGCCACGGATGCCGATGCCGTAGCAGCCGTCGTTGAGGAACTTAACGACCGGTATGGTCCGTTACCAGAACCAGCTGAAAACCTAGTGGCGGTAGCCAATTTCCGAAACACAGCTCGCACCTACGGAATTTACGAAATCATGTTGATGGGCAAAAACATCAAATTTGGTCCCGTGAATGAGTTGCCAGACTCACGGGTAATGCGAATGCAACGGATGTATCCGGGGGCGGCTTACCGTGCGCCGCTCCAGGCGATTATGGTACCACGGCCTAAAACATCAGCCGTTACGGGCAAGGATCTTGTAGATGCTGATTTGCTGGAATGGGCAAGCGAGTTTATCAATACGGTCTTTGGGGAGAACTAAAATTCTTCGCCGTGGCGGTGAGAAAAATATTTGGCTCCTGCTGGGTTACAACACGACGATCAGCCACACTGTTATCACAACAGACCAGCTTAGATACGGAATGATAAGGCTATCCCAACGTCCCGTGGCTTCGGCCTTTTAACGCTCGGCTCGGTCTGAAGAAAAAGCCGGATAGCATAAAAAACAGTGGCATCCGCCAGGTGGTCAACAGTGTGTCGTGGGGAAATGGCCAGCGCATGGCCGACCACAATCATCATGGTCGAAAAGACTCGGAGTAGGTCAATCCCGATATTCTGGGCTGGTCTCGTGGCGGACATAAACCTACTGCAGTCGACGGCCAGCGGGTGGCTACTCTATTACTGAAACGCATGCTGATAGGAAGTTGCTGCTAATGAGTTAACCGTTTAGATCATACTCACAAGGTACTGGCCAAGCCTGAACTGCCGACGAGAAACCAGCACGAAAATAGAACAGCACCCGGGTTAGAACCCGGGTGCTGTTTTAAAAGTTTTTGATGAGCTATTTTACAGATTAGGGGAATGCGTTTCGTGGGTAGGGTCGGTTACGAATTCATAATCCACGGTATTGGATTTACCAATTATTTGTTTCGGAATGAAAAACGCAAGGGCGCCCAAGATCAGCACACTGGACATAGGGAACCATACATTTTCAAAGGCAAGGAAATTGAACATGTACAATCCAACAACAAATAAAACTACCAGGATGATAAAAGCAATAAAATTGCCAGCGGTGTTGCCTTGGCCGGAGTAATCTGTTGGTTTGCCGTCACGAATCAACGGGGACACCTCGTTCTGTCAGAAAAGTTATTATCGCCAGTTTAGCCTGGGCGACGGTGCGATGATGTGTTGTTAACTAACAATAGCGTACGTGGCGCTGGCACCAAGCCGCGTTGCGCCAGCTTTAAGCATATATAATGCGTCTTGCCGGGTACGAATGCCACCGGATGCTTTGACTCCAGCCTGATCGCTGACGGTCTGGCGCATGAGGGCGATATCTTCCAGCGTGGCACCACCGGAACCAAAGCCAGTGGAAGTTTTTACAAAATCGGCGCCGGCGGCTACAGCAGCTT
>DEPX01000086.1:0-9527 GCA_002358975.1 Micrococcaceae bacterium UBA3381 | reverse complement strand
CTTTGACCAGGACCTTGTAGTCTTGTGCAGCTGTAACGACGGCCTTTATGTCTGCCACGAGTAAGTCGGTGTCAGCCGACAGGGCTGCCGCCTGGTTGATAACCATATCCAGTTCGTCAGCACCGTGTGCAATCGCTTGGGACGCTTCAAAAGCTTTAGTTTCGGGGGTGTGCGCTCCAGTTGGGAAACCAATGACGGTACAGACCTTGACGCTGGACTCGGCTAGTTGTTCTGCGGCACGGGCGACCCAGACTGGTTGAACACAGACGGAAGCTGTGCCATATGTCATCGCTTGATCACACAGCGTGTCGATGTCCTGGGCGGACGCGGTCGGTGAGAGTAGCGTGTGATCAATCAGGCCGGCTAATTGTCCAGGTGATAACGCATCCACCTCGGTGGGGTGTAGCGCTGCGATAATTGACACGGTCCCTCCTTAAACCATTTTAACCAGGTTGGCTGCTTCTTCCCGCAGGCCATCCATAGCTGCTTGCACAGTACTAAAGGTTGTGCCCGGTGCAGCTGAGACCGATACATAACATTTTACCTTCGGTTCCGTGCCAGAAGGTCGAAGCATTAATCGTGCATGGACTGTGCCCTCGGTCGAAAACTCGATCATATTCATAGGACCATATTCTTGTGCCAGACCAGCTTGAGGATTGGCATAATCAACAACGACTACTGGACTTTGCTGTGCAAGTTGCAACGGTGGGTTTTTCCGCAGATCATCAAGGAGGCCAGCTCCAACTGCTGGGGAAGGTACCGGCACCGAAACTTGATCCGTCACACTCGGACCAATTTGGGCACTAAGTTCATGAAGATAGGTGACGAGGTCGCTACCTGCAGTTTTTAACTCGGCGGCTAGGTCTGCTAGCACAGCAGCAGCACTGAGCCCATCCTTATCTTTAACCAGATGGGGTGCGACCGCATAGCCGAGGGCCTCCTCGTAACCGAAACCCAGATTATCGACCCGACAAATCCACTTAAAACCTGTTGGAGTAACGCGGTGTTCAAGCTGTGCTTGACTGGCGAGTTTAGCTAATTGAGGCGCAGAAACGACTGAATTTGCTAAAACGAGCCCGTTGGCTGCTACATGCGGCATCAAACGTGCCCCCAAAAGCAACCCGATATGATCACCAGATAACCGGTGCCATTCACCATTGACCGGCACAGCGGCTGCAAGCCGATCAGCGTCAGGGTCATGAGCGATGATCAGATCAGTCTCGGGAAGCGAATTGGCCGTCGAAACGGCTAGATCCAAGGCGCCTGGCTCTTCTGGGTTGGGAAATGCCACAGTAGGAAAATCTGGGTCCGGATCAATTTGCTGATCAACTAGAGCCATTGTGTCAAAACCGGTTGCTGACATAAGTTGGCAAAACACTCCGGCGCCAACACCATGCATGGGTGTATAGACAATGTTCAGCCCTGCACGTTCAGTTGTGGGCGAGAGCTCGTCTAAAAATTGGCTAACCGCGGTCACGTACTCATCCACAATCGTCTCGGGCACGAATTCCCAACCAGTAGATGCAAGAGCTGGCAGAGTATCGGAAATATTCCAGACCTGGATGTGCTCTGCGATGCGCTGATCCGTAGGGGAGGTGATCTGAGCGAACGCGCCCGCGGCATCGTCAGGCTCAACACAGCTAGCACCCAGATACACTTTATAACCGTTATCGGCCGGTGGATTATGTGACGCAGTGACCATAATGCCTACATCAGCCTTATAACGCTGGAGGGCAAAAGCCAGCAGTGGTGTCGGAGTCGTGCTGGGCATGAGTTTCACTCGACAACCAGCGGCAGTGAATACAGCGGCCGAGTCCTGGGCAAATTCGCGTGAACGATGTCTCGCATCATAGCCAATAATAATGACCGGGGATGTTGTGCGGTCCAGTGCAAACTCAGCAATCCCGGCGGCAGCTCTGCGTACCACTACGCGGTTCATTCGTGTTGTCCCCGGGCCTAAAGGCGCTCGCAGACCGGCCGTTCCAAACGTCAGATACCCGGCAAAACGCGCAGTTAAAGCGGTGATGGCCCATGATTCGTCGGCTTCGGCTGCGATGATTTCGGTAGCCAAAATTTCGGCGTTGTCTGGATCAAGCTCCATCCATTGATGGGCTGTAGCCAGTAACTCCTCGATATTAGATTGCATGAATGATCTCGGCTAGAAGCTTGGAGACGCGCGGTGCCGCCGTCCGTCCTGCTGCGATCACGTCGTCGTGGGATAACGGCGCATCGGTGACACCGGCGCCTGCATTGGTCACTAGCGATAGGCCTAAAACTTCAAGCCCTGCGTGGCGAGCTGCGATGGTATCTAGCGCGGTAGACATTCCAACTAAATCTCCACCCAACTTATCTGCCATGGCAACTTCGGCGGGTGTCTCATACTGGGGCCCTGCAAATTGCACATAAACGCCTTCGGTCAGACTGGGATCAACTTGTTTAGCAATGGTGCGAAGACGACGTGAGTACGCATCGGTCATGTCCACAAATTCCGGGCCCACTAATGGGGTGGCCCCGGTGAGGTTGATGTGATCAGAAATGAGCACCGGGGTGCCCGGTGAGAAGTCGGCCTTGAGACCGCCACAGCCGTTGGTTAAGACCGCAGTGGTGGCCCCGGAAGCAGCGATGGTGCGCACAACATGGGCAACCGCCTGGATATCCCGTCGTGCGTAATAATGACTCCGCGAACCAAAAACGAGCACATTGCGACCATCAGGTAAGCTCACCGAGGTGACTTCTTGGACGTGACCTGCAACGGCGTCGCTGCCTAGTCCTGGAACTTCGGCAAAGGCTATTTTGCCGTTGATTTGGCCGAGTGCCTCAATAGTGTGTGCCCACCCGGAACCTAATACCACACCGATATCATGGCGTGTAATGTTCAGTTGCTGATGGATGGCGTCTGCTGCCTGCCGCGCCAAGTCAAATCCGGGATGGTCACCGTTTAAAAAGGTATTGGTATCGCTCACAGCCACCACTGTATCGGCGCATGCCCCTAATTCCAATGCAATACAACTGCAATTGGCGTAGTGATTGTGCATTCTGGACGAAAACAGACCACAATAGACGCGTGAGCACATTTGAAATTGTCCCGCGTCCGTCCATCACCATTATCGGCGGTGGCCCCGGTGGCTACGAAGCAGCATTGGTAGCCTCAAAATTCGGTGCCGAAGTCACCCTCATCGAGCGCAACGGCATCGGTGGTTCTGCGGTGCTAACCGATGTGGTGCCATCAAAAACATTAATTGCTTCGGCCGATTCTCGTCGACGTATGATGCGAGCACCGAGTCTCGGTTTGGAATTCGATGCCAAGTCGGTCAGATCGAATATGAGTGTCATTGATCGTCGTCTACTACGGTTGGCATCTGAACAATCCGAGGACATTCGCCATGGACTACAAGCCAATGGCGTTCGTATCTTGATGGGCGAAGCCAAATTTGTCGACCGCAACATGGTAGAAGTCACCACGGTGCAGGGTGATATCGAAAAAGTCACCTCCGATGCGGTGTTGATTGCTACCGGAGCTTCACCTCGTGAACTTGATACCGCTCAACCTGATGGTGAACGAATTTTTAATTGGAAACAGCTGTATTCAATGAAGGAACTGCCAGAGCACATGATTGTGGTGGGCTCTGGAGTCACTGGCGCCGAATTCGCCTCGGCATATCAGCTGCTTGGTTCAAACGTAACGCTGGTGTCCTCACGAACGACCCTGCTACCAGGCGAAGACCCTGATGCAGCAAAAGTGCTTGAAGAAGCATTCTCGGCAAACGGCGTCAACGTGATTTCTCGAACTCGAGCGGAATCTGTCACCCGAATCAAGGACGGCGTACGGGTAACGCTAACCGGGGGCGGGTATGTAGAAGGGTCGCATTGTTTATTGGCTGTAGGAGGCATTCCCAATACCAGTAACCTTGGCCTTGACGAGGTCGGGGTAGACACGACTGCTTCTGGCCACATTAAAATTGACGCGGTCTCGCGAACCTCGGTGCCAGGAGTTTATGCCGCCGGTGACTGCACTGGGCGTCTTGCATTAGCTTCGGTTGCTGCTATGCAAGGCCGCATTGCCGTAAATCACATACTGGGCGATGTCGTAAAACCCTTTTCACGTAACCAAGTTGCGTCCAATATTTTTACCTCCCCAGAAATTGCCACTGTGGGGTTGACCCATGAAATGATATCCACTGGTGACTACCAAGTGGACGAGTATGTGATCCCCATGGCCACAAATCCTCGAGCTAAAATGATGAACGTTGACGAAGGTTTCGTTAAAATCTTTGCGCGCAGTGGTTCCGGGCATGTGGTTGGCGGTGTCATCGTCGCACCGCAAGCATCAGATCTAATCTATGCGTTATCGCTAGCAGTGACACACAAATTGCATGTTGACGATTTAGCAGAGACGTTTACGATCTATCCTTCACTGACTGGCACAGTAGCTGAAGTCGCCCGTCAACTGCACCGAAGAGAAGAGTTCTAGCCCAAAAACACACACCGGGGTGTGATCTCAACTACAATCTATAGCTGTGCGTCCTTGTTCACTAAGTTAACGTGCATTAACTTAGAGGCGAAAGATCAGTACGTAGTTGGGAGACATCTTGAGGCAACATATGCTGTGGGAGCCAAGCTCTGAGCAAATTCAGGCGACTGCAATGAACCAATTCATGCAGGACATGAATACTAAACATCAACGCAGCATGAGTACCTACTTGGACTTATGGAATTGGTCTGTTGATGAACTGGAAACGTTCTGGACTGAAATCTGGGACTATTTTGACGTCATCGGCGATAAACCGACCGGTCCAATGGTGCAAGGCCAGATGCCAGACGCTGTTTGGGGTCAGGGCGCCAAAATTAATTACGCGGAAAATATCTTGCGCCATGTCCAAACTATGGCCGACCACGAAGCCGTGGTGGGACTCGACGAATCAATGAACCGCACCGCACTGACCTGGCAACAGCTCAACGAACAAGTCGGGGCCTTTGCCGAACACCTTCGGTCAATCGGAGTTAAACATGGTGACGTTGTTGCCGCTGCACTGCCGAATATTCCCCAAGCCGTCGTTGGGTTGCTTGGCACAGCGGCGGTCGGTGCTATTTGGTCGGTGGTTAATGTAGATTTCGGTGTGCCAGGTATTGTCACACGCTTCCAGCAGCTGGAACCAAAAGTATTTGTCACCATCGATGGTCTGGAACTCAATGGCAAAATTCGTGACCAGGTTAGCGCCCTTGACGCCCTGCTGGGCGAGCTGGATACTGTGACCCACCACGTCTTGGTCGAAAATACCGGGACAGCATCAACTGCGGACGTCGCCCCGCTTGTCAGCAAGCACAACGTGTCCAGCGAGCTGTGGTCAAATATTGTGGCTAATGGTTGCCAACCCGAATTTGATCGCGTAGATTTTTCACATCCGTTATGGGTGCTGTATTCCTCGGGAACTACTGGTACGCCCAAAGGTATTGTGCAAAGTCAGGGCGGCACTGTTTTAGAAATCGCTAAATCATTTGGGCTACATTACAAGGTGCCAGCTGGAGAGCCGTTTTACATCTCCACTTCCACGACCTGGATGTTATGGAACATGCTCGTTGGCGCCTTGATTAGCGGTGCCAAGGCTATTACCTACTCTGGAGGAGTCTTTGCCGGGGGAGTAGGCCGGCAATTTGAAATTCTGGCCAACGAAAAAGCGTGTTTGTTTGGTTGTGGCGCTGCTGTGCTGACCGGTGTACAAGAGGCTGGCTTGGTACCCAAAGAACAATACGACCTATCGAATCTCACCGATATTTTGGTTTCTGCTTCACCACTGCCGGGGCGCACATGGGAATGGGTCTATGCAGCGGTCAAAAGTGACCTTCGACTGCGTTCAGATTCAGGCGGTACCGATGTGTGTTCAGTCTTCGTTGGTTCCAATCCCATGGATCCGGTATATAGCAATGAGCTGATGGGCCCGGCATTGGGTGTGGCAGCGGATGTTTTTGATGAGTCTGGTCAGCCGGTAACCGATCAGGTGGGTGAGCTCGTAATCACCGAACCTATGCCGACTATGCCGCTATATTTCTGGAATGACGACGACGGCTCACGATACCGTGAAGCATATTTCTTCGAAGACCCGCACGTTTGGTATCACGGTGATTTCGCCACCAAAACTCCACGGTGGTCATTCATTATTCACGGGCGCTCTGATGCCACGCTCAATCGCGGAGGCATACGGATGGGATCCAGCGACCTGTACCAGGTAGTCGATGCTCTGGATGAGGTGGCGGCATCAATGGTCATTGGTGCCGAGCTACACGACGGTGACTACTACATGCCGCTATTCGTGGTGCCACATGATCCAACAGCTAGTGCCGATGTTCTAAAAGACAAGGTCATACAGGCAATTCGGACGAAACTTTCGCCGCGTTATGTACCCGACGAGATCATTATTGCTCCAGGGGTGCCAATGACGAAGACCGGCAAACTTATGGAAGTCCCAGTGAAGCGAGTACTGCAAGGAATGGCTGCCCAAAAGGTATCAAAGGAAACTGCAGCTGACCCATCCGTGTTGCAGTGGTATCTGGATTATGCAGAGAATTATGCGCAACGTTAGATAAGGAAACAAAAAAGCCCAGACACTTGTCTGGGCTTTTTTTGTGTCTTAGGGTCGGTCTAGTTGCCGCGTTGGACCTCATCGACGTCGAAATCTGCTAGGGAGCGGTACTTCGTTTCGGGACTCAATGCCAGGAAAATCAGGGTTATCACCGAGGCCCCAGCAAGATAGTAGCCAACATATGAAACATCAAAGTTACCCATGAGCCAGGTAGCAATAAACGGCGTTAGCGCTGCGCCAAGAATGGATGACACATTGTAGGCGACCCCGGAACCGGTATACCGAGTTTCCGTTGGGAATAGTTCGGGTAGGATCGCTGACATTGGACCGAAGGTTAGACCCATCAGCGCCATACCGACGATCATAAACAGCACCATACGCAGGGTGTTCAACGTGCCGTCAGCATTGACAATGATGTCAGCATTGAGCCACCATCCAAAAAGCAGGCCAAAAATTATCATCAGTGTAGTAATGACCAGCATGGTGGGTTTGCGACCAAATTTGTCTGCTAGATAGCCGGATACGGGAATGAATGCGGCAAAGAACAAAATGGAAATCAGTTGGATAATCAGAAAATCATTATATGATGTCCCCAGGCCGCCTGCATCTGCGCCTGCTATGGCGTAGGAAAGAATCCAAGTGGTCATCAAATAGAACAACACGTAGGTCGCGTACATGATAAAAGTCCCCAAGATTAATGCCCACCAGCTCTTGGCGAAGACATCTTTCAGTGGGGCTTTGACGCGTTGATCTTTAGCTACTGCCTCTTTGAATACCGGGGTTTCTTCAAGCGAGATTCGTACCCACAGACCAATGGCCACCATAACAATCGAAATCAAAAACGGTACACGCCATACCCAATCGATAAATGCATGGTCGCCGCCATGTTCAGCCGAGTCATAGCCGAACGCCAGGGTGAGTAGCAGAAAGAACCCATTGGCTAATAAGAAACCGAAAGGAGCGCCAAGTTGTGGCCACATAGCCGCAAATGCGCGTTTTCCAGGTTTCGCTGTTTCCGTTACTAGAAGTGCTGCGCCTGACCACTCACCGCCAAGACCAAGCCCCTGGCAGAAGCGCATGATAGTTAACAGCGCCGGCGCCCACAGGCCAATAGTGAAATAGGTGGGAAGCAAGCCAATTACAAAAGTGGCAATTCCCATCGTCAGCAGCGCACCAATCAGCGTTGCCTTCCGGCCAATCCGGTCACCCATGTGGCCAAAGATGATTGAACCAAGCGGCCGAGCCACAAAGGCTGCTCCGAAAGTAGCCATTGAAGCAAGTAGGGCGATCTGCGGATTGTCTCCCGGGAAGAATATTAGCGGGAAGACTGAGACAGCCGCTGTGGCATAAATGTAGAAATCATAGAACTCAATTGTGGTGCCTACTAGTGAGGCCAGGATAATTTTCCAGCGCGCAACGCCAAGATCACTGTCCTGTACACCACGTGGAGTCGCTGTTTGTTGGGTGCTCATCGGGAGTACTTTCGTAACGGATATGAAAATATTTCAAATGACATGTGTGGGAAGCTGGATGTCACCTGTAAAAACATGACTTAGTGTACTGGCAAATTATTCTGCACGTCACAGCCCAGTGAAATGTTACTCCTCGATGGTTGCCAGCGAGGCTCCAGCGTTTACACTATTACCGATCTCGGCGGTCAGCTCAATGACCGTCCCGGCCTTATGGGCGATGATTGGTTGTTCCATCTTCATGGCTTCTAGAACTAAAATCAGGTCGCCTTCCGAAACTTCATCGCCAACTTCGACACCCAGCTTGACGATTGTGCCCTGCATGGGGGAGGTAACGGTGTCGCCTGAAACGCCAGCAGCGGTGGCACCACTTGTGCCGGTTGCACTACGCGAAGGACGACGACGTTGAGGTTTCGATTCAACCGCAGCAATGCCAGCCAGTGAGTCGGGCAGGGTGACTTCAACACGTTTACCGTTGACCTCAACCGTGACAGCTCGGCGATCTTGTTCCTCGGCTTCTGGCATACCCTGTGGGTTAACTTGGGGTGGCAAATCATTGATGAAATCTGTTTCGATCCACCGAGTGTGGACAGTGAACGGGCCATCTGCTGGAATTTTTTGTTCGGGTTGATCTAGTTCCGGTGCAAAGTTGGGATCTTGAATTACCCTGCGATGAAACGGCAGTACAGTGGCCAACCCTGCAATACGCATCTCTGTCAACGCCCGGTGGGAACGTTGTAGCGCTTGTTTACGGTCTGTCCCCGTAATAATGAGCTTAGCAACCATCGAATCGAAAGCGCCAGAAATCGTTTCGCCTTCTTCAATGCCGGTATCAATACGTACACCTGGGCCACCGGGCAGCCGCATCTTGGTAATGGTGCCGGGAGCTGGCATAAAGTTTTGGCCAGGGTCTTCAGCTGTGATGCGGAATTCAAACGAATGACCATCGACTTGTGGGTGGTCGTAACCTAAGAGCTCACCGCGAGCTATGCGGAACTGTTCGCGAACTAAATCAATGCCGGTGACTTCCTCTGAAACCGTATGTTCGACTTGCAGACGAGTATTGACCTCCAGAAATGAGACTGTACCGTCTTGTCCAATAAGAAATTCACATGTGCCTGCGCCTACATAACCGGCTTCTTGTAATAGCGATACGGAGGCATCATAAAGTTGTTGTTCTTGCTCCTCACTCAAATACGGGGCAGGTGCTTCTTCAACAAGTTTCTGGTTGCGGCGCTGTAGGGAACAGTCACGAGTGGAAATTACCACTACGTTGCCACCACTATCTGCTAGACACTGCGTCTCTAGGTGTCGTGGTGAGTCGAGGAATCGCTCCACAAAGCACTCGCCACGCCCAAACGCAGCGGTTGCCTCGCGCACAGCGGACTCATAAGCTTCAGGGATTTCAGACCGCTTGCGTACGACTTTGATCCCACGGCCACCGCCGCCGTGGGCTGCTTTAATTGCTAACGGCAGGGCG
>DEPX01000007.1:3643-6833 GCA_002358975.1 Micrococcaceae bacterium UBA3381 | reverse complement strand
AATGCCCGAGAGTTTCACCAAATTGCTGGCCGTGCCGGTCGAGCCGGATTTGATACGGCCGGAACCGTCGTGGTGCAGGCGCCAGAGCACATTATCGAAAACCAGCTGGCCCAGCAGAAAGCAACCGAAAAGTTTGCCAGCATTAAAAACGAGGACGAACGCGCACGCCGAATCGCCCAGTCGACAAAATCGCAACCTAAAAAGACTCCACCTAAAGGCTTTGTTTCTTGGTCAAAAGCGACCTTCGACAAACTAGTGTCTGCTCAACCAGAACCTATGATGTCTCGGATGCGAATCACCCACTCAATGCTGCTGAACATCCTGGCTCGACCGGGTAATCCGATTACCGCGGTGCGCCGCATGATCCTGCGCTCAGCCGAAACCAAAGCCGCCAAAGCGCAATTACAGCGCCGGGCCATTGGTATTTTGCGTGAGCTATTGGTCACCGAAGTGGTCGTCGCCCACAATACCCCTGACGAGTGGGGCAACCGTCTTGAATTGACCGTGGAATTACAAGCCGATTTCGCTTTGAATCAGCCACTTTCTCCCTTCGCATTAGCCGCCTTTGATCTACTGGATCCTAACTCCCCCAGCTATGCGGTGGACATGGTATCCATCATCGAAGCCACGCTAGAAGCCCCTCGACAAGTACTCACCGCACAATTACGCAAACTGCGTGATGAAGAAATGGCCCGGATGCGTGCCGACGGGCTCGAATATAACGAGCGCATGAACGTGCTGGACAACCTCACCTATCCCCAGCCGTTAGGAGAACTGCTCAACCAACAGTTTGAACTGTACCGGCAGGGTGCGCCCTGGTTGGCAGAATTTGAACTCCAGCCCAAATCTGTGGTGCGTGATATGTACCAGCGTGCCATGGGCTTTGGCGATTACGTCAACTACTACGGTATTGCCCGCTCTGAAGGTGTGCTGTTGCGCTATCTTACGGACGCAGCAAAGGCTTTGCGCCAAACGATCCCGCAAGAATTACGTACCGAAGAACTCGACCTGCTGCAGCAATGGTTAGAAACTATTATTGTCACAACCGACTCATCGCTACTGGAAGAGTGGGAAAACATGCTGACCGACGACGTGGATCAGCTCATTGCCGATCACGAGGCCATCACCCCACCAGAAGCGCCCAAACTTACCGAAACCACCGCGGTATTCACGGTTATGGTGCGCAATGCGATGTTCCACCGAGTACAGCTGTTTGGTGATGAACAAGACACCCGGTTGGAATCCTTGGACTATCTACCCGATGGTGCAGTGCCCTTTACTTCGGATAACTGGGCTGATGCTTTAGACGATTTCTTCGACCAGTATGAAGATCTTGACGATTCCCCCACGGCGCGCGCCCCGGAATTTTTCCGCATCGACACACGCCCTGGATTATCTAACGCCGAATTGGCTGATGTTGGAGCAACCGCCGGTGACTACTGGTTGGTGTCACAGGTTTTGGTCGATCCCCCTGGCAACCACGATTTCGCAATTAACGCTGTGGTACATCTAGAAGCCTCTAATGAGCAAGGGTCTCCAGCTGTAACGACCTTATCCGTTGGCACCCCAGCCATCTAACCGTTATTTATCCGAAGGAGACCACGTGACTACCGCAACTCATCACCCCGGTGCCGCATCCCGGATGCAGGACGGTACAAACATTACCGACCATTTTTTCACTGTCCCGCTGGACTATACCAACCCCGACGGTGAGGCTATCACCGTATACGCTCGAGAATTCTGTGCTGACGGGGGTGAGGGAAAACCATGGTTATTATTCCTACAAGGTGGGCCCGGTGGAAAGGGAACACGGCCCTCTCGAGTGAGCGGATGGATGGCTGAAGCCCTTAAACATTACCGCGTGCTAATGCTGGACCAGCGTGGTACCGGCCTATCCACACCCATTAACCGTTACACATTACCCGAGCGCGGAGCACCGGAAGCACAGGCCCAATATTTACGGCACTTTCGTGCCCCGAATATCGTGGCTGATGCCGAAGCGATTCGCAAAGGGCTGGGCTCGGAACCGTGGGTCACACTGGGACAATCCTTTGGTGGTTTCTGCACCCTAACGTATCTGTCCTTTGCTCCTGAAGGGCTTGCCGGGTCCATGATTACCGGCGGTATCCCACCGTTGCAAGGCCCTGCTGATCAGGTTTTGCAGGCAACCTATCAGCGTATGCGTGCTCGAAACCAGGAATATTTTCATCGTTATCCCGCAGATTTCGAAACGCTCACGGCCATCTATCAGCGTGTTCGGCAAGGCGACACTGTATTGCCAGATGGTTCACCACTGACTGTCGGACGTGTGCAAGCCTTGGGCATGCATTTGGGCGCCAACACCCGCATTGATGCACTGCACTATACCCTGCAAGAAGCGTTCACTCCCGGCACGCAGAGGCTGTCGGATACATTCTTGGACGCCGTATATAACCAAGTTTCACGGGCGACGAACCCCCTGTATCTCGTTCTGCATGAAGCTATTTATGCACAACCCGGAGCTCAGCCGACGGACTGGGCGGCCCAACGGGTATTGACGGAACACCCGGATTTTGACCCGAAAAAAGCTGATACGCCCCTGTTGACCGGTGAAATGTGTTTCGACTGGTACATCAAACTGGATCCTGCTTTACAACCCATGGCGGAAGCCACCGAAATACTTGCACAATACACCGACTGGGGCCCGCTGTATGATCTGGATCAATTAGCTAAAAACTCCGTGCCGGCAGCCGCATTGGTATATACCGACGACGTATTCGTTGAACGCGACCTATCATTAGTCTCAGCTGAGCAGATCAAGAACCTGCAGATATGGGAATCTGATGCGTGGCACCACGATGGCATCGGGGAAGCCGGCGCGGAGATCTTTCAGCGCCTTCATGCTATGATTAACCGCTCCTAACCTCGCCTAGGAGTTATTCCTGCTCGGTATCTGTCTTGTGGCCATTGGCTGTTTTACCATTGGTGTCTGGTGATAGTACAGGTCCATCGGTAGTTACGATTTTCTGTGATACTAGCGCTGGTATTCCTTGACGGTTGGCGTCTTCTAAACGAGTTTCGTGAGCAACACGGATAATGGCTGACCAACGGTCTTTATGGTCAATCAGTTCATCCAAGTAGCGGTGTTCGGTTGCCTCAGCCTGTTGTGTCCAGAAATCCATTTTTTGAGCTGCTGTTTTGCGCTGTTCAA
>DEPX01000007.1:554-3534 GCA_002358975.1 Micrococcaceae bacterium UBA3381 | reverse complement strand
GTAACAACTAGGATCACTAGGATGACCATCAGTGAGATACCGGTAGTGGGTTCTTGTACCGGAACGTCTTGCCCATCATAAATAAATGGTAGGTTGTTTTGGCTTAATGCGTGCAGCATCAATTTGATACCGATAAAGCCCAGTATCGCAGCCAGGCCGTAACCCAGGTATACCAGGCGGTCAAGCAAGCCATCGATGAGAAAGTACAGTTGACGCAGCCCTAATAGCGCAAAGGCATTAGCCGTAAAGACAATATACGGTTCTTGTGTCAATCCGAAGATTGCTGGGATTGAATCCAAGGCGAAGATCAGGTCGGTTGCCCCGATGGCGACCATCACCAATAGCATTGGGGTCACGAGGCGCTTACCGTCGACCTTGGTAGTGAGTTTATCTTCTGCGTAATGGTCGGTAACTGGCAAGACTTTCTTGGCAAAACGAACCATGAAATTGTCTGCTTCTGCACCGGCTTCTTCGGCTGACGAGAATTCTGATTTGAGTTGTTGGCCGGCCAGGATGAGCAGAAAGATCCCGAAGATATAAAAGGCGTCAGACCACCACTCCAGGATGGCAGCTCCGGCCAAGATAAATACTGTTCTGCTTACTAACGCAAAAGTTATACCGAAGAGGAGAACTTTTTGCTGAAATTTTCGCGGCACATTAAAGCTGGTCATGATAATCATGAATACGAAAAGGTTATCGACAGATAACGCTTTTTCAGTAATAAACCCGGCATAATATTCAACCGCATGGCCTGGATCGCCGAAGATAAAAAACACAAGTCCAAACACAAGTGCAATGGCCAGGTAAATGCCAGACCAGATCCCAGATTCTTTCAGCGTGGGAGTGTGAGCTTTTTTGACGTGGGCATAGTAATCAAAAACAATGAGCCCGATGATAACGGCACACGTGATACCCCAGGTTAACCCGGTGATCTCCATATCAGGGAGTCCTTCCTAGTTTTAGCAAACCTAAATACCACAAGTCTCTCCCCCGACGTAGAATACGGGGCCCACATCCGGCCGAACAACGATGTTCGACGTGCTGACGTCTGCGGGGCTTATGGGATACTCCCTTGTACGGCTATGACTATATCAGCTAATTTGCATCAGTATTGCGAAGTTCGGGATTGTCATGGCGGGTACTGCTAGGCGTGACCTTCCCGTTGCATGTCGCGCAGTTCCTTTTTAAGTTCGCCGACTTCGTCACGAAGTCGAGCAGCAAGCTCGAAGTTGAGGTCTATGGCCGCCTGGTGCATTTGGTCAGACATCTGCTGAATCAGGTCGGAAAGGTCCTTGGCAGGTACGGCTGCCAGCTTGGCGACTTGTTCGTCGGCTGTTTCCATACTGGCTTGCTGTTGTTCTTCGGTAATCGTAGCGGTATAACCGCGATTGCCCATCCCATAATCGAAGCCAGTTTTGATCCCGGCCATACCGGACATTAGGTCTTGGGTATCGGCATCTTCACGTGCCAGTTGGTCAGTAATATCAGCAATGCGTTTGCGCAGCGGTTGCGGGTCGATGCCATGTTTCTTGTTGTGAGCCTTTTGGATCTCACGACGACGGTTAGTCTCGTCGATGGCGTACTGCATGGATTCAGTGATTTTATCCGCATACATGTGTACCTGGCCGGAGACGTTACGTGCCGCACGGCCAATGGTCTGAATCAGTGACCGGTTAGAGCGTAAGAAGCCTTCTTTATCCGCGTCTAAGATCGAAACGAGTGATACCTCAGGCAGATCCAGGCCTTCGCGTAACAGGTTAATACCGACAAGCACATCGAAGACGCCTTTGCGCAGTTCCGTCATGAGCTCCACACGTCGCAAGGTGTCCACATCAGAGTGCAAATACTGTACCTTGACGCCGTGCTCAATTAAATATTCTGTCAAATCTTCAGCCATGCGTTTGGTCAGCGTGGTGACCAATACACGCTCATCGCGTTCTACGCGCAGGTTAATTTCATCCATGAGATCATCAATTTGGCCTTTGGTTTCTTTGACGATCACCTCTGGGTCAATCAACCCGGTTGGGCGGATAATCTGCTCGACCACCCCATCGGATTGTGACAGTTCATAAGGACCCGGCGTAGCCGACAGGTAGATGGTTTGACCAATACGTTCCAGAAATTCGTCCCATTTCAAGGGTCGGTTATCTAATGCCGAAGGTAACCGGAAACCATGGTCGACCAGGGTGCGCTTTCGTGACGCATCGCCTTCATACATCCCGCCAATTTGCGGGACTGTAACGTGCGATTCGTCGACAATCAGTAAGAAATCGTCCGGGAAATAATCCAGTAGTGTATGTGGTGCGCTGCCAGGTGCTCGCCCATCGATATGCCGTGAGTAGTTTTCGATGCCATTGCAGTAGCCCATCTGCTGCATCATTTCTAAGTCATACGTGGTGCGCATGCGCAGCCGTTGGGCCTCCAACAGCTTATTTTGCGATTCCATTTCTTCTAGCCGCACACGCAGTTCGTCTTCGATATCTTTGATGGCTCGTGCCATTCGATCATCCCCGGCAACATAGTGTGAAGCAGGAAATATGTACATTTCATCTTCTTCACGAATCACGTCACCGGTCAGAGGGTGCAATGTTTGTATCGTGTCGATTTCGTCACCAAAAAATTCAATACGCACCGCAAGCTCTTCATACATCGGAATGATTTCTACGGTATCGCCGCGGACGCGGAATGTGCCACGGTGAAAATCGGCGTCATTGCGCGCATATTGCATATTGACGAACTGGCGTAACAGGTCATCGCGGTCCAACATGTCACCAACTTTTACGGTGACCATCTGGGCAATATATTCTTCAGGCGTACCCAACCCGAAGATTGATGAGACCGTAGCTACGACCAACGTATCTCGGCGTGTCAACAGTGCGTTAGTGGCAGAGTGGCGCAACCGTTCGACTTCTTCATTAATAGAGGAGTCTTTTTCAATAAATGTATCGGTCTGCGGGACGTAGGCTTCCGGCTGATAATA
>DEPX01000007.1:159-370 GCA_002358975.1 Micrococcaceae bacterium UBA3381 | reverse complement strand
ACCACATCTTTTTCGCCGCCTTCGATGCGCTCAGCTAATTCGGCGATGGCTTGTGGTTGGTCTCCGGCAGGCTCATAGGGTGCTTCGACCTTAAACGGTGCCACAACGCGGTTAATTTCTTGGGCCAAACTCATGCCATATATGTTACGCCCGCCTACCAGACAGTGACCACCGATTCGCCCGCAGGCTAAGGCTTATTGAAACAGCAACA
>DEPX01000007.1:0-140 GCA_002358975.1 Micrococcaceae bacterium UBA3381 | reverse complement strand
GATGAACAGCATCAAATGTGGCAGAGCATGCATGACCGTTAGCTTTGGTGCGGAAAAATTACTGACGGTTATTATCATGGTGGCAGCCAAGAGCACCATGTTGATACCGCTTTCGGCTAGTACGACGGTCTGTCCGGTGA
>DEPX01000166.1:399-4241 GCA_002358975.1 Micrococcaceae bacterium UBA3381 | reverse complement strand
GCATCGTGGAGTTCCCATACTCCTGCATCAGGTTGTTGCCAGTGGGCTTCGATGATGTTTCGGCATAGTCGCACGGCCTGCCAGCAGGATGCGTCCATGACGTCGTGTTCGGCTGCACGGGCATAAAGGTTGAGTGCTTCGCCAAACGTGTCGAGTTGAAATTGGCCACCAACCCAGTTGCCGGCGATGTTGGATCCGCCCGGATAGCCGGGTAGTCCAATGGCGTGTTGGTCTGGTATAGGTCCGCCATCGACCCGGTAGGCGGGTTTGAGTTCGTCGCCGTCTTCTAGGATGCGGTCGGTGATAAATCGTAGGGCTGCATCTAAGAGTGGATTCGGTCCTAATTTGGCGACCGCCTGGCCGGCATAGCATTGATCACGGATCCACGAGTAACGGTAATCATAATCCCGGTGGGCGTGCTCACGTTCAGGTAGTGACATGGTCGCTGCGGCCACCATCCCGTGATCTTTCGACGTCATTCCGGTTAGTACCGCATAGGATTGTCGGATATCGTCGCTGTGGTCCGGGCGTGGAATATTTGCTACGGTGCGCTGCCAACTCCACCGGGTACTTTTCGGAACTTCCTCGGGGGAAACGGGGCGTTCGGGTAAGGGTTTGCGCGACAGTTCGAGGGTGAGCAGTTGTTCTTGACCTTCAGCAAGTTCCAGTTGAAACTGTAAACCGCCATCATCGGCTTGGACTGCGTTTTCTGCACCTTGCCATCGCAGATATAGGTCATCGACCTGGCCGTGCCAGATCCCGTCGTCATCTAGGCGTGCTTGGGAGAGGGTATTGCCGGTAAAGCCTGATGCCGGATGCAAGTACACGCTGACTTTGGCGGTGCCTGATACCGCACGGATTCGTCGCGAAACCACGGCGACGTCCACTGAAGCCGGGTAGGAAAGAAGGTTGTCGCACTCAATAACGCAGTGTTGAGTAACCCATTTTCCCTGCCAAATCAATGATCCTGGTTCGTATGCGCCACCCCAAACGTGCCAGGTATCAGTCGGGGTAATGATGTATTGTCCCTGGCCGCCGATCAATGAACTAAAGACTGGCTCATCGTGCCAGCGTGGCACACATAACCAGACAATATTACCGTGTGGACCAATCACGGCGCCCCGCTCACCATCGGCTATTAGCGCATGTTCCCGTAGCACCACAGGTCGCATCAGCTGGGAAAAAGCACTGGGCTGTGGCTCGGATGCTTGGGATTGCCCAGTCGTATCGTGCACCACTGGTCTCCTTCCGCTACCGGATGGTCCCGTTGAGGAAAACCGGAAAGCCGTGGTCCGTTGGGGAGTTATATTCCTTTCGGTTGATGATCGGAATGTATCGTGTCCATCACCGTACTGCGCTGTATTGGACTTCGAAAGGGTGGCATTTAGGCCGAATCCTTGTTATATCAGCGCCGGTGGCCGCAATGATCGGCTGACAGCTACTGCGATGTTTGGGCGACGCTGTTTTTTCGTGCCTGAGTGTGCCGGACGGAGTCAATAAAGTTGTTCACCAAGGCCTGCTTCTCGTCCATGCTCACCTCATCGAGACGTTCAAATTCATGGACTTTTGATCTGATCAGTTCTTCTAACCACGGGTATCTGCGCAGCGCAACTTCCGACCATTCACGGAAAATTTCCGGGGTAGCTTCCGGGTGAAATTGCAGCCCCACCGCAGCACCGCGTCGGAAGGCTTGGACAGGATAGGTGTTTCCAGCCGCTAGCCGCACAGCGTCCGGTGGCAGCTGACTAATGGCATCATCATGGAACACACCGGCCAAAAATGGTTGGCTTAAGCCGCCGACGATGTCGTCTTCTTGCCCCTCTGGAGTCCAGTGGGCCTCAACGACACCGATCTCTGGGCCAAACGGTGCATCCAATGACACCTCACCGCCAAACGTGGTTGCAAGTAGCTGAGCACCGAAACAAACACCCAGCGCAGGGGTATCCGCTTCATCGGCTTGGCGGTATAAGTTCCGAATGTCTGGCACCCATGGGTAGGACTCGTCAGAATAGGCATTCATATAGCTGGCCAGAACAATAAGTCCGTCGGCGGTCAGTTCGTGGGGAATTGGCTCACCTAAGAATGGTCTGACCAGCTCGATCTCAATACCCTGTTGTTCCAGCCACGGCAAAAACCGTCTAGCCGGCCAATCCATATCGGGTTGGATCACGAGTATTTTCGTTGCTAGTGTGCCGGGCTCTGCGGTATCTGCTAGAGAAGTTGCACTCATAAAAAACCTCCGCGGGCGTGTATCCAAAACAGGATGTGCACGAAATCTGTCAAAGGATTGCTTTCTGGCAACCCTAGAAGCTAGTAATAGCCCCTGCCAATAGGCCCCTGGACCTTTGCTGTCCTCGATGTGCGCATCTGACCGTCTATATCTGCTAGCAACTGTGAACAGTACGTGGCTGTACTTCGTATACGCGAGAGGCGGTGTATTGGACACTATGAAAAACAAGACGACTGGGGCGGGCAGTAGAATTACAGCTGGCGCACCGGGACAGCTAAATACGGTGAACCAGTCCACTCCAGCATGTACCGCAATCTGTGGTCCAATGCACCAAAAGAAGCGTTGGAGTTTGTCGAGTACACCTTTGATGAACACTTCGGGCGCGCGATCTCATCCTGCCCGCCGCGTGCCGTGCTGTGGGACTATATCAATGGACGAGCCGAGAAGTGGGATGTCAAAACGTCGCGGTCGTAAATTATTTGAGTTTGCTGAACTGGCGTTCGGCTTCTTTATCGATTTCTTCTCGGGTTCTGTTCCAAGCTGATCTCACCGCCCGACAGAATTTCACACTAAGTACCGGGTCTCGACCACCATCATGGATGAACCTGGTTTTGAAATGTACAGATAGTTCTCGTTCCATCATGATCTTGTACCACACCAGCGTACCGATTCGGATTTGAGCATTTTGGCTTGCCCGAGGATCAATGTAGCGTTTTTTAGCCCTAGTAATAAGGTGGTCTTGTTCGTCTGGGTGAATTGTCGGGTCTTTGTCGACTGACGCCAAAAAGTGGTCCATGAAGAACTCGGTAAAGAAACACTGGGGCCAGTCGGCCGCTTGGACCGCGTCCTCGTGCAACACTCCGTGTTTAAACGCGCTGTCGTGGATCTTCACGCCGCAAAATCTGCCAGGGCCCGGCGGATCGCTTCTGAGCGTGATATGTGCCCTCGTGCCGCCAACTCGTCCAGTGCTTCGATTTCCTCGGCAGTCAGGCGCACGGCAACGACCTGCATCGGCT
Organism: Micrococcaceae bacterium UBA3381; assembly: GCA_002358975.1. Lineage (GTDB taxonomy): Bacteria > Actinomycetota > Actinomycetes > Actinomycetales > Micrococcaceae > Yaniella. Next base: position 995 of record DEPX01000166.1, on the reverse strand, counting down.
CAGCACCGCGACCGGGACGACCGCGTCCGCGACGTTTCAATTCCTCGGCGTCATAGCCAGCTTCGGCCTCGTCTGCCCACTTCTGGATTTGCTTATCAGTAACCATATTTAAATCGTATAACGAAAATAGTCTAGACGATAGATCTCGACGTACCTCGTGCATGTTGAGTGCGTAGCTCATGTCGTACCTCACGAATCGTGACCCGCGCATGATTGCACACGCGGTAGGTACCATTGCTCGATCAAAGAACTTTAGTGAAATTGCACGTCAGGCCAGTATGAGCCGAGAGAGGTTATATAAAGCACTCTCGCCTGATGGCAATCCAACGCTGGCGACGGTGGTAAAAGTTGCGCATGCTCTTGGACTTCGCTTGCGTTTCGAAGCTATTGCATAACGAGGTATTAATTGTGGAACCCACGTCCCATTCAGCTAGCACAACTCGATAGTTAGCAGATTATATAGTCATACTGGCACTTCGGACTCATGAGCAGCCACAGAAATACCTCGCAAACCAGAGTTCTGCGAGATGTTTACTTGTGATGAACCCTCTGGAAATCGAACCCGAAACCTGCAGATTTAGCGACGGACAATCATC
>DEPX01000166.1:0-365 GCA_002358975.1 Micrococcaceae bacterium UBA3381 | reverse complement strand
CGTCATTTATGATCTAATCTTTATCTTTCCTTGGTTGCAACTGGTTCGCGGCGGAGCCGCACAATGTGTCAGGTGGCTAAGACAAAGCACGTAAAGAACTACAATTAGTGCGTACCCTGTTCGTGCACCGGTTTTCGACAACTACGGGAAAACTGTGGATTCTATAGTTCTGGGCATAGAGATACCGGCATCTGCAAGAATGTTATGCCTTGTCAGATGCGGGTTTGTGGTGCGCCCTCCGGGACTCGAACCCGGAACCTACTGATTAACCGACTGGATGCTTGTTCTAGAGGAGAAGCGACGTGGGCCCCGATGTGATTTTGAAACCACGAGTCAATTTGTTCATTGGTATTAACATGAAGGTT
>DEPX01000047.1:3746-5479 GCA_002358975.1 Micrococcaceae bacterium UBA3381 | reverse complement strand
GTGACGGTTTCTGCCTTGTACTGGCACGTTCAAGATAAGCAATCATTGCTGGGAGCTATGGTTGATCGGTTATTTGCTGATCTTGACGTCGATGCGCCGACCGGCAATTGGCGTGATGACCTCGCGGCGCGAGCAGAGCAACTTTATACCACCATCCTTAGTACCCGTGATGCCGCAGAACTTACCGCCTCGGTTCTTGCGCTGGGTACTGGTGGACAGCGGATGCGAGAGATCATTGCTGAAGTTTCGCCCAACGACGTCACCACCGATGCGATCATGGCAGTGTTGATTGGTCATGCCACGTTAAATCAGCAACGCATGCAAGCTGAAGCTATTGGCGTGGAAGTCTCCCCTGCTACGACTTCAACCTTTCGCCAAGTGATGGATCTGTTGGTTTAGCGGTTTTTTAGGTAAATTTTCCGGAATTTGCGCTCGGAGTGCCTGTCACCCAGCAAAATCAGCTGGCTAGCTTGGGCAGCTGCCACTTCACCGGTACCAACGAGCAATTCGTTATTGGCATCGAGAGCACCCACAATGTGACAGCCAGTCAGTTCGTAGATTCGTTGATCCTTCAGACTGGAAGCCGAGATGGACGATGGTACCGGCACGGTAAAGAGTTCGCTGCCTTCAGCAATGACGACCCGGTGTGAACGCCCAAGCTTATTCCACATTGTGGTGGCACCGATCGCCGCATAAGACAACACACTGTCGGCACCTGCACGATACAGGGTCGCCACGTTATGTTCAGACGTCGCACGCGAAATTATCTGCAATTCTGGCCGCAACCGGCGACAATACAGGGTCAGATACACGTTGAGGTCGTCATCGTGCGTTGTGATAACCACGCCGGAGGCATCATTAAGGCCAGCTGTTGCTAAGATGTCAAAGTCTGCGGCATCTCCTTCGATAACGTCCAGATGCGAAGGTACCCGGGAACTAACCTGCTCGACGATGGTGTAGGCGGCCTGTGATTGTTCGAAGGTCTCGGCAACTGCTCTGCCGACCCGTCCACCACCCAGCACGAGAACCGGGCCCTCTAATTTTTGTGGGTTCTGAAATTGGTTATCGTAATCATCCAGATCTTGGCGAGATCCGGCAATAATCAAAATCATGCCATCTTCGAGCCGATCGTCGTCTTCAAGTCGCAGCAACCGACCGCGCTGCATGACCGCTAAAATTTTGGCACGCGACTCGATATGGTGCTGGGCCTGTTGCAGGGTAAACCCAATCAATAACGTGCCTTGCACAGCGGCTTCAGCAACCAGGGTTTTACCAAGGGAATCAATGACGTGGCAGCGTCCCGTGGTACCTAGTACTCGGCTAGCTAGCCCGGTCCCCAGTGTGGAGCTTAGCTGCACCACCTGGTCAGCTCCTGCTAGTTCTAATACATCCACTGAAGGCTTTTTGTCTGCGGTTACCGCGATGGTGACGTGCTCGCTGACGGCACGCACTGTGAATGTCACGTTGGTATTTGTGGTGTCGGCTTGTGCTGACACCACCATCACCGCACGATCCACTCCCGCTCGTCGGTACGTCATCGGGGAATCCAGCGGCCCAACCATCGCCTGATAGCCTTCATCTTTGAGCCGGACCGCTTCAAAAGGGTCATCAACCAGCACAACAGTTGGCGTTCTGGCACGTTTGGCCCGAGCGATAAGTGTCTGAGTAACCGTGTCGATTCCGACCAAGACGATATGTCCGCTCAGCATTTCTGGTACCCGACGGGAAACCCG
>DEPX01000047.1:1721-3541 GCA_002358975.1 Micrococcaceae bacterium UBA3381 | reverse complement strand
CTGACCCAGGTGTGGGATTGACCTTCGCGATGCATCAAGAGCAGAAATACTGCACTATATACCGCCACCATGGCAATACTTCCGATGGCCAGCCATAGCATCAGACGCAAGCGACGCCGCTTACGGCGCGTTTGAGCCTCGGTTAGCTCAGTCGCGGGATAATACATCGTACCGGTTGTCTTTCTTATTACATGCGGGACGGCTGGAAACTTGCAGGATTATCAATCGTACTCCTACCAAGTAAGTCCTCGGCGCATGAAAAAAGGGGTTTGCCTTTAGGGTAGTGGTGGCTCTTCTTCGGTGGCATGGCCAGGCTGCAAATTACCGATATGTGAGGTCCGCAGGGGTGCAAAATTGTCCGTAGCATTTGCTGACTTCACCCCAGCTGTCAAACACACGTGATCGCCGCCGTCATCGAGCACGGAAATACGCTCCACGACCATCCGGTTAGCGCACTCGGAAAGCAGCGGCACACCGTATTGGCTCATCTCAAAGTCGATATCAGCAAATTTATCAACCTCGTCGCCGGATTTCGTGCCGAAATGCTTGGCCAGGGCAACGTTGTCTCTGGTAAGAAAGTGCACGCCAAAGTGCGTTGCAGCCAAACCCACCCGATAGGTCTGATTGGCTTTAGAGAGCCACAGACAATACTGCTGCGGAGACATACTCGACTGACAATGAAAACTCACTAAACATCCGGCAAGGGTGTTTGCGCTGCCGGTTGTGACCACCAGCAGCGGCTCATCAGCGGCACTGATCAGAGCGCCAAACGCAGTATGGCTCATAGTTATTGCCCTTCCTGTCGTGCGGCTTCATAGCGTAAGAACAGGGTGTGTTCTTCGGCCATTATGTTTTGCAAATTGAAGCGGGAGATTTCGACACCCTGCGGGGTTAAAATGACCGGTAGGTTATCGCCACCGATTAACGGGGCAATGGATAAACATAATTCATCAAGACGATCTGCTGCCACGAATTCACCCAACAGAGTCGGGCCCCCTTCACACAACACGACCCTGTGGCCCCGATCGGCTAAGGCCTGGAGAGCCGAGGCCGGTTCAACCTCTTCGCGGCCTGCAGTTATGACAGTGGCATGCTTTTTTGCTTCGGCCAAGCGGTCAGGATCGGCTGATTGGGCGGTAATAACCATAGTTGGCGCATGTTCCGGGGCTTGAGCGAATAACTTTTTCGACCAATCTAATTTCAAACTGCCCGTTACCACAGCGATGGGTGGTGTCGGAGGTTTCCCCAGGGCCTGTCGCTGAGCTTTGGCGTGATCAGATAGCCGCACTAACCCGTAGCCTTCGCGTCGCACCGTTTCCGCGCCAACTACTACAACATCGGCAATCTGGCGCATCTGACGAAAAAGCTTCTGATCGACGTCAGTAGATAGGGCATCGACTATACCGCCGATTGCCGCAGTACCATCCAGGCCCGCAACCATGTGCCCGGTAACCCAGCACTCGTGTCGCGGTTCGGTTCGGTCAACCGCCAAATAGGGGGCCATGGCATCGGCAAGTTCGTCACCGAATTCGAGATTACGCATGCCTGTAGTCTACGAGCTCTACTCCACGGTGTCGGCCTTCCGGGTGCGCAATTGTTAGACTGCGCCCATGACGCTTGCCAATACGCTCCACCAGATCGACGGTTCCGGCTACGGAGCATATAAACGCATCAGTGGCACCCACCGGCTAACCGATGACATTGAACTTTCGGTCGATCGAGTCCAGTCGGATCCTTTCGCCCCACCATCGCTAATCCAAGTGCGTGTGCCATTAGACCTCACCGGCATTGCCCCTAAGACCTTGGCCGGTGTTGGTGCT
>DEPX01000047.1:0-1627 GCA_002358975.1 Micrococcaceae bacterium UBA3381 | reverse complement strand
ACGGTGGGAAGACTGCCGGCAAGTTAAGCATCGATACTCCGGGACAACAAGTCTTGGAACGCACCTCAGTGGTGTTCACCTACGACCCCTCCCCCAAAGTTGTGGTTCGTATGGAGGCTGCACTGCCTGCCCAGGGACGACGCATCCGCGGTCGAGCCGCTGCAACCTTACTCACCCGGACGTTGCCGAAAATCATTAACCAGGCGATATTGCACATTGACCACCGCGACCTGGACGAGGCCGTAACACTGTTTCGCGATCAGATGGCGCTTCGCAAGAGCCTAGTGGAACACGACCTGGTGGGCTTCGTGGCCGATGGCGCAATTCTCCCTCGAGCAGCAGGCAACTCTGATGCTCCCGCACACCAGGCTGTACCCTTTGAGTCGCCAGCCTCACTGCAGCGAAGTTTCACCTTGGCCTCGGGACGTGTCATCACCGGGATGGCACTGCCACGTGGTGTCAGCTTGATTGTTGGTGGCGGCTACCATGGCAAATCGACGCTCCTGCGGGCGCTTGAACACGGCGTCTATAACCATATTGATGGCGACGGCCGGGAATTCGCCGTTACCGTTGATAACGCGATGGCATTGCGCGCCGAGGATGGCCGCAGTGTGGTGAACGTCGATATTGCCACGTTTATTCGCGATTTACCCGCCGGCACCGATACCACGCGATTTTCCACGACCAACGCTTCTGGCTCTACCTCGCAGGCGGCCGGCCTGATGGAAGCCTTAGAAGCAGGCGCCACGACATTACTTATCGATGAAGATACCTCGGCCACCAATTTTATGATCCGAGACGATCGCATGCGCCAGTTAGTGCCCCGCGATAAAGAGCCGATCACTCCCCTACTGGATCGTATTCGTGCACTGTGGCAAGACCAGGGCGTCTCCACCGTGTTAGTCGCTGGCGGTAGCGGAGCTTTCCTGGATGTTGTTGATCGGGTTCTACTGCTGGATCATTACCGAGTATTTGATATCACCTCACGAGCCCAACAACTGGCCGAACCGATCCGGGAACAAGAACTCTTCCCCGACCCAAAGCATCGCATACCAAAACGCCTGGCGCCGCAGGAAAATCAGCGGGGTAGTAATAAGGGATGGCAGGCCAAAGGGCTGCGCACGATTCGGCATAGCAACACCACAATTGACTTGGCCGCATTACATCAGCTGGTTGATCCCGCCCAGACCAACAGCATCGCGACCATACTCAGGGCACTGGAAAAAGAAACTGACGGCACACGTAGTCTTACCGACCTCATCGGGCAGCTTTTCGACAAAATCAAACGCGATGGACTCGAAACTATTTCTCCATTTCGTGGTCACCCAGGCCGGCTTGCCAAGCCACGACCTCAGGAGGTCTTTGCCGCCATCAACCGAAACCGCAGCGTGTCTATGTTGGATCGCGCATCCACGCCAAAAACGCCTGGGAGCGCATCGCATCCGGACTGGTAGTTACCATTGGGCCGAATACACTTGAGCTACGTAGAACGTCGTGCGGGATTGAGACGAACACCACTGCCTGACGCGTGGGATCCACCAGCTCAGCCCACCATCGACCAGGGTTCCCTACACTGGCCGAGGTAAAATTTATCCCAAAAACAGTTCATCACAGGAAGTTGCACGCT
>DEPX01000079.1:7896-8197 GCA_002358975.1 Micrococcaceae bacterium UBA3381 | reverse complement strand
AGTTGCTAATCGGGCGTTCGCGGCATCTGCCAGTCGGAGAAGAGCCCTCTGAGCTCCTGATAGCCAGGCGCCTCGTCCTCCAAGGATTAGAGGTTTCTTAGCAGAGAGGATTCGATCAGCCAGATCAGCAATAGTGCTGTTTGGAGGAGTCACATGAATGCTTGGTTGGTGCTGCCATGGTTTTGTCTGTTGTTCGGGCCGGGTTGCATGCTGAATATCTAAGGGCATATTGAGCACTACCGGTTTCTGCTCATTCAAGGCTCTTCGGTAGGCACGGGCGATGTCGGCTGTTACAGTCTCC
>DEPX01000079.1:7599-7886 GCA_002358975.1 Micrococcaceae bacterium UBA3381 | reverse complement strand
CCGGCCGATAAAGCTGGTCCGTAAGGCACCCGACAGACACAGCTACAGCTGATTGATCAAGATAGAAGTTTGATCGAAGTGACCCCGCTGAAGTGTCGCCGGCGATGACAAGCAGTGGGACTCTACTTTTGGCTGCCTCGCCCAGAGCAGTGATGGCGTTGGTCAGCCCCGGACCTTGATGCACGCTGGCTACTGCTAGCTTTCCCGTGGTACGGAAATGCGCGTCAGCCATTGACACAGCGGCACTTTCATGGCGCGCACTGAAGAAAGTGGCTCCCGAATCAACG
>DEPX01000079.1:1443-7585 GCA_002358975.1 Micrococcaceae bacterium UBA3381 | reverse complement strand
AGTTGCCACTGCCGACTACGCCGAAAACGTTGCGGGCACCGAGTTCATAGAGAGTCTCCCCAACCATGGTCGATACTGTCTTCACAGGGATAATAGTCACAGTAATGATCGCCTCCGTTGGAAATTTTGAATGCTGATCCCAGCAGCGATGCGAGTATCAATCTGGTTGACTGGTAAACTGTGACCACCTGAGTTAGCACCATCAGTCACCTCATCAGCACCAAATGCTTAGCATATAGCTTGAAGCGCTCTGAAAAGGTGCAGGTGCGTCGTCGCGGAGGCACCGTTCCGCGACGACGCAATTGATACTTAGTTGTCTCGATAGCTACGATGCGCCGGGTAGGTAATTACTTTTTAGGCTTGCGGTGTCCTGGAAAGCAAGTCCGTTATGAACTCCGGTTCTTGATAACTGAGACAATCTAGTGCTACAGCATCGAATCGAACGACGGTACCGCGTCGTGGAGACCAAATCTGTAAACGGACCCCGTTGCGAGTCTCGATTTTGCGTATAACAACATCGGCGAACTCATTGGCCACAATGATAGGACCGTCATTACCGCCGTCGACTGGATACTTCAGAGGTTCCCCTTCATCTGGGTTTTCGGCAGCTGGCATAGTCCGTGAGTCAGTCATGAATTCTCCTGCTACTCAAATAAAAATGGACAGGTTATGAGCGTTGATGACGGCCTGATCCAAGACCGCCCACCTGCGAGTGAGTACATAACCTTCTTCGTCACTCCGTACCGTGTCCTTGCGGGCCACAGAGTATATGTTCGGTTCTGTACTATCGCCACGGCTGCGATAGATCAAGCAGTTGGACGACACCAAATACTCGCGAGGGGCTTCTGAGTAGTCTACGAGGACGTTAGTCACGTAGTGGCGTGTACGGGACGGCGGCTGCTCAGCCCAAGCGAAATCCGTTTCTAACCGACGAACACGAATCTCCAGCGTATCTTTGGTGTCGTCGAAGATCCGTGCCTTTGGAGAAACTTCCCAATCCGCTAACCCTTCCCGCACAACACGCACCGGTACTTCGTACCGAATGTCTGCGGCTAGGAAGGTCAGCCAATCCCGAAAGCGACGTTCATCGATAGCCAGGGCTTCCCTGTATAGGAACTCTTGAATGTCGGTAATCGTTTCGCGATCCACCCGTTGACGGTTGGTTCCAATGTTTTGCAGTACCATCGCTCACACTTCCTCGGTCAGGTAATCCGCCCAACGGCCCCACAGGTTACGGAAGTTGGAATCGTTGACATACGGCGTCACTACGTGACCCGGTCCCGGGAAATCCGGGTCACGTTCGCTATTCATCCCCATGATGTAGGGGAACTCCAGATTCCGAGCCTGGAGAGAGCCCGCCGATCGCGTCACCCGCTCCCAGTTTTCTAAATCGTCCTGTTCAAACGTTCCGGCCTGTGCGAAGGCTAGGGTGTATGCCCGGTATGCATCTTCTTTGTACTCATCGGAGGCGTCTTTCGGGACCAAGCACCACGAGTACATTTCTGTCTTCCCTGGACCGATTGGGTGGTAGAGTCGCATTGATACGAAACGCACACCCGGTTCTCCTGGGGTCATGCTGAAGGGCTGCATGAGGAACGACAGGTTGGGGAACACTGTGGCTACGGCAGTCCTTGTGTTCGAGAACACCTCAGTCTGTTCGGGAGAGAAGCTGCTCCGCATCTCGTCGGCCAGTTCTTCGGGGAAACCAGCGAAGGGAACCATTCCCGGGGTGTGCCCTAGTCCAATTCCGTGTCCCCTGCCGGGTATGCTGGCAGCCCAGCCTTGGCTGTGAGTAGCACCTGAGGATGCGAAGTAGCCGAGATTGAAGCCAAATTGATGAGCAACAGGGGTATGGTATCCGTCTCCGGCAAAGTTTTCTGCAGCAATTTTCCAGTCCGTCTCCGTAATCCAGTGGTCTGGTGGCCCGTACACTTCACTGCCAGCAATCCCCTGTTTCAAGTAGAGATCTAGATAAAACTGGAACCCACCGAGGTATTCGTCCAACGATGGAGCGGTCTGGTCAAACGTGCCGAAAACTAGGCCGGCGTAGCTGTCCACACGGGCTTGCACCAAACCCCAGTCCCGTCGTTTGAGCCGTCCCTCGTACCCCTCTTTCATGTAGGGCACTCCGACAAGCTCACCAGAGTTTTTATAAACCCACCCGTGGTAAGAACAGCGGAAGTGAGAGGCGTTCCCCATTTCTGATTTGCACATCATGTTGCCGCGATGCCGGCATATGTTCAGACTTGCATGAATCTCGCCCTGTTCATCTCGAGCAACAATAATATTGTTGTCACCAATATAACGAGTGACGTAATCACCCGGTTTAGGGATCTCTGACTCATGTGCGAGAAAACACCAGGCGCGGTTGAAGAGTCGCTCCTGTTCGAGCTCAAAGATTCTTTGATCGTTGAATACATGAGCGGGGAAACGTCCCTGCTCAATCCCCTCTCGAATCTTGTGCAGGTCGGCGTCGTTTTTCTCTGTGCCGACAAACTCCGTCGTCATGTGTTTACACCTTTTCGGTTACTTTGTTGGCAGAGGTGGCTCCGAACCGGTCCTCAATCTCCTGAATAATCTGCTTATAACGGTCGACGTGTTCCAGGGTGGTTTTTACATGAACTTCAGGAACCATGTCGTCCGTGTACGGCACACGACTCTTGCCAGTATTCATGTATCCTGCCGCATTCACTCGGATTTTTTCTAGTGAAACGTTGTACTTCGCAAATTCCAGGAAGTCTTGTCCCACGAGGAAAGGCTCATGGGCCCAGCGCAGTCGTTCAGTCAGCCAGCGTGCGTCTTCAGTGCGGCCCTCGCGAAGCGCATCGCGTAGTGCAAGAACTGGACCGGGGCCCATTGCGGTGGTCGATGACCATGCCATACCGACCAGTTCCTCTCCGTACATCTCCCATGCTGGAAACCAATCAGTCTCAATAGGCATCAGAGGGAAACTTGTCCCGGTGTGTGCCATGTCATTGTGGTAACGAAAGCCGACCGAGGCGCCGCCTGCGTACTTCACAGCCACTACCTGAGGGAGGTCGATTAACGTCCGGTATACAGATCGAGGAATGATGCCTCGGAAAGCTGCGGTGTTATCGTATACCACCATCGCCATGTCAGGAACCGCTTCAGCGACATCCCGATAGAATCGCTCCATTACAGGGGGCACCATCTCGCCCCACATAGGGCGCCCTAACAATGTGCCAGTCGCCCCCACATCAGATAAGTAGCGCATTCGCGCGACAGTATCACGAGTGTTGAGGGTAGTGGCTCCCACGAAGATCGGAAAATCGGGATCTTCAGCCCGAGCAGTCTCAATTGCGGCGGCCGAGAATGATTTCCATTCATCGAGAGACAATGTGTGCATCTCGCCTAGGGTCCCGTTCAATGCGATCGCGTCCACACCATCACGAATGAGTGAACGAATCATCCGCTCAGTCTCCTGCAGATCCACAGTATTGACAGCCTCTACAGCGTCTGCGCCGGGCAACGCTGGAGTTGGAGGATAAGCCATCACCCCGCGCATATCCTGACCGGTAATCTTTGGAAGCTTGCTCATTGATACTCCTTAGGAAGGTTGGTGTACTCAGGTATGTTGCCTGAATTTAATAAGTTGATGCTGGTGCATCTGGCTATGGGCTAGATGCGTGCTGCGGCTACTGCTGTACCGGTAAGCCACGCTGGGACTGGTTCATATACAAGAACGTCAAAGGGGGCTTCTACTGCTCCGGCTGCAACTAACCAAGTACGAATTTCATGGGCACCATTTCCTGCCGCATCGATATCTTCTGGGTCATAATCGACGAGTCGCTCGGTGTCACCACTTTCGATACGCTCAATGAAGTCACGATCGAACTCTTCATTGACCTCGCCGGATTCTGGTAAACCAACCCAATGTGAAAGGCCACCGGTTCCGACGATGACTACCCGATTAACTTCCGACTGGGCCTCGACTGCTCGTCGGATCATGCGTCCAAAATCGTAGCTACGCTTGGCGGTTGGCCAAGGTGGGTTTACCCCGTTGACGATTACAGGTACAAGTGGATATTTGGATTCTGGGTCGAGGTGTTTGAAAGGGACGCAGAAGTTCTCGTCAAAATCTAGTCCACCTTCAACTAATGCAGGATCGAAATCAGAACGTAGAGCGAACTCATACAGGTGGCGCCCCAGTCCTGGATGCCCTGGATATTGATGCTGTTCTACATTGAGGAAAGACCCCATTTCCTCGGTCACTGGTCCCAGGTATGAGTCACCTGTCCCAATTGCGAACGCAGGTAGGTTGCCAAAATTGAAGTTAGTGAAGTGCTCTACTGACACAGCTATAATAACGTCAGGTTTTAACTTCTCAATACGTTCCCGCGCTTCGTTGAATGCGGCCTCGACGGCCTCTCTCTGAGCAGGGTCGGCACGTTCGGGCCACCCAGTAATGCCCGGGGAATGTGAAGCAGTAAAAGCTCCCACCACCCGACCTGTTTTTTCAACCATTAGACACTCTCCCCACGAATCTGCGCATAATATGCGTCACGGTCTACCTGCAGCTGTATGGCACAGAAATAGATGAGGTAAGGGTTTGCTCCGAGTTCGTGCAATCGTTTGAAGTCCAAGTTCTGCATCGTATTTCGAGCTTCACCTTCGACCTCATACTCATCGAGTACCGGCTCGGGATCGTTCAAGAAGCTCTTAGCCAGCTCTGGGTTCTTCCGGATGTCCCATAGCAACATGTGGAGGCTATACAAACCCACTCACCTTCCTCCTCTGAAATCCGGTGCGTTACCGCTCCGGCTGGAAGTTCATTTGTCCTGGAGGCCAGGATTGGAAACTGCTTCCAGCCTATAAGTGATGTACGTCTCAGCGCGTCCCCCTTTCGGGGTCTTTTATGCAAGCGGAGGATGGATACGCTGTGGATCATTGCGACGGGTGTAACCTACAGAAGGTGTTCGGCGAGACGGCAAACTTTTTGCCACCTAGGAGGTAGGAGTTTTAAGAAATCGGAGTACTGCGCTGACCTGCCAATACTCCGGCGACTACTTGCATTACGGCTAGCCCAAGCGGCAAGAAGAGTAGTTGTGACCCCGAAGCGATGGTATCCTGGACCCACCCGGATAGAATCAACGCAAGCGCTACACCCAAATAGGCCACGGACTGCACCATTGAGGAAAGTCTGCCAGCTGCTGTGGAATTAGCTGCGCGAAGGCTAATTAATGACAGGGACACAACCATGGCACCGCCCGCCGCCACACCGCTTATAGCCACCCAGAGAGCCTGTAGCGCAGGTATTGCCAGCATCCCCAGCAGCGATACGGTCATAAGGAGTGGCATCACAACTGTGGCGAACCGCTCATCGTTTCCCACCTTCAGGATGGCGGGTGCGGAGAGATTTGCGACTATGCCAACCGCAAGGAACATCGAAAGGTGTAAACCTGCTGTCGTTGGGGCGACGCCTGAACTTTGTTCTACCACCGGCAGCCAGTTCATCAGGATGTAGAAGATACTGGACTGTAATTGGAAGTAGACTGCCACATGCCAAGCTGGCCATGAGGCCCAGATCGATGGGTTCTTGGTAGCATATGATTCTTTGGACTCCTGCCCCATTCTGGTTTGTAAGAGGTTTTTTGGTATAGCTAGTCCGTGGGGATCAGACTTCGTCAACCGAGGGCTCCACGTGACCAGGGCAAGAACAACGGGTACAGCCCAGATTCCGATGGCCAATTCCCAAGAGTCGGTAGCGTGCATGATAGGCACAACCAGACCAGATGCTAGTGCAGCGAAAATGCTCTGCACGGCTATGTACTGTCCAGTAACTAAAGAGATCCGATCTGGGAAGTCTCTTTTGGTTGCTACTGGAAGTAATACGTTTCCAATCGCAATTGCCACGCCGATTGCAGCAGTGCCAAACCATAAACCAGCATTGAACCAGCTCATAGATCGTCCGACGATGCCCAGCAGCAGAATGAGGAGTGCCAATTGAACAGTCCGATCGGCACCGAGAAATTGGGAGATGTGACTGACTATTGGTGACACCAGCGCAAATCCAAGAACGGGGATAGCAACCAAAACACCAAGTTCTGCCGCACCCAGAGTCGTGTCCTCACTAATATTAGGGAGGACCGGTCCCACAGCAGAAATCGAAGCGCGCAGGTTA
>DEPX01000079.1:0-1421 GCA_002358975.1 Micrococcaceae bacterium UBA3381 | reverse complement strand
CCGCGACTAGCAGAATGCCTGCAAGAAGGAGTCGCGGCCGAATTGACGAAGACGAGGGCTGCATGTGGCTTCTCCTCCCTTCGTAACAGTATGTTCCAGACCCAAGAAGAGGATCGATTTGGCTTGTTTTTGAGAGTCAGCAGCTCGCTAGTCACTGCCACTACTGCAACAATGCGTACCAACCTATCAAAGTGCTACTAAGCGACGGGGGATTAGCCCGTGGAAGACGGTGTGCGATTTTCAGTCCAGAATCTTAGAGTTTGGGAATGATGACCTTGGTGGACTGATCGATGCCGGCGGATGTCAGGGCACTTCAAAGCAGCGATACTGGTACCACGGGCCGATGCCGAAATAGGAACGAAGACAGATGTTTTCAACAGTTTTCGCGTACCTCCCAAAAGCAGCTGTTGACACAAACATCGAAGCCTATGCCATTGGCCATGGGAACGCCTACCCGAACGCCACAATCAAACCGCAAACGCGACGGATTCAGTAACAAACAGTTGTAGCTGTTTAAGAGATATCTGATACAACGCAAAATGTCCTGTATGTAGGAAGAAATCGTGGGCACCAAAATCACTACTTGCAAGTTAAATAGCTAGGAGAGGCCTCGTTGGGGCCGGTATAGATAAAACACGAACCATGAGGTTTCGTGATGCCTTTTTGGACCATTTTGCTGTTCGATGGCTGGTTCTTGTTGACGCAAAAACCAGTCCTGGTGCTGCACAACCGATACACCGGATTAGTCACTATCCTTTTTTGCCCCTCCGCAAAACGTGGGTTATGCCCTGTTTATGGACATAGACCGTCCAGAAGCAGTTTTAGAGATTTTTTGACCGTCTGCAAGCTGATATTCATCCCTCATGGGTAGTGCCCACCAGTCTTGGCGCACAAGCCGGTTGGTTTATTGATCCAGTAAATCTGAGTGCCACCGGTCGAGACCATCCCATCCGGTATGCTCGGGCAGTCGGCACAGCCCTGCTGAGGCAGTCGGTGGCGATAGACTCGTTGATCCGTTGTCTCCATCCCGGGTGCGTAACCCCAGCCTATGAACACGCTGGAACGTTTGCTGCTACCATTCCTCCAGTCTATAAACTCGGTCAGTTAGAACATGCTTTGAAAGCTGCCGAGCTCTGGATGGCTGCTCCGGTATTTCAGCAAGGCACACCACGGGTATAACCAACTGCGAGCAGATTAGAGATCGGGCAACGTAACCAAGGCATCTTTGATGCTGCCCGATTCGTGGCGTATGCCGGCGGAGACTACATAGCTGAGGCTTGGGCCGCCAACCAACGCTGTGTCCAACAACTAGGCAGCAATGAAGTCCAAACCATCATCAATTCCATTACCCGGTTTATAAACACCACTGACCGCACCCGGCACACTGCCGACGCCGCGCCCATGCCCGAAGCTATGCGCCA
>DEPX01000119.1:9735-18308 GCA_002358975.1 Micrococcaceae bacterium UBA3381 | reverse complement strand
AAGCCACGACAACTCTGATGTAGCTCTTTTGTTGGTCGTCACCGGTAAGATTCGTATCGTCTGACACAACGGTTACGATTCTCCCGTCAGCTCACCAACGTCGGTCGAGCTGTCATCAAAGAGCGCACGAATATCGTCGGCGGTGACATTCGAAGCGAAGGCAGTGTCGTCCTCCGTTAGTGCCGCAAACATCTCCGTTTTTTGTTGCTGTAAGGCCAAAACTTTTTCTTCAATAGAGCCTTTAGAAACCATCCGGTAAACCATGACGTTCTTATCCTGGCCAATTCGATGGGCCCGATCCACAGCTTGAGATTCAACCGCGGGGTTCCACCATGGGTCCAAGAGGAACACGTAGTCGGCCTCGGTTAATGTCAGACCAAAGCCACCGGCGCGCAACGAAATTAAGAAGACCGGAGCATCACCAGAGCGGAACTGTTCAACCGCCTCACCTCGGTTACGCGTGGACCCATCCAAATAAGCATAGTCAATACCACGCTGAGTCAGCTGTTGACCAAGCCGGCCAAGGAATGAGGTGAACTGGGAAAAGATCAGGACCCGATGTCCCTCGGGTAGTATTTCAGTCAACCGACCCATCAAATCATTGAGCTTCGACGATGGCACATGAGCGTACTGCTCATCGACGATCGCCGGGTCCAACGCCAACATACGCAATAACGTCAGCGAACGGAAAATGGATATCCGATTGGAGTCCATATCGGCTACCAGGTTCAATACATTCTTGCGTTCACGCTGCAAAATTTGCTCGTAGAGCTGCTGGTGTTCTGTCTCCATCTGGACTTGCAGCACCATTTCCTGTTTATCCGGCAGCTCGGCGGCAACAGCTTCTTTGGTCCGGCGCAACATGAACGGCCGAATCTTTGTGCGCAACGTACTCATGGCCTGCTGTGACCGCATTTGTTGTTGTGCCTGCGTTTCGACGTCGTCGGTATTACCCGGTTCAGTCCGTGCAACACGCTGGGCCGCCTCAATGGGACGCAAATACAGTTCCCGGAAGGTAGCAAATCTAGGCAGCATGCCCGGCACCACGAGTCGGAATATCGACCACAGATCTGACAGGGTATTTTCCATCGGTGTACCGGTGATGGCAAGTTTGAACCCGGCACGAAAGTTTCGAATAGCCCGATGCGCCTTGGTCTGGTGGTTTTTAACAAACTGCGCCTCATCCAGGATCAGCCCAGCCCACGGGTCTTCAGCAATAAAGGCTTCATCCAACCGGGCGATGGCATACGAGGTGACCACAATATCGGCTCGCTGTCGGATCGAGGCCATGGTTTCAGTTCGGCGCAGGTTGGATACATCAACGATGACGACATTCAAATCCGGTGCGAAACGTTCAACTTCAGCTCGCCATACCGACAATACCGATGACGGCGCGATCACCAAAAACGGTTTGTCCTGGCCCTTAGCTTTGGCCCGTGCAATCATCGCCAATGCTTGCACCGTTTTACCCAGGCCCATGTCATCAGCAAGGATCCCGCCCAGGCCGAGGTCATAGAGATAGGACAACCATTCGTAACCTTCGTGTTGGTAGTCGCGCAGCTCAGCATGCAGGGCAGCGGGGATTTCAAGTTTGGGTATATCGGTGGCATCCCGTAGGACGGCCAAAGCGTTTTGCCACTGAATAATGGCCGGATCCGCTTGGAAAGTGTCGGCGGCTTCTTCGGCCTCATCCAGTAAGGCCGCGTTAAATCGGGAGATCGAGGTGTTCTCGACCCCAAAATCCTCCATGGTGGAAGCTTCTTCCAGCAATTTTCGTAGCGGCTCAAATGCCGGGTGGTTCAATGAAAAATACGTGCCGTCTGCCAGGAGGAGGCTATTCTGGTTGCGCACCAGTGCGATGAACAGTTGCCGGAACGGAATGGTGCGCTCTTCGATGGTGACCTGAAAGCCAAGATCAAACCAATCATTTTTTTCCGACTGAGTGGCATTGATGACGATGTGGGGGTCACCGGTCAACCGAGTATAGGCCGGCCGGGCTTCGTTTTCGACAATGCGAACATAATCGTGCTGTTGCAGTGTGGGCAGTGCTTCGGCCACGAACCGTGCGGCGTCAGCGCCAATCAGTATGGTTTTGCCAGGGATGACGTCGAGTTCGACGTCGTCGGAAATATCGGCCAATACTTGTTGGCGGTGTTCAGTCTGATCTTCGGTGCCCAGGTAGTCCCATTTAGCGGAGATACGAACGTGGTCTTGGCGTTCACCCTGGTGGGTGGCCTGATAGTACTCCAGCGTCAACTCTAAGGTAGACGGCGGGATGTCTGGCAGTTCAACGGACTGGTCTTGGCTAGCTAAGGGAATGCCGCCGGCCAGTAGCGGATAGATATTTTCAAAGAAATCTTCGGTGTCATCGGCGGGGATGACCATCGGCTCGGGCGATTCGATCAGGTCCATGACCGTACGGGTCAATGGCTGTGCGACCGGGATAATGTTGATGTCTGCGGTAGCCGAATCCGGGTAGTAGTCGATGGTGTAGAGCCCGATGGCGCCCAGGGTTCCCGAGGGGATGAGTGTTTCGGAGGGCAGTTGTGCTTGGATAGTCAAGGCGACGTCGTCGTCGGCGGTTTCTGTGGCGTCGAAAATGATGCGTGCAGCATCAGTGATCGTTACCCGGTGGATAATTTTTTGCAGCGGAACCAGCGGGATGCCGGCGTTGTCAATTTTGGTCAACACGTCCCACAGTTGTGGCATGTTGATCGTGGCCAAGGTGATGACATCGTTGGAGCCCAGGGATGACACCGATGAGGTGTATAAACGGTTGAGCTCATGTAAGGCATCGTGTTGTTCGGGCAAAAATTGGTAGTCGCCCAGTGCGGATTGCTGGAACGGCAGATCGAACATCGTCCAGTTCATATTGCCTTTGATCCAGCCGCCGCGGGCACCTACACGTAGTGGCCGGAGGCGCACGGTGAGTTCGGTGTGCTGTTCTAGGTCGGCGGCGGTGGCTTCACGCCACACAAAGCGGCTGCGGTAGCCTGCTGGTTCGGTGTGCAGCGCATGGATTTCGACACCGAGTGCCACGTCGATGAATTCTTGTTCGGTGTCGATGGTTGGTAGTAGTTCTTGTACCACTTGGCGCCAGGACAGCCCGGGGATGCCCTGTTCGGTGTGTTCGGTTTGGTTGGTGGATTGTAGGTCGGCGGCACTGAGCACATCTGATTCGGCCACGGCGCGCTCATTGGATTCGAAGATCAGTGCGGCAGCGTGTTTGCAATCGACCCCGACCGGGCAGCTACAGCTGGCCCAATCCACGTCCCAAACTGTAATACCGCCTAAGCTGCGATCTGTTTTATGCAGGGTCACTGAGGCGCGCCAAATTTTGTCTTCGGCGCCACGTACCCGGCCAACAAGTCGACCGGAGTCTGCATTGAATTTTAGCGTCAGGACGCGGTCTTGGTTGGCGTAGCTGCGGCCGCGCTCGGTCATGGTGTCGCCGAAGGCGGCGACTACTGCTTGGATATCAACAAGTGGGTAGGTCACTGTGCCTCGTAGCGACGTTGCTGTTCGGTCACGCCGCTGAACCGGAAGGGTGCATTCGTGATTTTTGGTGTGGTGAAAGTCTCGGAGGTGGGCGCGAACCCGTTGTGCAGGTCCCGGTAGTCGTTGTAATTGAGTTTCACACGGTTATCGAGCTGTTTTGCCACATGCTGTGGGTACAGATGATCGCGGTAACCGTCTTGGACAACGCCGGTGAAAAATTCGGCCACGGCCCCGGAACCGTAGGAAAAGAAGCCCAGGCGTTTACCAGCAAGGTCTAAGTTATTGTGCAACTGGGCGGTCAAGGCAAAATATAACGACGACGTATACGTGTTACCCAGGGCGCGGTTGTAGCTCATGGATTCCTCAATTAGGTCGTCGGAGAGCTGGGTGCCGGTGTGCTCTGCTAGGGCGGCCAGTTGTTTGCGCGCCATTTTGGTAAAGGGCTGGTGGTGCAGGAACCGGTCGACCTCATCGATAGTTACTGCACGGCGGGCAGCCAGGTCATCCCAGGCGGCCAGGGTGGATTGCAGGTAGGCATTAAGGGAAAGCTGCCCGTCGACGAAGGGTGTGGTGGAGTCATTCGGCCGCCAAAAGTCGTTGACATCTAAGGTGTTAAAACCGGAGTGTGGCTCAATTTCCACCAGATTTGGTTCGGCGGTGATGAGCATGGCTACCGCTCCGGCACCCTGGGTTGGTTCGCCACCGGAGTCCAGAGCATAACGGGCAACATCGGAGGTGATCACCAGTACCTGTTCATCCGGGGTCCGGGCAATAGCGTTGGTGGCCATTTGCACGGCCGCTGTTCCGGAATAACAGGCCTGTTTGAGTTCTACAGAGCGTACATTGGCGGGCAGACCCAGCAGGTCGTGGACGAATACCCCTGCGGCTTTGGACTGGTCAACGGAGGATTCGGTGGCAAACAATACCTGGCGAATTTTTGCGGTGTCGTGGCGTTCCAGTAAGGTGTGGGCGGCTTCGGCAGCCATGGTGACGATATCTTCGTCTGGGGCCGGCATGGAGAAGGTATCTTGGCCCAATCCGAGATGGAATTTATTGGGGTCGATACCGTGATGTTCGGCCAACGTATCAAGGTCCACTACATAGTGGGCCGTGGCAACTTCCAGGTCATGGATGCCTATTTTCACCGGGGTCTCCTTTTGGTCATGCCTATGCTTGCGGGCGTTCGTAGGCAACGTGTGCTTGCATCAGTTCGCCCGGATTCGTTTGGGCTGCCAGCAGCGATAGTTCGCCGGCCAGCACACTAGCTGCAATCAAGCTAGCCAGTCTACGCGAATCAGCACCGGGTGCGGAAGTTTGACCTATTCCCATGCGGGCCATGGCTTGTTCAATATAGGGCAGGTGTTTGCCGTTACCTACGGTCCCAACGATCAGATGCGGCAGGGTGACGGCGAAGTATAATCCCTCGTCACGATCCTCAGCCCATACAAAACCCTGAGACCCTTCTACAATATTGGCCGCATCCTGGCCGGTGGCCAAATAGAACGCTAAGAGCATATTGGCAAAGTGCGCGTTAGCTGAGCGAATGGCACCGGCTACGTTGGAGCCCACATAATTTTTGGTAACCACCATTTCCGCTACCTTGGCGGCAGTGGTGTGCAGGTTGTTTTCTACGATGTGGTGCGGAATGAGCAGTTCGGCTGTGACCTTTTTGCCTCGCCCTAAAATACCGTTGACGGCGGTTGCTTTCTTATCGGTACAAAAGTTACCGGAGATCGATCCGTAGGACAGCCCGATGTTCCAGCCCAGAATAGTCGACATCAGCGAATCTGAGGCCGCAGTGGCCATGTTGTGGCCCGAGGCGTCACCGGTGAGGTAAGCGAAACGTATAAACAGCAGGTTCCCGACAATTTCCGGGTGGACTTCTAATAGCTGGGCATAGCGGGAGCCTTCGGTGACGACGGCGGCCAGCTCGTCAAAGCGGGTTTGAATAATTTCGGCTGCGGCTTGGGCGGTACCAGCATCGGGTGCGGTAAACAGTACCGAGCGGGTCATCCGTTCGTCATGCACGGTCGCGGTAATCCCGGAGCTGAGCATGCGCGATATTTTGGCGCCACGGCCCACCGATGGCCACAGTGGGGTCTCGTAGGTGGCCAGCGGCACATCGATTTCCTCGACACCGTCAAAGGCGGCACCGCTCATGCGCAACGGTCCCACCCAACGGGTGGGTACAGCCGTGGTAAAGGTGTCGTGATAGGTAGATTTGGATGGTTCAATCGGGGTGGGATCGATCACGGTATTCCTTTGAGCTAAACGTGTGCGTTAAATTCTGGCACGGTCGGCAAACTGTGTGACATCAATGTTGCGGGCCCGGGCCCGTTCAGCACTGGCCCCGGTAACAATCACATCGGTTTGGGGCAGTTGGGCTGCGGTACGGACACCCAGGAGTGCATATACCTGCCGGATCCGGGTTTTGAATAAATTGAGCACTTCGGTAACGCCTTCGGCACCATCGGACATTGCCACTCGTAGCATACTGCCGGCCATGCCGACCGCGCTGGCCCCAAGCGCTTGAGCGCGTACGACGTCCAGGGGGTTGCGGACACCGCCGGAGGCCAGCACAGTCAGTTCTTGTTTGACCGTGGCAATATCTAATAGGCAGTCGATAGCGGTTAGGCCCATGGATTCTAGCCAATCAAATTTGGCGTGGGCGTCAATGACCGACGAGGGGTGTGGGGTGCGCGCGTTTTCGATGCGCGCAAAATTGGTGCCACCGGAGCCGGCGACGTCGACAATTCGCACACCAATATCGTAAAGCTGTTCGACGGTTTTAGCGCTGAGCCCGAAACCGACTTCTTTGACAATGACGGGCACTTCAACCCCGGCCACGATATCTTCCAGTAAGCCTAGCCAGCTGGAAAATTGGCGGGAGCCTTCGGGCATCACGGTTTCTTGAATGGGGTTGAGGTGGATTTGCAAACCATCTGCTGCCAGCAGCTCGATGGCGGCTTTGGCGTGGTCCAGGCTGCGTCCAGCGCCCAAATTCGCCCAGACAATGCCATGGGGATTGTGTTGCCGTATCACAGTAAATGATGCTGCGGTTTCGGGCTGATCCAAGGCTAGGCCCACTGATCCGGAGGCCATGGGTACCCCGGTGACCGCCGCGGCTTGAGCCAGGGCAGTATTAATGGGCAAGGCGGTGTCAGTGCCGCCGGTCATGCCGTTAATGTACAGCGGCGCTTCCAGGGTCCAAGGGCCAATATTCACGGTGGTATCGACTTCTTCGGCGGCAATACCTGCTAGAGCGTGGTGGATAAAGTCGACGTCATCAAAGGCATTGCGGGAGCCTTGGAGCTGTTCTTGTTGGGCTGCAGCCAACCGGATATGATCATCTTTGCGAGACTGTGCCATAGTTACTCCTTGAGTCCGACACCCAGTTGTGTCACGGTCAAATCAAGTGGTTGGATCCCGTGTTTGTGCCAGGACTCGTAGATGGCTGTGGGGTCGACCCAGGGCTCGGCCAACACGATACCGCAATCACCGCCTCCGGCACCTGAGGTTTTCGCCGAGACGCCTTCAATAAGTTCGGCGGTTTCAATCAGCATGGTCAGTTGTGGCGTCTCGATCAGGGTTCCAGTGTGTGCTGCCATGCGGGCCAGCAATTTACGTGCCGTACGAATGCCGGTGTGGATCAGTGGAAATTTTTCTTCACCAAGCGCCAGGATCAGACTGTTCACGTTGGCCGCTGAAGGACGCAAAAACGTATCTGTCCAGTTGAGCCCGTTGCCATTGGTAGTGACCTGGGTTACCAGCTGATCGGTTTCGGCCGGGCTACCCGTCCAGCCGATCAGGACTTGAACATCACTGGGGGTGGGTATGCGGCGTGCGCGCATGGGCAGCCACGCGGGACCGTGCAGTGCTTCTGAAACACTGGTGTTGCCGGTCAATACCCGTGCCAGATTGTCGCGGTCGGGGGCTTGATAATATACCCAACCGCCCAGGGCACCAGCAGCCAGGTCCCCGCCGGAGGATTTTGGGGAGATCTCAATGGACGCCAGCAGCCCGAGTTTAATTTTGTCGACGACACTCAGTCCGAACCCGTAGAGCTCATTAAATGCGGTGATCACCGCCATCGTTGCGGCACCCGAGGAACCCAACCCATATTTTTCGCCGGTATCGGAGCGCAACGTGGAACTAAAATGCAGGTCAATGGGGATGCGTTCCAGCTGACGTTCGGCACGCAGGGCATCCATAACCAGCCATGCGGCCACGGCGTAGTCGGTACCGAAATTATTGTGTTCGGCGGCTGCCATGCCGTGGTCATATGCCAGCAAATGTTTGGTGGGCGTTGTTGTATCGGCTGGTTGCGCGTGGGTTACAGTAACGGTCACGTAGCGGTCTACTGCAATCAAAATTGCCGGGAAGCCCGGGGTTACGACCGCATATTCGCCGCAAACATAGAGTTTGCCGGGCGCGGCCACCTGAAATGGGAGTGGCCTCATGTAACATCCACCAGGCGGGCTCCTGGCCCGGGGGAAAACGTATTGATCTGGCCATAGGCGGCGACTCGTGCGGCAACGGCTGCTGCGTCGTCCGGGCGACAAATAATCACTACGTTTGGTCCGGCGTCGGCGGTTGCATAAGCTTCCAGACCGGCCTGGCGCATGGCTGTAACTTCTTCAAAGATTTGCCACGATTCCGGGGCAAGGTACCGAATTGGCGGGTGGCTGGCGTTGATCACGGCATGCATGCGGTGTGCGTGGGTTTCCGTGAGCTGACCAATGCGGGGGAAATCTTGGGCCGCACAGGCGGCTAGCATTTCGTCAAGGGTGGTTACCGTAGTATCAATCCAGGCCTGATAGTACGGGCTGGTGTCCCGGGTGGCGGACATCCCGTCTCGTGAGGAAACTTTTTTTTCCGTGGCATTGACGGTAACTGAAACCATCGCCATATCGGGTGCACTGATGGGTTCGGCGTAGCTGGTGGCATCCGAGGTGCCTGCATGCCACACCGCAAAACGATCAATCAGCGAGCGTGAAGCCGAACCGGAACCACGTCGGGCCAGTCGGGAGAGCTGCTGGGTGGATAATTCAAGCCCGTAGGCAGTAGCAGCAGCC
>DEPX01000119.1:9231-9719 GCA_002358975.1 Micrococcaceae bacterium UBA3381 | reverse complement strand
TTGCCAGTGCAGCAAAACCAGATGCCGATGATGCCATACCGGCCGCGGTTGGGCCTTCGTTGGCGGATACCACGTGCGCTCCGGCTTGTGCGGTGTCAAGTCCGGCCTGTGCTGCCAATTCACGCACCAGATCTAAAAACGCCGTCGTCCGGGCAGTCGCCTTGGCATCAGCCGTATTGCCATTGAGTTCAAAAGTATCAGAGCCGCTAGCTAGGGCAACGCTAGTGGTAGTGGCAAACTTATCCAGGGTCATCGACATGGACCCGGCCGCGGGAATGATTAACTGGTCATCGGCTTTGCCCCAGTATTTTACTAGCGCAATATTGGGGTGGGCTCGTGCAACTGCGGCCACTAGCGGTCCTCCTTGCGAACCCGTGCGGTCGGTGCGGTCATTAGCTCAAAATTATTCGGAGTCAACGAGGTGGTCCAAGTCCGGGTTGCGCCCACCGCCGTCATAGCTGCAGCAACATCGCCGGCCTGTTCTTGGC
>DEPX01000119.1:0-9204 GCA_002358975.1 Micrococcaceae bacterium UBA3381 | reverse complement strand
GGACCACGGCTAAAACGCAACCGCCCAATCCAGAGCCGGTCAGTTTTGCCCCATAGGCGCCGGCCTCTAAGGCCGCGGCAACCACGGCGTCCAGTGCCGGCGAGGAGACACCCAGATAGGCAAGCAGCGAATGCGCCTCGTGCATCGATTGGCCGACACGAATCGGGTCCCCAATGCCCAGGGAATAGACGACGTCGTCGGTCAAATTCGCAAGGTCTTCCACGACCCGGTCCACCACGCGGGATTGAATGTCTCGCAGCATACTGACACCATCAACGGCAGCCGCGGTTGACCCCGAAGTACCGGTGTCAGCAATAACGAAAGTAAATTTATCAGCGACTTTGACCGTCGTAGGCTTGCCCTGCTGGAAACGCAGCGGCGTCATCGATTGCACCGCGTGGGCGTCTAGCCCCGATGAAGTACCGTGAGCCACGTGCTCAGCCTGTTGAACCAGTGCATGCGTTTGGGCCGCACTCAAGCGAACGCCTGCCAGATTAGCTACCGCACGCACTACGGCCGCAGATGTCGCCGCCGATGAACCCAAGCCGCGCTCAAATGGGATAGTCGAGCGCAAGGTCAGTTCCACCCGGTCCGCGCGCACATCAAGCTGTTCAGCCGATTCCCGCAGCGACGTGAGCACAGGCTCCATGTGGGCCGGAGCAGCATCCAAGGGGCCCGTATATAAATCTGAAGTGATATACCCGCGCCGAGCACGCCGAATCGAAGCGGTAGCTTGCAAATCCAAAAGTGGTAACACAATGGCCGGGGCACCGTACACCACCGAATGCTCACCTAACAAAATGGCTTTACCGTGAGCTGAGCCCAAACCGGTTTCCACTGCATTGCCGGCTACCTTACCTACGCCGCCGCCCAAAAGCGGGTCGGCAAACCGATCCCGCCCGGTTAGCGGTTGCTCATATCCAGCATCGATCCGCTGCGGATTCGACCCAGAAACATCACCGTGTGGTGCACCATGTCTCATCGGTAGTTAAGAAACCTCAAAGTCAAAACAAATCTGAACTTTATATTCTAAGCCACCCGGGCGCATGTACCGAATGTTTAACCAGCACAGCGAACAATCCACGCTACAATCACAGGCAAAGACAATTTGCGTAGCCATTTTTGGCCCGTAGGAGTCCTAATTTGAAATACCCACCAGCTCTCGTAGCACTTGCCGCATCCGCACTTTTGCTGACGGGCTGTGGACTCTTCCCAAACGCTGATACCTCGGCTGACTCAAATACCGACGACATCCTAGGCTCACCTGCCCCGGATCCCGACGACGATTTTCAGTCGCTACAAGTCAACATGGTTGCCGAATCTGGCACCTTCCCGGACGGCGTCGACGGCGTCACCTTTGGGTGTTCCGATACGTTAGTCACCATCAATACAGTGCCCACCCAGGCTGAAACCACTGAAGAACATATTGGCGATGCCATCGATTTCCTATTAACCGATTCGCAGTACAATCACGGCGATCCGGCAGTGATTAACTCTTTGACGCCGTCAGAGACACTCACATTGGAATCCGTGGAGACCGAGCGCGATGCTGTCACTGTGGAGTTATCCGGTGACGTCGTTACCCGAAGCGATTGCGAAACCTACCGCATTCAAGCACAACTGTATGGCACTGCAGCTCTGACGGCCGATGTAACGGATGTCAGCATCACTGTGGACGATTCGGAGCTCAACGATGTGCTGGGTGTCGAACCGTTTGATACCGAAGAACTCTTTTCCGAGAACGCGGACTAGGCACGGGCGATAAGGGCATCAATAGCGACGCCATCTGGCAGTGCACCATATTGCATACCTCGTTGGTCGCTTAGGCGAGCGAGAATGAATGCTTCGGCGATTTCGGCCGGTGCGTGCCTCAATAGCACTGCAGCTTGTAATGTTACCGCTAACTGTTCAACCAGAACTCTGCCGCGTTGTTGGAGCTGGGCGCTTGCCAAGGCATCCTGCGATGCAATAACGGCAAGGGCCTGCTGGGTTTCTGAGGCCAAAGTTTCGTAGTGGGCATCATATATTGCGTTCTGGCCAAGTGCACTTTCAAAAAAGACCAGCAGCTGTTTGGCGCTTCGCGGATCTTTGCCCATTGCCCTGAGCACATCAAGAACAATAACGTTGCCGGAACCTTCCCATACCGCCAGGACAGGTTGTTCCCGATACCGGCGTGCCAGCGGAAAGTCCTCAACGTAACCATTGCCGCCAAGGCATTCCAGGGCTTCATAAGCATGATTGGGGCCGCGTTTACAGATCCAGTATTTGGCAAGTGCGGTGGCGATGCGCCGAAACGCTTTTCCATCGGTCGTATCGTCATCGTGAGCAGCTGCCAGGTGCATCATTGTCCAAGTTGCAGCTTCGGATTCTAACTGCAGATCAGCCAGCACAGCTTGCATGAGCGGTTGATTGCTCAGCGTGCCACCAAATGCATTCCGGCTGCGAGCGTGCCAGGCCGCTTCAGCGACAGATTGTCGCATGCCAGCCGTTGACCCGATAACGCAGTCCAACCGCGTACGAGCCACCATTTCAATTATGGTACGCACGCCCCCACCTGGCTCACCAACCAACCAGCCATGTGTGTGATTGAGTTCGATTTCGGATGAGGCATTTGACTTATTACCTAGTTTGTCTTTCAAACGCTGAATGAAAAATGGGTTCCGGTCGCCACCTGGCAAGACTCTTGGCACTAGAAAACAGCTGACGCCTTGTGGCAATTGTGCCAATACAAGGAAAGCATCAGATTGCGGAGCAGAGCAAAACCACTTATGGCCGGTAAGTAAATAATGGTCATCGACCGGTTCGGCGACCGTCGAGTTTGCACGCACATCGGAGCCGCCCTGTTTTTCGGTCATCGCCATGCCAAAAGTCACGGCCTGTTTTTCAGCCGGATCGATCAGACGTGGGTCATAAGCAGTATTGGTGAGTTTCGGTAGCCAAAACGCTTCCAGATCGGTGCCAATTAGCGAAGGCACCGCCGCGTGTGTCATAGAGACCGGACATGCATGACCGGGTTCAATTTGAGCAAATAAAGCAAACCGGGCTGCACGCTCCGCATTGGCACCTATGGAGTGCGTGGTCCAACCAAAGCTATGGTTGCCATAACTTAATGAGGCCTGCATGATGTCGTGATAGGCCGGATGAAATTCAATATGATCAATTCGATGTCCCCACCGATCATGAGTTTCAAGCACCGGGGTCTGGGTGTTGACGATGTGGGCATCGTGTTGGAATGGACCCGTGCCGACGTGGGTTCCGATTTCTTCTAGAGTCTGTTGATCCGCATCGGGAATAAATGTTGCGACAGCTTCAACTAGGGCTGGGTTTTCAAGAAATTCATTGATGCCAATGCGTGGCGGTGGCTGATTGTCTACCGCATGAGTAGTTTCAGGAAACGTTGTCATGTTCTTCCTCCGTTGTGGCTATTAGGCCAATCATGCTGCGACATAGAACCTGTAGTTCTGCAATAAAGGTTGCTACTGGCAGATCAGCAATCATGGCCGTGCTGCGGTGTAAGCGTGGCAGGAGATTCTCAGCTAAGGCCCCGGTCAGTGCGGTACTCACGATAGCGGCGTTTTGGTCTGGAAGTTGCCCTTGTGCCATGGCCAGCTCCAAACGGTCTGCAATGACAGCAGCCCATTTTCTACGAAACAGCAAACGTTCTTCTGCGACAAGTTGTGGAAGGGCTTCGAATAATAGCGCATCAGCAAGCGCGGGGCCGGCAAGTGACCGGGCAATGAAGATCTCAACTCCGGCATCGATGGCTATACCAACATCTTCGTGTTGGTTTAGTCCCGTCCGGAATATTGCTAGCTCGTACTGCGACACATGAGCAAAAGCTCCTTTTAGGAGCTCTTCGGCGTTAGAGAAGTATTGATAGATTAATCCGGCCGAGCATCCAGCACGGTTCGCGACCGCTTTAACAGTCGCTGAACGAAACCCACCGGCAATAATTTGTTGTCGCGCGGCTTCAGCAATGTTGTCGCGCCTTTTTTGGGCATTGGCCCTGGTTTTCTCGGTAGCGCGATACATGCACTGACTACTTCCTGGAGTCTTCCGCAAAGCTTTGAATCGTGATTCAATATGAACTGTATCACACCCCTATTTAGGAGAATAGATGAAGCTCAGTTCAATATTGACGTCCGGCGCGATCCGACATCCCGACAAACCCGCCTTGATTACATCCGAACGCACATGGACGTACGGCCAGCTGCATAATGATGCTGCCAAAACCGCTTCTCTACTGAAAGCCAACGGCGCAAGCCAAGGCTCAACGGTCGCGGCCATGACATTCAATGAAGCAGAATTTGTCATTACGGCGTTTGCGACCTGGATGCTGGGAGGCGTTTTTGTTCCCGTTAACCATAAATTCACGGTTCCCGAAGCTAAATATCTATTGAGCCACTGTCAGGCCACCCATGGGCTCGTATCATCAGAACTGCACGAAACAGCGTCACAGGCTGCGCCAAAAATTGGCTGGTTAACAACCGACGACACTGTCGGATTACTTAGCCAAATACGTGATTTCGAGCCTTTCGAAGAAGAACACGAAAACGATCAAGATCCAGCGCTAATTCTGTACACGTCCGGTACCACAAGCTCCCCTAAGGGGTGCGTACATACCCACGACACTATTTTCCGCCTCATGTCGCTTCTTGCCCTGTCCCTGGACTATCACCGCAACACCAGGACCCTGGTCGCTATGCCAATCTGGCACTCCGCACCGTTAAATGTCAGCACTATGCCAACGCTATTTGTTGGCGGAACAGTAATTTTGCAACGTGAATACCATCCGGTCGAGACTATGCAGCTACTCGGCACACACCGCGCCACAGCATTCTTCGGTCCGAGTATCGCCTTCCTCGCGCCATTACAGGCTACAGCCCAAGCAGGCTTAAACTTTAGCGATTTCGATTTTTCAACCATGGAATCTTGGACCTTCGGTGGCGCACCTGTTGACGAAGCCGCAACGAGAAAAATTATCGAAAACTACCAACCAGGCACACACCGCCAACTTTATGGCATGTCCGAGCTGGGCCCCGCCGGGTCTGAGCTCCGCCCGGAAGACCAGATCCGCAAAGCCGGAAGTATCGGTAACTACTCGATGCTCGGCGTGGACATGCGTATCGTCAAAACTGATGGGACTAATGCAACCCCGGGCGAAACCGGTGAGATCTGGTTCAAGACCGACACTCGCATGAAAGAGTATCTGCACAATCCAGAAGCAACACGGGAGGCTTTCGTCGGCCCCTGGTACAGGACCGGCGATATCGCTCGAGTCGACGAGGAAGGCTACCTATACATCGTCGACCGTCTCAAAGACATCATTATTGTAGGGGGAGAAAATGTATTCTCACTGGAGGTTGAAGAAGCCATCGCCCAACATCCACGTGTTTCCGATGTGGCAGTAGTCGGCAAACCCGACCCCGTATGGGGTCAACAAGTTACCGCATTCGTCGTAACCTCTGACCACGAGGAACTTGAGCCATCCGAATTACAGGACTTTCTATCAGAGCACATCGCACGCTATAAGATCCCCCGATTTATCCACACAGCTACGGAGCTACCAAGAAACCCAAGCGGCAAACTTCTCAAGCATGTTCTGCGAGACAAAGCCACTGAGTCAAGTCTACTTTAGGGCCCAGCGACTCAAGTGTTAGCGATGTCGTCATCCGGCGGCTCTATTCTACTTGCGACATAGTGGAGCTCTCCATTAGCCATTGATGGAGGCTCCACTTTGTCGCCGAGCCAAGACACAATCGCCCGGGATACACAATGAAACCCGCTGGTCACTTCGCATTCAGCTGCTGGTCGTAGGCTGTGCTGCAGGGAACTGACCGCGCAGAGCCAAATTTTCGAGGACGAGCTTTCCAGATTCGAGCAAATCGTATACGATTTGTCATAGGCGATTTTGATCACGCATCACCCCATGGAGGTATTGGTCTCGATGAACGTCACCCCTTTCGATTTTGCTGAAAAACCGCACCGGCCGGGCAAGGTCGTTGCCCTGCACCTAAATTATCCGTCCCGCATTGAACAGCGAGGACGCAACCCAAAGTTTCCCGGCTATTTCCTAAAGGCCACCTCGTCTATCGCGACCACCGGTTCGACGATCGAACGTCCAGCCGGCACCGAGTTACTCGCCTTTGAGGGCGAAATCGCCTTGGTTATTGGCAAAGATGCCCGTCATGTTTCACCAGAAGATGGCTGGTCCTATGTCTCCGGTATCACCGCGGCCAATGACTGGGGACTCTACGATCTGCGGCACGCAGACAAAGGCTCCAATGTAAAAAATAAATCCGGTGACAACTACACACCACTGGGCCCGGCAGTGATTGACGCTGCAGGTATCGATCCCGCCCAGCTGCGAGTTCGCACCTGGGTCAACGGAAAAGTCGTCCAAGACGACACCACCGAAGATTTGGTCTTCCCATTCGGTCAACTCGTTGCCGATCTCTCCCAGATGATGACGCTTGAAGAAGGCGACGTCATTCTCACCGGCACTCCGGCAGGATCATCTGTTGCCAAACCAGGCGACGTCGTCGAAGTTGAAGTTGATGCACCACAGGCCCAAGGTGCCCCATCTACTGGACGTCTGGTATCCAATGTCGCCGAAGCGAACTTCTCCCTGGCTGACTTTGGCCACGGCCCGAAAATTGACGACGTGCAACGTGAAGAAGCCTGGGGGTCCAAACAAGCCGCCGGTATCCAAGACCCACGCGCCATCCTGACCCCAGAGCTGCGGGAAAAAATCGCTGACACCGCTGTGGCCACCATCGTGGCAAATATGCGCAAACGCGGTATCAATAATTGCACCATCGACGGCCCAACCCCGATGCACCCTGGTCGCCAGATTCTCGGCTTCGCTAAGACCCTGCGCTATGTGCCAAACCGCGAAGACCTGTTCAAGAAACACGGGGGCGGATTCAACACACAGAAACAAGCCATGGATTCAGTCCAGCAGGACGACATCGTGGTCATGGAAGCCCGCGGTGAAAAAGGTACCGGAACTCTCGGAGATGTCTTGGCAATGCGCGCCAAAGTACGCGGTGCAAATGCCATCATCACCGACGGAGGCGTCCGGGATTCCTCAGCCGTGCTCGATGTCGATATCCCGGTCTATACCAACAGTTACCACCCGGCCGTTTTGGGTCGCCGTCACGTCCCCT
The DNA here is from genome assembly GCA_002358975.1 of Micrococcaceae bacterium UBA3381. Classification (GTDB taxonomy): domain Bacteria; phylum Actinomycetota; class Actinomycetes; order Actinomycetales; family Micrococcaceae; genus Yaniella. The sequence goes on along the minus strand of DEPX01000119.1, from coordinate 2,035 downwards.
GGGAGATGGACGGCACCATTGCTTGCGGTGGCACCACCGTGCAGCCAGGAGACATTGTCATCGGCGATGACGACGGTGTGGTGGTTGTGCCACCAGAACTGCTAGTCGAGGTTATCGATGCAGCTTACGAACAAGAACAACAAGACGAATGGGTATTCGAACGGGTTAAAAATGGTGCCGCCATTGAGGGCTTGTTCCCACCAACCGGTGAGTGGAAAGCCAAATACGAGGCGTACCGCGCAGAAAAAGGCAACTAATGCCGACCGATGGACTTTCCAAAGCCGATCAAGCCCACCGGCACCTGTTGGATGGCATAACCTCCGGGCAGTATCAGTCCGGTGATCGACTGGTGTTATCCAGTATCGCCAACGAACTTGGCATGTCGGTAGTACCAGTACGAGAGGCTATCCGACGGTTGCAAACCGATAAGTTTGTGCACTTTGAACGCAACGTGGGGGCTACCGTTAGCGGTATTGACCCGGTTGAATACCACCACACCATGGAAACCCTTGCTGTGGTCGAAGGATACTCCACGGCCCACTGTGCACCACTGGTCACGGCTGAGTCGCTGACCAAGGCCCGCGAAATTAATCGCCGGATGCGCCAACTGGTGGAAGGCAACTTCGCGCCAGAACAGTTCACCGAGTTGAACGAAAAATTCCACTCGGCGTTGTTTGAACACCACCAGAACCCACACATTCTGGATTTAGTCCATCGCGGGTGGAATCGGTTAGCAGCACTGCGTTCATCGACTTTTTCTTTCGTTCCATCAAGGGCTGCCAGCTCAGTGGTCGAACACGATGAACTGTTGGATTTGATTGCCGAAGGTGCAGAATTTTCGGTGATCGAAGCAGCCGCACGAAATCACCGGCTTAATACCCTCAACGCCTACTTAGAACACCACGCGAAATCGACCACTACAAGTTTTTGACAATATTGGAAAGGACGACATGACTAACGGCAAACCAGCTAACATGCCAGATCAAATCCGTCACTACATCAACGGTGAATTCGTCGACTCGATCGATGGCGACACCTTTGATGTCATCAACCCGGTAACCAATGAACCCTACATCAAGGCTTCCTCCGGTAAAGTCGCCGACATCGACGCCGCCGTCGCCGCCGCAAAAGAAGCCTTCGATAACGGCCCATGGCCACACATGCTGCCTCGGGAGCGCTCCCGCATCATGCACAACATTGCTGATGTCGTGGAAACCCGCCAGCAAGAACTGGCCGAAATGGAATCTTGGGACTCGGGTCTACCAATCTCCCAGGCACTAGGCCAAGCTCGTCGCGCAGCCGAAAACTTCCGGTTCTTTGCTGACCTGATCGTCGCTCAGCACGACAACGCCTTCAAAGTGCCAGGCCGTCAAGCAAACTACGTCAACCGCAAGCCAAAGGGCGTTGCCGGTCTAATAACCCCGTGGAACACTCCATTCATGCTGGAATCCTGGAAGCTGGGTCCCGCCCTGGCTACCGGTAACACCGTGGTACTGAAGCCAGCCGAATTTACCCCACTGTCCGCTAGCCTGTGGCCGGGCATCTTCGAAGAAGCTGGTCTACCAACCGGTGTATTCAACATGGTCAACGGGTACGGCGAAGAAGGCTTTGCCGGCGACTCGCTGGTCAAGCACCCAGATGTTCCACTGATTTCCTTCACCGGTGAATCCCGTACCGGTCAGATCATCATGGCCAACTCCGCTCCATACCTCAAGGGCCTTTCCATGGAGCTGGGCGGTAAATCTCCGGCCATTGTCTTTGAAGACGCCGACCTGGACAACGCCATTGATGCAACGGTCTTCGGTGTGTTCTCTCTCAATGGTGAACGCTGCACCGCTGGCTCACGCATCCTGGTCCAGCGCAGCATCTACGATGAATTCGTTGAGCGCTACGCAGCCCAGGCTGCCAACGTCAAAGTTGGTCTGCCATCTGATCCGAAGACCGAAGTCGGTGCCCTGGTTCACCCAGAACACTTCGACAAAGTCTGGTCCTATGTCCAGATCGGAAAAGAAGAAGCCCGCCTGGTTGCCGGTGG
>DEPX01000126.1:4236-6555 GCA_002358975.1 Micrococcaceae bacterium UBA3381 | reverse complement strand
CCCGAGTTTTACTTTGCCAACTACTCTCCTGGGGGCTGCAATCCTGTTCTGACCACAAGCATAGGAATAGCGCAGTCCAGCTCGCATAGCAAAATTTGTATTCAAGCGGTATAAACGCTCTCTTGCCAGCAAGCTAAAAGGTAGGCCACCTGCACACTGCCTCTCGTCTTGTGGAGCGGGCAAGGAGACTGCAAAGGTATGCAGTGGCTTCCGCCCCTCAACTCATCTATTGCTGGGATTTTGTCCATAACATAAGCTAATTTGTGCAAGCACAAACGCTTCATATTCTGCGCTACCCACCGCACAGCTCGCATGCTGAATCTCTTTACAGAGGAGCTTTCATGACGAATGATCCATCGAGTCAAGTAACCGGAGCACACCTGAAAAGATATGATCCGGGTCGCCGAGCACAGGCCGAGCAGGAGCTATCCGATGGGATGCGAGCTGAGCCGGTCGAGCGGGGTGAATGGTTTCGTCGGGTCATTGGCTTAGTTTCCGGCGTCGTTGCAGGTGTATTGATATATTTCATCATGCCTGCAGATCTAGAAGTCTGGCCCAAGCTTACCGCGGCGACGGCGGTGTTGATGGCTATCTGGTGGATGACGGAAGCTATTCCAATCCCGGCAACAGCATTATTACCGCTGATCATTTTCCCGTTGCTTGTTCCCGCCGGAGAATCTGACGGCGGCGTCGGTGTTTCTGATGTCGGCGCTAACTATGGCAACGACATCATTTTTCTCTTCATGGGTGGCTTCTTGCTGGCATTAGCCATGCAACGCTGGAACTTGCATCGACGAATCGCTCTGCTGGTATTGCGTGGTATGGGCTCTAACACCAATGCCCTAACCGCAGGGTTTATGATCGCCACCGGGTTTTTATCCATGTGGGTGTCCAATACCGCGACCGCAGTCATGATGCTGCCAATCGGGATCTCTGTACTGCTACTGGTCAAACGAATTACCGAGGGGAAAGACACCGACGAAGCGACCGACCATGACACCGAGACTGAAGCCTCCAAAGAAGACGTCGCCGAAGTAGCGAAAACAAATTTCGGAACGGGGCTGATGTTAGCTATCGCCTATGCAGCTTCGATCGGTTCCTTAGGCACCATTATCGGCACTCCACCAAATGCACTGCTTGCAGCACACATGGCCGCTAACCATGACATGAACCTAGGGTTTGGACGCTGGATGCTGGTAGGTATACCAATATCGATCGTCTTAATGGTCGGCGCCTGGTTTATTTTGACAAAAATTATGTTCAAACCGGAAATGCGACGGATCCCCGGCGGTGCTGATCTGATCCGGAAAGAATGGAACAAATTAGGTCCGATGTCGGTAGGCGAACTTTCGGTTCTCATAGTGTTCATTGTCGCCGCGATCTCCTGGGTAGCCATCCCTCTTATCTCTGAATACGTTTTTGGTCTCGAAGAACCGATAATTTCTGATGCCGGGATTGCAATGGTTATCGGTGTAGCGCTATTTATTATTCCCGGCGGCGCCAACCAAGGCGTTCGCCTATTGAACTGGGACACTGCGCTCAACCTGCCCTGGGGCGTGTTATTGCTATTCGGCGGTGGCTTAGCTTTATCCGCACAATTCTCTGATTCGGGTCTGTCCGAGTGGCTCGGCAAACAAGTCGAAGGACTAGCAGGGATTTCGGTGTGGATTCTGGTGGCACTTGCAGCTATTGGTATCTTGGTGCTAACAGAAATGACGTCGAACACGGCAACAGCAGCAACATTTTTGCCAGTGGCCTCGGGAGTCGCCATGGGGACCGGCGTCGAACCATTGCTTCTGACCGCTCCAGTGGCTCTGGCTGCTACCTGTGCGTTTATGCTCCCGGTAGCGACCCCACCAAACGCTATCGCCTACGGGTCTGGTTATGTGACCATCGGACAAATGGTCAAAGGCGGTGGTTTGATTAATATCTTGGCGATCATCTTAATTACCTTGGCATCCATGACGGTCCTCGTGTGGGTGTTCGGTCTTACGTATTAGCCGAGCGACCGACCGGATAAACTGATAGACCCATGAAAAACTCAGCATCCGGCAATACTGTATTAGATCGTGTATTGCGCATTCTGTCTGCTTTCGATGCGCATCGAAGACAGCTGCCTATCGGAGAATTATCTCGACTAACTGATATTCCCTTAGCCACCACCTACCGTTTAGTAACGCAATTGACGGCCGAAGACATCCTCACCCGGTACGCTGACGGCACGGTCGGCCTTGGCATGCGTCTTTGGGAACTTGCGGCCCGCTCATCACCGGCGCTGAGCTTGCGGACTGCAGCCATGCCGTTTCTCGACGACGTCCA
>DEPX01000126.1:828-4171 GCA_002358975.1 Micrococcaceae bacterium UBA3381 | reverse complement strand
GTTGAACGGCTATCGTCACGCAACTCTGTGGTGAACCAAGCAACTGTTGCAACTCGTATGCCAGTCCACACCGTCTCGATGGGCCTAGTACAATTAGCGTTCCAACCAACCCACATCATTAGTGAATACTTCATGGCACATCCTCGAGCCGCCAGCATGTCATATCCGGCAACTGGCGATATCAATTCGACCTTGTCAGAAATTCGCAAAACGGGCTATTCCATGCTGGACGGGATGCTTGACGATGGGACAACCGGAGCAGCTGTGCCAGTTTTTAACACTTTAACAGGCCGAAACCGCCTGGCCATCGCCGCGATCTCCGTGGTCATCCCACAAGATTTTGACCAACGCTCCGCTGTTATTCCTGTCCTACTGGCCGCCTCGCGCGGTCTATCGCGAAGCTTACATCCAGTAACCGGCACCCTGTAATTCTCATGGAATGAGAATCCAGTGGCGTGGAACACCTTGTGTGTCACACACTGTTAGAGAGACATTGCGAGTTCCAGTCGACAGGAGATTCAGTGACCACACAAGCCGAGACCACACAGGTGGGTATCGTCGGAGGTGGACCGGCAGGCCTCATGCTTTCGCATCTACTGGCACGTGCCGGTATCGACAATATTGTGTTCGAAGCCCGCGACTACAAGACCATCAAAAACACTCACCGCGCCGGCATCTTAGAAACCGGCGCCGTTGAAATGCTCACTGATTACGGCGTGGACTCTCGTGTCACCACAATTGGTTATGAACATGACGGTATTGATCTTCGTTTCGATGGCGAATCCCACCGGATCAATTTCAAAGAATTAGTTGACGCCTCGGTATGGCTATATCCGCAAAACGAAGTCTTCGTGGACCTTGCTGCAGCACGTGCCCGCGATAACGGTGACGTGCGCTATGAGCACACCGTCACTGACCTCACAGACATCGAAACCACCAAACCAAAAATCCACTTCACCGATAATGCAGGTCAGTCCGGCACCATCGAAGCTGACATTGTGGTTGGCGCAGATGGTTCCCGGTCGTTTTGCCGTCGGGCAATTCCTTCAGAAACTCGGGTTGAACACAAAATCGAATACCCCTTCGCCTGGTTTGGTATTCTCACTGAGGCTCCACCCAGCGCAGAAGAATTGGTCTATGCCAACTCATCACGAGGCTTCGCGCTCATTTCACAGCGCAACGAAACTGTGCAACGGCACTATTTTCAGTGTGATCCCAATGAGGATCCGGATAACTGGACTGAAGAGCAAATCTGGGACGAACTTCAGGCACGCGTAGACGGTCCAGACGGATTCCAGCTCAAACGTGGACCAATTTTTGAAAAAACCGTATTGAAATTCCGTTCCTTCGTGGCAGAACCGATGCGTTGGGGACAACTGTTTTTAGCCGGCGATGCTGGACACACCGTCCCACCCACCGGGGCCAAGGGCCTCAACCTGGCCTTTGCGGATGTCAAAGTATTGTTTAATGCACTAGAACAGTACTTCGCCAATGACGACGCAACCGGTATCGATGAATATTCCCAGACCGCTCTTAAACGTGTTTGGAAAGCACAGAACTTCTCATACTGGATGACCAGCATGCTGCACACCCGCAAAGATGCCAGCTCTTTTGAAACCCGCCGGGCAATCGGTGAACTCCACACTGTGGTGGGCTCCAAATACGGCCGTCAATATCTCGCGGAGTCCTACTGCGGCTGGCCGCACGAGTAACTCAAAATATAAGAAAGGATCACCAAGTGTCTGATACCAACAGTCCAAAACTGGATCCGCTGGCCACAGCTGACTCCCAAGAGACCATCAGCGCCGAGATCGAAGACATCAGCTCACAGTACAACTCGGGGCTCGCTGCTGATCCCGCCAACGAGGAAACCCAGCCGCGACTGAACTATCCCCCATACCGTTCCTCACTGCTGCGTCATCCAACCAAAGATCTTCACCACACCGACCCAGAAACCATCGAACTCTACTCGCCGGCTTTTGGCCACCGCGACGTCCACCAGTTGGAATCCGATCTGACCATTCAGCATAACGGCGAACCCATAGGCGAACGCATCGTCATTCGCGGTCGGGTGCTCGATGGCACCGGTCGGCCAGTGCGCAACCAGCTCATCGAAATCTGGCAAGCCAACGCTGCGGGTCGCTACATTCACAAACGCGACCAACACCCAGCCCCAATCGACCCAAACTTCTCGGGTGTCGGCCGCGCCATTACCGGTGACGACGGCAGCTATGAGTTCACCACCATTAAGCCGGCCCCGTACCCGTGGAAAAACCACCACAACGCTTGGCGCCCAGCCCACGTGCACTTCTCGCTATTCGGCACCGACTTCACCCAACGAATGATCACCCAAATGTATTTCCCCGGTGACCCACTGTTTCCACTGGATCCGATTTACCAATCCATTACCGATCAGAAAGCTCGCGACCGTCTCATTGCCAGCTACGACCACTCGGTTACCAGCCACGAATGGAATACCGGGTACCGCTGGGACATTGTTCTGACCGGCTCGCAGCAGACTTGGATGGAGGACGAAGACCATGACCACTAATGACCTAACCCCCACACCGGGCCAAACCATTGGGCCGTTCTTTGGCTACTTTAACGCCGCAGAACAGGTGCATCTACCGTTTGAAAACGGTGACAACCTGGTACCACCCGGCCACGCCGACGCAATTCAACTTACCGGTACCGTCTACGACGGCGAAGGCACACCGATCCCCGATGCCATGATCGAAATTTGGCAGGCAGACGCCCAGGGCAATATTCCCAACCAGGACGGTTCGCTAATTCGCGACCCTTTTGCCTTTACCGGCTGGGGACGTGCCATCACCGATAATGTTGGTACCTACCGCTTCACCACCGTAGAGCCAGGGGCCACCGAAACAGGCAAAGCAGCCTTCATCCACATCGTCGTCTTTGCACGCGGGCTACTAAATAAACTGCATACCCGTGCCTACATTCCAGAGACCACCGACGACGATGCCACCTTGCAAGCAGTCGGCGATCGAGCGGAAACACTGGTGGCCAAGCGTGATGGCAAAAGGCTAATTTTTGACATCTACCTGCAAGGGGAAAACGAAACCGTATTTTTCAACTTCCCCGGTATGCAATACCCGAAACCCTAAGTTATCCATTGATACCCGCTCGTTGTTTCGGGCGGGTATCGTTGTGTCTGACACCAACCAAAGGAACATTGTGTACGACTTCGGTTTACTCAATCCCGTCTGGGCCGGCACCCGTGCCGCCGAACTCACCTCCGATGCCGCCTTCGGACAAGCCCTGCTGGATGTCGAAGCTGCCTGGTGTCGGGCACAAATTAACTTCGGCACAGCTCCGGCCG
>DEPX01000126.1:0-820 GCA_002358975.1 Micrococcaceae bacterium UBA3381 | reverse complement strand
GTCACGGCTGCTGCCAACATTACCGACTACGACCTGGCGACCATCGCCAAAGCAACCCCCGACGGCGCCAATGCATTGATCCCGTTGCTCAAAACCATGCGAGGCAAAGTCGCAGCCCAGGATCCTAACGCAGAGCAGTACGTTCACCGGGGCGCAACCTCCCAAGATGTGATCGACACCGCGCTGTTGCTCCTGGCGGCCCGCACGGGCCGCCACATTCTAACTAATATACGTACCACGGTAGGTCACCTCTTGGAGCTAGCTAAACAGCACGCCGATACGGTGATGGTTGGGCGTTCCTTGGACCAGCACGCCCAGCCCATTACCTTTGGCTACCGAGTCTCACAATGGATCGAAGCATTGGGTTCTGCCGGCCAACATTTTGAACAAGCCCTACACCAACTACCGGTCCAATGGGGTGGGGCTGTGGGCACCTCGACATGGTGGGTGGACTATTTCAAAGCCGACCAGCCTGAAGCTGATCCCATGAAACTGGTCAAGGCCCAGCGCGAGCTACTGGCCAAAGAATTGCAGCTGAACGACGCTGAAGTGTGGCATGCCAACCGCATGCCTGTGTTACAGCTTGGTCAAACCGCTTTCCAGATCATCGCAGCGGCAGCCAAATTAGCAAATGACATCCTGACCTCGGTGCAAGCCGAAAACGGTGAATTAGCAGAGCCCAGTAAACCCGGACGCGGCGGTTCGTCGGCAATGCCGCATAAAAACAATCCGGTATTATCTATCCGAATCAAAAATGGTGCCCAAGCAGCCAGTGGCGCCTTGGATGCACTGCATACCGGGGTAATCGCCAATACCGCAG
>DEPX01000194.1:21811-22312 GCA_002358975.1 Micrococcaceae bacterium UBA3381 | reverse complement strand
CGACCCACAGCCCAGAATCAAAGCAACTGATGATCCGGTCCCGACACCCGCGTGAAGTCAATAACCAAGAGGTTTTGCCTCGCACCTTGCGTGTTCAGGCGAGAGTGTTCTGCTCGAACACTCCCGCTCAGTTATCGGCACTTGCCGTACTGGAGTATCTATCGAACTGCGCTCGAACCGGGCCTGTCTGGCTCATCGTAATTGAGAGTGTAGAACCGGTCTGAAGCCACCGGACTCGAGCAGACACCTCGCGATGTAATGCGTGAGGTTGCGGAATCCCAGCGCGGACCCGCGTAGATGCTCGAGTCTGCCGTTGATCGCTTCAGTGGGACCGTTCGACGTTCCCGGTCGGGTGAAGAATGCGAGCACATCAGCAGCTCGACGCTTCAACGTTCGTCCTAACCGTTTGAGCTCGACAAGTTCGGGTGGCAGATTCGTTGTCAGGGCGTCGATGACCGTTTGCAAGAGTCTCTTGCCCTCTTTGCGGTCCGCGGTTCGGTA
>DEPX01000194.1:0-21675 GCA_002358975.1 Micrococcaceae bacterium UBA3381 | reverse complement strand
AGAGTTCTTCTTGCCCGGTACAACGGGTCCTTTGCTCGTCCGCGATGGCCGGTTGTCTCCTGCTGAACTCGGCGACGTACCTCGTCGAGGGCATCACCGGCGAGTTTGACGACGTGGAAGGGGTCCATGACTTCGACAGCGTCGGGCAGCTCCTCAGCTGAGGCTGTTTTGAAGCCGGAGAATCCGTCCATCGCGACGACGTCGATGCCCTCACGCCATTCTTTCGGTCGGTCTTTCAACCATTGTTTGAACACCTGCTTCGAACGGCCAGCCACCATGTCGAGCAGACGTGCCGAGCCTGTTCCCTCGCTGATCGGGGTGAGGTCGATGATGACGGTGACGTACTTGTCCCCGCGCCGGGTGTGGCGCCAGACGTGCTCATCGACGCCAATGACCTTCACGCCCTCAAACCGCGTGGGGTCGTTGATCAGCAGCCGCTTGCCTTCAACTAGGACCGCGTTGTTGGCGGTGTCCCACGCGACCCCGAGTCCCTCGGCGACACGGGCGACGGTGAGGTGTGCGACCACGATCCCTTCCAGCGCCCACCGCAGCCCGGTGCGCGAGAGCTTCGCGCGTGGCTCCGCCGCGGCGCTGGTGTCTTGGCGCCACACGTGTCCGCAGTCTGCACAGCGGTAGCGGCGCACTACAACTTCCAGCACGGTCGGTCTCCAGCCCAGCGGCTCGTGGGCCAACCGCCGGATCACGGTGTCACGAGCAGCGCCTTCGCTGCCGCACCGTCGGCACCACTGATCTGGTTCCACCACGCGGCACGCGAGGACCGCACGATCCGGTTCAAGTCGTTGTCCGGTCACGCTCAGACCGAGGCCGTCGAGTCGAGCGAAGGCGGTCAGGTCAGGGCGGCCGAAGCCGGCCGGCGGGGTAGCGTCGGACACGTCGAGGTCTTTCGGATAGATGGCGTAGGAACCTCCGTCGTCGGGAGACCTCGACGTCTACCTGCGGACCGACGCGCCCGGCCGACCTACACCCTCATCTGGGAAGAGCCGGATTACCCCGGAGAACAATATAGCGCCGTGCAGGAGTGGGGTCGTGGTTGCGAGCTATGCTTTGCAACCACGACCCTTTCCTATGTCTTACTAGCTGGTGGCGATTTTGACGAGAACTGCTCGCGAGTCAAATGGCCCAACGGTGGTTAATCCCTCTCGTGTGACCAGACCATGGGCAACCAGTTGGGCTGTCAGGCCGGTGTGTTCGGACCAGTCTTTGATCCAGATGTGCCCACTAGGGGTGGGCAGTCCGTACTGATCCAAGTTGATGTTGAGGACTTCGCTGTCCTCGTCAGTGACCAGGTACAACATGGTGTTCTCTTGGTCGTAAACGACTTCCCCGGTCAATTCCACCGAGTCGCCAAAATGCAGAGTCAAGCTTTCGGACAACGTAATGAATTGCTCAGTCATGGTGACTTCCTTCCCTGTTGGAGGTTGAGCTGGAACTGGATTCCCGGCTCTTCATCTACATTCAAGTATATGTCATCAATGGTGACATTGCAAGTGTTCTGGTAGGAAATATTCAATGTGATGAAGTATTTCTGAGCCTATCTGCCAACGCAAGCAGCCATGGTGCCGAACCTAGTGGCTCGTCAGTCCTGCTTTATGTTGTAGGACTTGTTCTTTTCTGCGTTTTCTCGCGGCGGCGTAGTACCGTTGGGTAGCTTCGTCTTTGACAACGTATTGACTGGCTCGGCTTTGTTTCCAGGTGTGAGCAATGACAACTATGGCTTGTTCGCGACTCGTCGTTGGATGCAGCCGGCCAAAAGTTTTTTCGTGGTTATCTTCATGTTGACCTAATTCTACGTTTGTCACGGTCAAATAGAGGGCGGGGGTTGTCAGAATAGTTTGCAGTTGGTCACTTATTTTCGCGGCCATGCAAAGGTTTTGCTAGAAAGGCTGTGGCAACAAGAACATTGTTATTCTCCTGTGTCAGCAAAATCGATGGTGATATGTACTTGGTCGTCATGCATCGTGAGGAACTGGACCGCGCCAAGGATAGCTGCGTGTTGCTCCTTGGACACTCCGGGCGGTAGGGCGCCATTTGCGCTGTCGTCGGTTCTGTAGGCCGTGAGGTGGATACGTTTTTCACCAGCAACTTCTTCGTGGGCTGCAATGTCCTCGATGATCGATGCTACGTTGGCGTCCATTGCAGCCCACTTCGCGTGCAGCCACTGCACCGCATCATCTGGTGGGGTATGGGTAGACTCCCACCGTCGTGCTGATCGAAGTGTCACGCCGCAGGCTTTGGCTACTTCATCAGCGGTGATACCAAGAAATTGTCGGATGATTTTAAAAGTTGCACTATTCATAGAGAACTCACTTTCAGGTGGGGTAATTAGCGAATCAGTAGGATTCCTGCAGTCGGAAGCGTGGGGTCAAATTCTGCTTCGTCCTTGACCAGACCGGTTATGATCACGACGATCAAAGCTAAGATCACGAAGCCAAGGCAGATTATAAGAAACCATCCTGCCGAGTTGATGTATTCCAGTGATGCTTCTGGGTTCCCTTGGGTTCCCTTGGGTTCCCTGCCCTGATTACATTTACGAGCGTATGTCATCAAAGGTGACATTGCAAGTGTTGGGTGTCGACGGTGTCGCACCTCTCTGAACCACTCAGTAGCACGAAAACTCTCCGTCACCGACGCAAGGTTTCGTAGGTGTAATCGTGAATTCGCAGTTCGCCATTTTCCTGAGTAAAGGTGAAATGATAGGCGCGGCGTTCGTCTGGCCACCATGAATTGCTGCCGTTGCCTTCGACCCATTGCCAGCGAGCCGAGACTGTCACCATGCCTGCTTCGGTGCCTTCGGTAATCTCGACGGTTGGTTGACTTGTCGCGTTGGTGTCCTGAGCTTGTCGCCAGTCATCGCCACCGGTTGCTCGTTGCGGTTCTTGCAGCCTATTGGCTAGTTCATCAGTCATGAGATGACTTGCGCGTAGCTCAGCAGCGGTCTGTGTTCGGTCCTCGGATGGGGTCCAGGTGGTCATAATTTCTGTGGCTTCTAGAGCCAAGCTTTCTTCATCCTGAGTCGCTATATTGTTGGGAGACGGCGGGGGAGTGGCATCAGCAGCTGTAGTGCGGTTGTCCGTGGAGGCTTCGGATTCCTCACTACTATTGGCTGCCGTGACTGCCCACACGACACCGCCGAGCAAGCCTACGACTACAAGAGAAACTAATACTATGAGCCAGATGAAGTACGATTTGCGGTTGGTGGTCATCATATGTGCGCGCTTTCCTTATCGTGAGTGATGCATGAGGGATTAGAAGTCCACACCAGCTTCAATCAGGATGGGCTCAGGATCAATAGCGTATTCGTGAGTTTGATCCGGTTTGCTGTCGTCTTGGCCTGGTGTGCCAATTTGGAAATGTAAGTGTGGGCCGGTGGAATTGCCTGTGCTTCCTTCTGTGCATATTGGCTCACCAACAGCCACTGTGTCACCCACGGCTACTTGGGCTGAATTGGCTTCGCAGTGGTGAAACTGGAAAACATAGCCGTCGCCTTGATCAGCGTTTTCCTGTCGAGCGATCACATAATGTCCCTGATATTCATTGGTGCTGACAGCAGTAATTTGCATATCGGTTACGGCCACAACTTCGTTGCCCCCACCACTACCGAAATCCACGCCACCATGCATAGTGGTGAATTCGTTACATGTTGCACCTGCTGGACATGGCCGTGGGCCAAAACCACTGGTAAAGTCTCCAGCGGGCAATGGGTGTGTCCAATCTCCTGAGCCAACATCACCGACCTGTTCACCATTTGTATCTGGTCGGGCGCAGTCTTCAACGTAATTGCCTTGGGCAGCGGCTGGAATGTCCACAACGTAGTCTTGGGTTTCTTGAAAGGGTGGGACACCATCATATTTCTGGACATTGCCTGGACCCGCGTTATACGCAGCCAGAGCAAGTGTCACTTGTTCTTCTTCATCAGAGGCTTCGTCCTCGTACATTTCCATCAGAGTCTTCATATAACGTCCCTGTGCTCTAATGGATTCGTGAGGGTCCCAAATATCGCCCTCACCGTATCCTGGCCAGGTCTTATCTGTGAACTGGGCAAGACCGTGGGCTACGCCACTACTGGCGTCAGGGTCCCAGCCAGACTCGTTATCAAGTTGTGCAGCCAACAGTTCCTGAGACAGCCCAGATTCGCTTGCCGCCCATGCGACATCATCTTGGTACTCTTCGGGAATATTATCTGGACCTGCCCCGGGTGTGCACTGTGATGATACAGGTGGACCATCGTCGGTGTCGGAATCAGCCGAAGACATGGTTAATGTCAGGGCTGCTGTTCCTATCAACAACGCAACCAATCCGGTGAGTACAAACGTCCCGATAACGGCTGGACCTACCGCAGCCAAAAAGAATCGTTTCACGTGACAGTGGCCTTTCCTGGAAAAGGGGCGGGGTTATAGTCCTCGGGCAACAGCTGCTCCGGCAGCTATCCATGCCCGTTGGGTTGCTGGTTGTAGAGCATCCCAAGCTAAATGCCCACTGACCATCGCAGGATCAAATGGAACTTCCACTACTTCGCGAGCTATCGGCTCAAATCGTTGTGCTACGCGGTGGCGATACGTCGATTTGGTAAGTTGTTCGGCTTGCGAGACCACCACTACGGCGTTATCGGCTAAATGCTCGCCGTGTGGGGAGGACTCTGCCAGATCTTCCAGAAGTAAGGCAGCTCCCTCAGTTTTATCGTCAGCGGTCGATGTTGGTACGACTAATTGGTCAGTTTGAGCAATCATGGCTTGCCACAAAGGATCAGTCTCGTCGTTGCCAGAGTCGATAATGATCAGGCGAAAGAATTTGGATGCGACGTTGTGAATCTTATCCAGCACATCGGCACCAAACCGTTGTTGATCGGCAAGACTCGATGGTTTTGACCGGAGCACTTCATACCGGTCAGCTGGTTGGTGATGTAAGTAATGTGCTAAATCGGCGGATTGTGCTCCTACGGCCAGTAATGAGTCGGCTTCGGGTAGAAGATCCAGCACGGTAGAGTCGTGTGGCCCTTGCTCAGTACGCCAGGGCATAGTGCCACGAGTTTGATTATTGTCCCACGCCAGCACGGTACCGCCACCAAATCGAGCAAAGACTGCGGATAACAGAATGGTCGTTGGAGTTTTCCCTGCCCCGCCCTTACCGTTTGCGACGGCGATTGTGCGTGGTCCAGGCCAATGCTGCGAAATCGCCCTGACGTCTTCTCGTTCAGCACGTTCTTTGGCTGATGGGTTCATACGAATGCCGACAGAAGACAGAAGGCCGCGAATCCCTTTTGACGCTGGGGCTTCTGTAGATGTCGGCGTTAAGAACGATTCGCGCTGTAATCGTGCTTCACGGCGTGAAGCTGGTGCCGTATCAGGGCCTGGTTGTCTCGGGGCCGAGTCGGCTGGGCTGGCTTGACTGTTCGTGGTTAAATGATCCGTGCTTTCTTCATGATCAGGACTATCTGGCAGCTGTGTTTCGAGTAATTGGTCCGTAAACTGTGTCATGTCATTAGCTGCGGTCGCTGGTTGATCATGATCATGCTCAGTTGTCTCTTGGCTAGAGTCACCACTGAATTTGTCGGCACGCGTTGGGTGATATGTTCGCGCATACACGCCTGGCAATTCGCTTGTCATGGTCACGATATGCCCGGTGCGGTCAGAAAGCTGTTGACAGATAGAGTCGGGGTGACCCGACAAAATCGGTCCTAACTGACCGTCGGTGCTTAATACTTGCCACTTGTCGTAGGTCAAGCTGTAATGCGCATTCTTGGGTGATGCATTCGATTCAGCAAACTTATGACCGCTGAGCTGCCACACAGTAGGTTCATAGAAGCTATCTTCGCGGTGGTGAACAGCAAGCGTGACAATTGATTGTCCAGTGCGCTGAGACCGCTGGCGAATAATGTCTACAACCTCGGGTAACCGCTGGTCAGAGACTTCGGTGCCATTAGCATCGATCACCGTGATGCGTGCGGTCAGTTCAATGTCCAACATGGGGTGTACCTGTTCAGTCACATCGTGTGTGGTAGTCATAATTAGTTGACCTCCAATCCAGGGTTCTGCAAAGTTGCGGACTGGTGCCTGTTTCGTTCTTGCTGTTGTTGCCGCATTTCAGCAGCAGCTTGTTGTATCCGTTCTGGTTGCAAACCTGTGAAACGTTCAGTGGGAGTCTCAATAATGGGCGTTGACTGCAATCCTTGATCTTTGAACTGCTGCAGTTTGTCTGGTCGCTCCGATAGATCGACGTAGTCATAGGGCACGCCCTCTTTGTCGAGCTGTTTGCGAGCTAAGCGACATGGTTGGCAGTTTGGTTGTCCATAGATAGTGATCATGGGTTGCTCCGATGCAAAAAGTGCAGGTTGCGTAGAATTGTCCAGATGCATAGATGCGCCACCTTAGAACGGGTTTTCAGACGCGATGTGGTCATCATCGGTGTCATCGGCGCCGGTGATGATTAGCTCAATCAGATCGTCCGTATCCAAATCGGACGTGTCGCGCAAATTATCGATCCACCATCCCGCGTGGATCAGTCGTTTTGCGGTTTCAAGCGTGTGAGCGCCTTCAGATTGTTGCTTGGGCGATTCATCGCTCTCCAGAATGTCAGCAAGGACGGTATAGCGTATGCGCGTAGCCCATTTGATCTGTTTGTCGCTACCTTGCAGCTCTGGTAACTCGTGATCCTCTTCAAAGCCCATAGCGTCTGCAAGAACTTCTTGTTCTTGCCGTTCAAGGTTGGCCCGTCCTTGTTTTTTGAAACACCGGCTGCAAACGAAATTCTTGCCCAGACCAAAAGCGTGAGCCTTGCGCTTGCCCGCTGGCTTATCGGACAGGTCTTTCGTCTCGGTATGGCCGCAGCTAAATTCAATCGGTAATTTTTTGGGGATAGCCACTGGATGTACCTTTCTGTTGCGAACGACTGGTACATCCAGTTCGTGGCTAGCCCCTAATGTGTATGTCAGAAAGTCACTACACGGCGTGTTTGAGCACAGACCATCGTTGCGCTGCTCCTTGATCTTGCAGTTTTGCAACAGGCGGGGCAAGGACATCTGGCGCGACACGTGTATAAATCATGGTGGTGTCCACGCTGGCGTGACCAAGCAGTTCACGAAGTGCTAGTAGGTCTGGGTTCAGTCGGTAATACTCAGTAGCAAACCGATGACGAAGAGTGTGAGCTGACCATGGATCCGACAATAAATCTTTACGTATGCGTTGTGCTATCGAATCCGGTAGATAATGTCCTGTGGGATTACGGGACGATGGAAATAACCAGCCAGAGATGTCCAAGTCTTGAAGAATGTCCTGTAATACCGGATGAAGTGGCACGTACCGAATTTTGTCACCTTTGCCGGTAACACGGACATGCTCCCCTTCGATGTTTGTGGAATGTAATGTGGCGATTTCCGATACACGAAGGCCACCGTACGAGGCAAAGAGCAACATCAATAAGTCTTGTACGTTGTCACATCTATCGATACCTTCTTGCAACACTTCATCGGGTGTCGGATGGGGGAGCCCCGAAGGTACGTCAATTTTCGGTATATCTCGGGCAGGATTTTCTTCGAGTAATTCCTCAAATATCGCCCAGTCGTAGAAGACATTAATTGCGTCTACAGCATTTTTCCGTGTCGCAGGAGCGGACCCAACAGAGGGCACCCATTTATTTAAGTCGCGAGCGTGGAGTTGTAAAACCTGCAGTTTATTTTCCATGCACCAATCGTGAAGCTTTTTTGCATAATGTACCCGATTACGCACTGTTAATGGTCGTCTGTTGAGTAGCAACCATGACTCGAACTTAGCTAGTAAATCCATAACGAAGTTCCTTTCAGATTGGCTTGAATGGATTTACCACTGTGCCCAGAAACACTCCGTGACGTAACCCATATGACCTAGTCAGAGGAATTTAGACTATGTGGTCACTGGGCCTGGTCGGCGTAAAAAGACCAGACCAAGCCAAGTCACGAGTGATAGCCCGAAGTAGAGTGTTGCGACAGACTCAAAAAATCCTTGGAAATAGGCAACGAAGCCAAACAAGAGAGTAGCTGCGGCTGCAATGATTTGCACAATATTTGTCAACACGTGCACTGGATTTAGGATGAAAGCAATTACGAAACCCAGCACCGCAGGTATTAGTAATAGAAGCAAAAGTCCCATAATAATCCACCTTAATCCGTTACGGGTGTGTTCCGTTTCCTGATTGCTTGGCCGCGACGCGCCGGACACTGTGAAAGATCCCAGCAATGAAATAAGCGACCAATATCTGGCTTCGCCGAAACTGGTAATCGAGGGGTTACTGGTTCGAATCCAGTTGGGGGAGCGAATCAACCCCGTCCATATGGACGGGGTTTTTTACTGCCTGCTGGGAGACCTTGTGTGGCTCATCGTTGCAATGCCGCGTTGTATGTCCGAGCCGCGACGCTTGAATCTAATGATGCTTCGGTCCGATTTTTCTGCCTGAAAAGTGGAAATGTACTGCGAAGACACGTCTGACCCGCTGTAAGCGACTAGCTTCTAGCAGGTGTAGGGGAGCAGAAAGCATTCCATGACAGTGTTGATAAAGCTATGAGGGAATGCTTAGTTAGTTTGGCGTGTCGTCCAGCATAATTTGGGTGAACAAACCCGTTGGCGCTTGCTCAATCGGAGCATGTAAGTGAAAGTGTATGTATGTGGATTGGCTGGAACGAATTCGATATCTTGCTCGGTGATGTGCACTCGTTGAAGGCAAAACGTTCGGTTGTGCGACCAATCATCGCCGATATTCGTAGACACTTCCAATTGTTCGCAGCTGAGGTTGAAGACGCCCAACTTCACCGTCGCACCATCATTGGAGTTTCACAGGTAAGCAGTGATCGTTCACACGTGGAAGAGACGCTTACTAAAATTGAGGAATTTGTTGCCAGACGACCCGAAGTCGACTTGTTATCGTCGAAAATGCGGATCATTCAGTCTTCAGATTTTTAAACTTTTCCTTAGCATTCCGGTTCCTTTGGTCAGAGAAAATCCCGTTTCGAACGTCAAAGGTTGCACTGCCAAACTGGAAGTATCAGGCTAATAAACTAGACCACGTATCAAGATAGTTATCGTCCGGTTTATACTGGTCAAAGATAGCAATATAGATTCAACCGCACCACACGTACGAAGGTAGTGACTAATGACCACCAACGGTTCACCACAGGTGACGACCAAAACTCGGATGAGTTCGCTGCTTGACCTGCTGACAACCCTTTTCCGGTTGGTCCCGAAACAGTTGACCGATAATCTGTCGCTGTTGAGTACTCAACTCAAAGCGAAAGGGATTCGTGCCGGCGCAGGCGTCGGTATTGCCGTCATTGGCTTACTATTTGGCTCGATCACATTTATTGCACTAGTGATTGCTCTGGTTGGTGCTTTTATAGCTGAGGTGCCGTTATGGCAGACAGCCTTGTGGGTTGCTTTAGGTGCGTTTGTTGTGATGCTTGTCTTACTTGTTGTTGGCGCCATGGTCGTGCGCACCGGTTTCCCATTATTGCCCCCAGAGATTATTCGGGGAGTTAAACATGACGTCGGCTATGTTCTAAAGGGCAACGCCTTTGACCCGGTGGAATTTGATCGACTCGAAGAAGAACGGCGACAGCAAAAACAGGTTGAGGAGCAACGTCGTAAAGAAGAAGCTAAGCGTGCTAAGAAAGAACAGAAGCGCGCAGTGCGTCGTGGCGAAGCAGCAGAGTCGTTGCCCAAAACCGAACCCACAGAAGCACAAATTCGTCATCGGATGGAATTGCGCCGTCGCCATCTAGGCGATATACGTTCCGGTGTAGACGAGAAAACCGATTTTCGCGGACAGTTCAATACATTCAAGCGTCATGCAACCGGTAACATTGCTCGAGATAACGTTGAGCATGCCACATCACCATTGGCGCCACATCATTCTGCAGCCCGCGCGGGCGAAAAGGTTAATGATGGTGTCGGATACGTGAAAGATCGTTGGCAGCCCTTGACTGTGCTTGGAGCTTCGGTAACTACCGCTGCAGTGCTTCTGCGTCGGCTGCGACGCCGTTAGGTCTTTGTTGATATATGGGCAAACTCCACAGTGAGGTTGATATGAACCGGCCAGTGAGTCCAGAGCCGAATGACAACATTGGACTCACTGTGGGCAATGATTGGCTGACTATTCCAAACCTAGTGACATTGGTTAGGTTTTTGCTAGTCCCGGTGTTTGTCTGGCTCATGTTCAATGATGATTACTGGAATGCGCTCATTATTCTTGTCGTCTTATTCTCTACCGACTGGATTGATGGGTTCCTAGCGCGCAAACTGAAACAGGGGTCTACCGTTGGTAAGTGGTTAGATCCACTTGCAGATAGACTTTCGCTTTGGGTCGTTGTAATCACAGTGGCTATCTCCGGGCTGGCTCCATTGTGGTTAGTCTTTGCGCTAGTCGTACCAGACCTTGTGTTAGCCGGATGCATGGCGCTTATCTACGCAGGTAACCCTCAAATGGAAGTTACAATCGTTGGCAAAGCTCGAACAATTGCGCTTATGTTAGGTATCCCACTGCTTTTACTCGCGGAAGCACCTTTTGTGGGTTCTCATGTCTGGCATCCTATTGCCGTGGCGATACTCGCAATCGGGGCCGGTGGCCATATTATTGCCAGCTTTGACTACCTGAGACAAGGTATTCGGAACGCGGATCAAATGCGACAGGCAGGGCTGCAGCCACGCAATAAAACAGATCGAGCACAATTTTTTGAGGCCATATAAACTCATACGCGCTCGATGGTAGTGTCATTGTGATTTATGCTCACCTCCATGTTCTGATCCTCTAGGAGTTATGCTGTGGCGTTTGATAAGAAAAGCTCGCCGTCGCGCGTGTTGATAGCAGCTGATACTTACCCACCACATGTAAACGGCGCAGCAAAATCCTGCCATCGTCTTGCCACAAAGCTCACGGCCCATGGTTATGACGTGCACGTGGTGTCCCCGCACTACACCTCAGGCCCAAGCACGATCGAATTTCACGACGAGGCCACCGTGCATCGGTTACGTTCTTATGCGGCACCCACCCATGAGTACTACCGTCTTGTCATGCCATGGTATGCTAACCGGGCTCTCGATAACTTACTGGCTGAGCTGTCTCCAGACGTTGTACATGCCCAGTGTCATTACATGGTTGGGGATGCTGCGATTACTGCAGCCGAACGTCGACGCATTCGGTTGATATGTACTAATCACTTCTTACCGGAAAACTTAGATCCGTTCATCCCAGGCCCACAGTTCTTCAAAGATTTCGTGTCTCGGCGATCATGGTATGACATGGGTCGTCTTATGCGAAAAGCAAATGTCATTACGACACCGACACCGCTGTCTGCCCACAACATGAACCAAAAGGCGAATCTAGACTATGTAGTACCTGTTTCCAACGGTATCGACGTAGCGAAATATGAATTACGCGCTGGTGAACAGATTGCTGCACACCCACACCCAACAGTCCTGTTTGTTGGCCGCTTAGCTGTCGAAAAAAATGTGCACGTCTTGTTGCACGCTCTAACGATGACTACTTTCCCAGTCCACGCTGAAATTATTGGCGACGGCGAGCAACGCAACTATCTGCACCGTCTAGCAGACGAGTTGGGAATTGCAGACCGAGTTGTGTTCCGTGGCCTAGTCTCAGAAAACGACCTGCGTGAAGCGTATCTTCGGGCTGATATATTTACCCAGCCCTGTACTGCGGAACTCCAGTCGCTGGCCTCGCTTGAAGCCATGAGCGCTTCTACCCCGGTTGTGCTGGCTAATGCGCTTGCATTGCCACACCTAGTTGCCGAAGGTGTTAATGGCTATCTATTTGAACCTAATAACGCAGCGGATATGGCCAAAAGAATCGATACCATTTTAGGCGCCAGTTCTGAAGAACGCCATGCCATGGGGCAAGCGTCCCATGAATTCGCTTCTGCACATGCTCACGAGAAGATTATGGATATTATTGTCAAAATGTATAGTGGTGCCACGTCAGACGAGGTAGCAGTGATGGTTTCTGATGCTAAGCTGCGTTAGACTAGGAGACTGCGTCATTCACAGTGCACCTTGGTGCGGCCCAGGAGGGTAATGTGAAGACAACTGAGGGGTGTTAGCTCAGTCGGTTAGAGCAGAGGACTCATAATCCTTTGGTCGCGGGTTCAAGTCCCGCACACCCTACTACTTAGCTCACTGATACAACGGTGGGATAATCTGTGCCGGGGGAGTAATGATGCGTTTATTCATGGATGGTCGTTATCTCAGAACCGACTATCATGATGGCATCTCACGTTACAGCTACTCCTTAATTCATGCGGTAGCAGCTATGAGCGATCCAACAGTGCTCATACATAACCGTGCCCAGCGTGACTTGCTACCTGACAACGTCAATATAGTGGAATTTCATGCACCGACTTCGGCCCGGGAGCCGTTATCGGCCATAACTTTAAATCGTTACAAGCCGGATATCGTATTTTCTCCGATGCAAACAATTGGCTCGGTCGGTCGCAACTTTGGGCTCATTCTCACGCTGCACGATCTGATTTACTACCAACATAGGTCTCCGCCACGCGATTTGCCGCAGGCCATACGCGGATTGTGGTATCTCTATCACTTAACCTATCTGCCGCAACGTATGCTTCTCAACGGCGCCGATGCTGTAGCCACGGTGTCGAGGACTTCTCAGCGGCTCATTAGAAAGCACCATCTAACCAGTAGACCTGTTCGTGTCATAGCGAATGCGGCCCCGGAGACCAGTCCCCGTGACCCGACCGGGTTTCGCGACAAAACGCTGATTTATATGGGCTCCTTTATGGAGTATAAAAATGTAGAAACAATTATCAGTGCTTTGCAGTACCTTCCGGGGTACCGGCTCCATTTATGTTCGCCAATATCATCAAATCGTCGTGACGAGCTAGTACGCCAGGCACAGTTACAAGGCATAGGAACCACCCAACTCCAATTTCATAACGGAATTGACGATACGGAATATCATCGTCTGCTCCGATCAGCAACTGCACTTGTGACGACATCGCGTTCAGAGGGCTATGGGCTACCTCTTGTTGAAGCGATGGCTGTGGGTACACCAGTGGTTGTTTCTGATCTGGAGATATTTCAAGAAGTTGGTGGCCAACATAACCCCGGAGCCCAATTTGTTGATATTACAACTGGTACAGCTGCTCGACAATTGGCACATTGCGTAATGGCTTTGGAAGACAATAGAGCTTTTATTCGGGCCTCGACTGGCGCAGTTCGACAGGCCAACACATTTAGATGGTCGGATTCTGCACTAGAGCTGCTGAAACTCGCTGAGGAAATTCATTTGCGTCGTAGCCGTCGAAAAGCTTAGGACGTTGGGTCAGGTCGGGTCAGAATGCACAGGCCATAAAATAGAAGGTTCGCTCCAACCCAGCAGAAAAGCTGGATCTATATATAAGTCTCTAAGGGCGGAACCGATTTGCCATGCATCTGGCATACGGACACCCCAGTGCACACATTGGGCGTCACAGTGGGAAGCGTCATCGGAGATTGATCCGATAGCTTGCCCGGCGGCCACCGTGTCACCCACCTCTAATTCCGACTCGACAGGTTCCAACGACGTTATGAGCCCGTTGGAATGCTGAATACTGATGACGGGCCGGTCTACAACCACACCAACAAATGTCACTTCCCCGTCATTGGGCGCTAAAACCTCTCCATCGCCGGCACGGATATCTATTCCTCGATGCGCTGATGACCAAGGCATATCAGGCGGTATGAACATTTGGACTATGTCAGCTTCAGTGGCGTTTCGTATTGGTGGATTCCAATCCGAGATATTTTGTTGCGCAGCAGAGCTATGCGTGTGGGCATGCGTTACAGAAAGTGGCCCCAACGCAATAGCAATTAACAATGCTGGTAATCCAAGAAGAACCAGAAGTCTAGTTATTAAACAATCGGATGCGGAAAAGGCAGCTGACGAGAACTGATGCGGCATATCCCTAGAATGGGCTACTTGCAGCTACTTTTGGAATGGTGCCAGAGCAAGCGTGGAAAACTCACAGTGCCGTGTCTTCTGTGCAAAACCCGCACGGGTAGTGCGGTGAGTTTTTTGATTGGCTATGTAAAACATTTTTGAGTGTGGTGTCTCAGGAAATGACCTTTAGAATACGTCGTCATCGCGGTGTGCGTGACGACACAACGGTGCAATAAAACTTGCTCAATAGGGTATACTGGGTGAAGCAATTATGTGCCTACTTGTTATAGGTGCGGAATTGACTACGCGCGTGAAGAGTGCAGCCCAGTGTTGCAGCGTCACCCATCGGTCCAGAGTGCTCTGGTCAGTGGTGTACTCCGAAAGTATTCGCCCTCACGCTAGGCAGCTGGGTAAACCAGCTACATAAACTAACCGATAACTAGAAGGTTACTCCGCATGCGGAATAACCTTGAAGGAGCGACAATGTCCGTCGTAACCATGCGTGAAATGCTGGATTCTGGGGTCCATTTCGGGCACCAGACTCGTCGTTGGAACCCAAAGATGAAACGCTTCATCTTTACCGAACGCAACGGCATTTACATTATCGATCTACAGCAGTCCCTGTCATTTATCGATCGTGCTTATGAATTTGTCAAAGAAACGGTCGCCCACGGTGGCAATATCCTTTTTGTAGGTACCAAAAAACAGGCCCAAGAAGCTATCGCTGAACAGGCCACTCGTGTCGGAATGCCATACGTAAACCACCGTTGGTTGGGTGGTATGCTGACGAACTTTGCAACAGTCTCAAAGCGCGTTGAGCGTATGAAAGAACTTGAAGAAATTGACTACGACGATGTAGCGGGTTCGGGACGTACCAAGAAAGAGCTACTGCTGCTGGAGCGCGAGCTAGAAAAATTGCGGTCAAACCTTGGTGGTATCCGCAACATGACTCGTACGCCTTCCGCCGTGTGGATCATCGACACGAAGAAAGAGCACTTGGCCATAAATGAGGCCAATAAGCTGGGTATCCCTGTGGTTGCCATCCTAGACACCAATGCTGACCCAGACGAAGTTACCTACCCAATCCCAGGTAACGACGACGCCATTCGTTCTGTAGCGTTGCTGACCCGTGTGATCGCTGATGCTGTGGCTGATGGTTTGATGGCCCGCAACCAGGGCAAAACCGCAGCTGGGACAGCCGAAGAACCAATGGCTGAGTGGGAACGTGAACTGTTGGAATCCGGTCAGACTCAAGAGCCTGTTGATGACACTGCTGGCCCAGCTACCGAAGGTGCCGTAGATACTGCAGAGCAGATCGAGGCCTCGCCAGAAGGCGAGCAGCCAGCAGCCAAGGAAAAATACTAATCCACACAACCACGTTTCGTTTTTTAGATTCGCGGGTGATCCCCGCAACGAACATCCAAGGAATGGGATATCTGTAATGGCCAATTACACAGTCAAAGACATCCAGGCACTGCGTGAACGCACTGGTGCTGGCATGATGGACGTCAAAAAGGCCTTGGACGAAGCTGATGGCGACGTCCAGAAAGCCATGGAAATTATTCGTGTCAAAGGCCTCCAGGGTGCAGCCAAACGCGAAGATCGGGCAGCTGCTGAGGGTCTGATCACAGCTACCGTCAAAGACGGCGTTGGCGTCATGATTGAAATTAACTCTGAAACAGACTTCGTTGCAAAGTCCGATAAATTCATTGAACTTGGTAACACCGTTTTAGAAGTCGCAGTAGCCTCTGGTGCACAAAATCTGGACGACCTGCTGGCCGCCGATTATAACAGTAACCCGCTGAGCGAATACGTCAAAGAAGAAGGTGCACTGTTAGGTGAAAAGGTAGAGGTCCGTCGTCTGGCACGTCTAGAAGGTGCCTATGTTGACCCGTACCTACACCGCACCTCAGCTGATCTACCAGCCCAAGTTGGCGTTTTATTCGCAGTTGATGCCGATACCGAAGCTGCTCAAACAGCAGCCCACGATGTCGCCGTCCATATCGCCGCGATGAGCCCAACCTACCTCAGCCGTGACGAAGTTCCAGAAGACACCGTTTCTAATGAGCGTCGGATTGCCGAAGAAACTGCTCGTGCTGAAGGTAAACCGGAACGCGCTATGCAGAACATTATTGAAGGCCGTTTGACCGGATACTTCAAGGAAGTGGCCCTGCTGGACCAGCCCTTCGCTAAGGACACCAAGACCACCGTCGGTGCTGTTCTTGAAGAAGCTGGCACTAAGGCCGTCTCATTTGCACGCTTCCGTGTTGGAGCCTAACGAATTCACCGACACCGACTGTGTCATGGTGAGCTAGGTATACTCAGCATCGTTTCTACCTAACACTAGGGGGTGATCACCACAAACGGTGATCACCCCATTTTTATGCCCCAGCGTCCCATTAGCACAACCAGGAGCATTGACTTGTCAGACACTCCAGCCATAAACATTCCAGGCGGATTACAAGACGGCCCAAGAAATTCCCAGCTCGATGGCTTCACCCGTCGTCGAGTACTACTCAAACTTTCCGGTGAAGTCTTTGGTGGTGGATCCATCGGAATTGATCCAGACACCGTACGTTCAGTAGCCGAACAAATTGCTGAGGCAGCAGGACAAGTTGAAATTTCGATAGTTGTCGGTGGTGGCAATTTCTTCCGCGGCGCCGAACTATCCAATAATGGCATGGACCGTCGGCGGGCTGACTACATGGGTATGTTAGGCACTGTCATGAATGCTTTAGCATTACAAGATTTTCTTATGCAGGCGGGCGTAGACACCCGTGTGCAGTCGGCTATACACATGTCGCAGGTCGCTGAACCCTACATTCCACAACGTGCCATTCGCCATATGGAAAAAAATCGTGTGGTCATTTTCGGAGCTGGAACCGGACTCCCATACTTCTCTACCGACACTGTGGCGGCACAACGAGCTTTAGAGATCCGAGCTGACCAAGTACTCATGGCAAAATCTGGAGTGGATGGTGTTTACACTTCAGATCCTAAACTGGATAACGCTGCCAAAAAATTCACACATCTTACCTATGACGAGGCAATCGTAAAAAATATTCGCGTCATGGACCTCACAGCGATGACGATGTGTAAAGACAATAACTTAGATATGTTGGTATTCGGCATGGAAGGTGACGGCAACGTAACCAGCGCGTTACTAGGTGATTCCACTGGCACAGTTGTCACACCCTAAAAACATGTCCCCGTGCCTGTTTTAGACTTAGTCGGACACCCAAGATTTTATATAAGGAGAACCTGTGACCGCATCTGCACTATCAGACGCCAAAAAGGCGATGGAGCGCACGCTAGAAGCTACCCGTGAAGATTTCGCGGCTGTTCGTACCGGGCGCGCAAACCCCGGGCTTTACGCAAAAGTATTGGTTGACTACTACGGCAGCCCAACTCCGCTGCAGCAACTGGCTTCGTTTGCCGTCCAAGATGCGCGCACCATTTTGATCTCACCATTTGATGTCAACGCATTACGTGAGATCGAAATTGCGTTGTCGTCTTCTGAGATTGGCGCCAACCCGTCCAACGACGGGAAAGTGATTCGGGTCGTCATGCCAGAACTGACCAAGGAGCGTCGTCAAGAATACGTCAAGTTAATTAAATCAAAGGCCGAGGATCACCGCGTGTCGGTACGAAACTCACGTCGTAGCGCTAAAGAAACCATCGACAAAATGGTAGATGACGGAGATATCGGTGAAGACGAAGGTCGTCGGGCAGAAAAAGAGCTTGACGAACTGACACGCAAACACGTTGATCAGATCGACGAAATGGCGAAAAACAAAGAAGATGAACTACTGGAGGTCTAGGCGTTACAGCCTAAGCTCACATGTCCAAATCAGACCCAGAATCCGAACAGTTACCGGTTATTGAAAAGCTAGAGGGCTTCCCCGATCCCGTCCGTGATCCCGATACCGGAATGATCGTGCCCCAAACTCGGCGTGAACGTCGGGCGCTTGAAGCCGCTCAGCAAAAGGTACTTGCCAGAAAAACCGCGCGCCAAAAACGCGAGCAGTTGCAACCCGAGCCAACACCGTATGGTGGCGAAAATACCGTAACTGAAGACTTGGATTTTGGGTCTGATCCTGCTTCTGATCTCGATCCGGAAGAAGCTACTGTTCTAACGGTTACACAGATTGAAGAACAGCCAGTTCATACGCCCGAACCACAGCCCGCCCAAGAGGCCACCCAACCAGAACCACGTGCCGGGCGGAACCTGCCGGCAGCTATTATTGTGGGTCTTATTCTGTTGGGATCAGCCGTCGTCGGTATATTTTTCTACCCAATAGTACTGGCCATATTTATTGCCGTGCTGGTGCCCCTGGGTATATGGGAACTGGCACAAGTCGTCAAAACCAAGAATATTTATCTGGCTTTAACACCCGCTTGGGTTGCTGGGTTGGGTATCCCAGTTGCTGCGTGGTTCGGCGGCGTCGACGCGATGGTATTCGCCTTATTTGGCAGTATTTTACTGACCGTGTTTTGGACGGCAATCGGCGAACCCGATAAACCAGCTACGTCTATGGCAACCACCATACTGGCGATCCTGTGGTTACCGTTTTTCCTGTCTTTTGGTATCACGCTATTGCATGTTGAAGACGGTGCCTGGCTCGTAGTAATTACCGTTTTAGGCATCGTGGCTTCAGATACCTTCGGATATATCGTTGGCGCCACACTTGGTAAGCATCGAATGGCACCTAAAATTTCACCAAAGAAATCCTGGGAAGGTTTCTTCGGATCGTTATTGGGGGCCATTATTGTCTCGGTGCTGATAACTCACTACAAGCTTGATTATGACTGGTGGGTCGGGATCATTATCGGAACGGTTGTCATGCTTGCTGCGACTGCCGGAGACTTTGCCGCCTCGATGGTAAAGCGTGACTTTAACGTCAAGGATATGGGCAACACTCTGCCAGGCCACGGCGGTGTTATGGACCGGCTAGACTCGATCGTATTCGCCATCCCCGTAGGCTACACTCTCTTTGTGGTCGTACTGCCACTAATCATGGGCTAAACGTCAAAGGAAGCACTGTGTCATCGAAGACTCACACGACCTCACCGTTTAATAGCGTCGCAAAACGCGACTATGGATATCACAACGCACAAGTTGATGAATTTATAGATACCGCACGTCAAGCGTACGAAACTGATACCGGCATCACAGCCGATACTGTTCAGGCAAAAACCTTCGACCTGGTACGTGGCGGTTACCGCACCGACCAGGTAGACCAGGTGCTGGAACGTCTCGAAGATGCACTACGCCAGGCAGAACGGGATGAATATATCGCCACCCACGGCCAACAGACCTGGGACCTAAAGCTCATCAGTCGTTTAGAAGAGTTAATCGGCCGCCTAGAACGCCCACCCAACGAGAAATTTCGGCCAGCAGCCACCGGAGTACCAGGCTATGACATGGATGAAGTTGACGTATGCATGGCCCAGATCAACAGTCATCTTCAGGATGACAACCATATCCGTCTCCAAGATGTTCGTAACGTGACCTTTAGCGGGCAAAAAGGACCTCATGGCTACGATGAAGCGCAAGTAGACGCATTCCTGCAGGCCGTCATCGAACTGCTCGTCGTGCTCGATTAGGACTCCCATGACTTTCGTCTTTGCCCTAGCCGGCGTTCTTATCATGATCGTTGGGATTGCCCTATCCATAGCGTTGCACGAAATCGGCCATTTAGTACCGGCCAAACTCTTTAACGTGCGGGTA
Source organism: Micrococcaceae bacterium UBA3381 (assembly GCA_002358975.1). Lineage (GTDB taxonomy): Bacteria > Actinomycetota > Actinomycetes > Actinomycetales > Micrococcaceae > Yaniella. The sequence continues at coordinate 2,012 of DEPX01000194.1, read as the reverse complement.
ACCCAATACATGATCGGTTTCGGCAAAACCTTATGGTCCAAGAAAAAAGGCGAAACCGAATACGGCATCAAAGCCGTCCCGTTAGGCGGCTTCGTATCTATGATCGGTATGTTGCCGCCAAATAAACCTGGCGACAAACCTTCAAAAGCCCGCCGGCAATATTTTCAAACCATTGCCCGGCAAGCACGTGAAGATGCCGCAGCCGAACTGACCGAACACGACACGGGCAGAACCTTCATTTCCTTGCCAGTATGGAAACGCATCATTATTATGCTCGGCGGGCCCTTCATGAACTTGGTCATTGCCTTAGTAATCACCGCCATCCTGGTCACCTCAGTTGGGGTAGCAACCCCCACCACCAAAGTCAGCGACGTTTTCGAATGTATGACCGAAACAACGAATGCTGCTGGCCTAGATGCCGAATGCGATCCTGACGACAAAGCCTCTCCGGCATGGGAAGCAGGGCTGCGGCCTGGAGATGTCATAACAGAGTTCAATCATCAAAACGTTACAGACTGGGATGAGCTGTCATCGGTTATCCAACGACGTGCTAATACCGAAACCGCCATCACTTATCTACGCGACGGCGAATCCCACGAAACACACATCACACCGGTGCGTACTGAACGTCCTGTATTGGACCGTTTCGATCAACCGATAACCGATAGCACTGGAACAGTAGTCACCCAACCGGTGGGTTTTATTGGGATGTCCTCACAAGTGGAAAACCAGCGCCAACCCGTAACAGCAGCCTTCGGCGTGCTCGGTGACCAAATTTCCGGAACGTTTTCAATTATCACAGTGCTACCAGCAAAACTCTGGGACACCGCCAAAGTACTTGTTACCGATGCCGAACGCGACCCCACCGGGCCGGTCTCAGTCGTTGGCGTTGGACGCATTGCCGGCGAAGCCGCAGCACAACAAGACATTCCACTTGCCGATCGGGGCGCACTGCTTTTGTCACTATTGGCAGGACTCAATGTCGCCCTTATGGTATTCAACCTTATTCCGCTACTCCCACTCGACGGGGGCCATGTTTTAGGTGGTCTATGGGAGGCGATCCGTCGTGGCTGGGCAAAATTACGAGGCAAACCAGACCCGGGTCCATTCGACATCGCGAAAATGTTCCCGCTCACGATCGTGGTCTTCAGCCTATTATTAATTATGGGAGTATTATTGATCCTCGCCGATATCATCAAACCGATCACCCTGTTCTAAACGAAAGAGTAACCTTGCGGCACCTGACCCGTACCCTGCGCTGGCTGCTGGACGCCGAAGAGGCCGTTGCAGCGGCAACCGGCGACACCGTCCGGATTCTAGCAAATTCGGATACCAGCGCACTGGGCCAGCTGGTCGCGCAAGATCCAGTCACTAACGCATATGTACAGTCCATTTTGGACACCGGCCGCCGTGCCGGGCCCATAGGTGGTTTTGCCCGCGGGATTTTTCTTGGCATTTTTGACGTGAACCGACCCGGAGCCTTGGTAGCTGCTTGCTGGGCTGGAGCTAATATTGTGCCAGTAACCAATGACGCCGATCACGGAGCGTATTTTGGCCAAGCTCTTTCCGTACTGAACGAGCATTTTGGTTCAATATTTGGGCCACAATCCGCGGTGTTGGGTATCTGGGAAGTACTACAGCATGGATCCCAATCGGCTCGCGATATCCGCCAAGATCAGCCTTTTATGACTATAACCAACCAAGCAGCCATTACACCCAATCCCAGTGTTCGGCTGGCCATCGAAGCCGACTACGACGCCGTACTACCCGCTTCGGTGGCGATGTTCACCGAGGAACTTGGCTACTCACCTGTGGCAGACGGTTCCAATGGATATCGGCTTCGGGTACGCCAACTTATTGCCCGAGGTCACACCATGATCGAGCCGGGGCAACGCAGTGTGACATTCAAAGCAGATTTTGGCATCGTTACCGACCGTGCCGTGCAAATTCAGGGTGTTTGGATCCCACCAGAATCCCGGGGACTAGGCCGAGCGGCACCGGGAATGGCTGGC
>DEPX01000034.1:6231-8266 GCA_002358975.1 Micrococcaceae bacterium UBA3381 | reverse complement strand
TGGTATCACTGGCGCCAAGAGCTTCATGAAACTTTGGATCGCATTACTGTTGGGGAAGCATGTGACTGTGGAAAATGCCCATCAGTGCAGCTGCTCGTAGACGGGCAAGAAGTCCCCCTCGGGGACAGGCAAGTCATACTGGAAGCGTTCATCTCAGAAGGCATTGTCATGTTGTTTATCGACGACGATCTGCCATCCTACTTGGAAATTGCACCAAACCTAGATGTTGAACTTGAACTTCCCAAACAGAGTGCGCTGATTTTTTGACCGTGAAGCGCCATGACGACAGACCCATGCCATAAACGCGGGTGCTGACCTTTGGTGGGCTAGCGTTAATGTGTGCTTTTATCGGACCGTGACATCAAAGAATCCTTGGAATCTGGGCGCATCGGCCTGGATCCATTAGACGTATCCATGGTGCAACCGGCAAGTGTCGATGTACGGTTGGACCGTTTCTTTCGGCTGTTTGATAACCATAACTATCCGTTTATCGATCCTGCCCAAGACCAATCGGGGCTCACCCGAATGGTAGATGTTGATCCGGATCAACCATTTATCTTACATCCAGGTGAATTCGTGTTGGGTTCAACCTACGAGCAGGTCAGTCTGGCTAACGACGTTGCAGCACGGTTGGAAGGCAAATCATCGTTGGGTCGGCTTGGACTACTGACCCACTCTACAGCGGGTTTCATTGACCCGGGGTTTTCAGGCCACATCACGTTAGAACTTTCCAATATGTCGACCCTACCCATTAAATTATGGCCGGGTTCTAAGATAGGCCAAATGGCATTCTTTGGACTGACCTCAGCGTCCGAGCATCCATACGGGACCGGACCGAACTTGAACCGGTACCAAAATCAGCGTGGCCCCACGGCATCCAAATCTCACTTAAACTTCCATCGGTCCATCATTGAACGATAATGGCCCGTTTCTGGCGAATGGCTCCTGGCAAGCCCGGTGTTTGTGCTTTGTGTTATCGGGTTAGCTGCTGTCTTGGGGACTTTATGTCGCGACACGCTCGACTGTTGCGCTGATAACAGAATCGGCAGGGAGGGCATGAAAGCGTGGTGATTAGGCTCATTGAAATCTGCGCGTTGGGCTGGCAAAACGCTGGTCTTGCCTCAATGAAAATTCGCTCAGCACACTGGGAATACAGTGCAGCCAGCCAACGCTGCCACCAAGCTGCGTACCGAATAGCAGCACGGACTTTTGTGAGCAACTTCGCAACGAAATTTAAGTAATACTTCAGACATTCCGGGCGTGTTCGTCATTGGGGAAGCAGGGTTAAACCAGCTTAGAACAAATGAAACCTAGCCTAAACGAGAAAGTTTGCACTGCGGCATTCTCGCCTTGCCGCGCCGAAGTCGATAGCCAAACGGTAAAGTTGAACAAGTGACCGTCCCCTAGACTTCACGGAGGCAACCGTGCTGATTGTGCTGCTTGCACTATTCTTGGTTGCGCTCCTGGCTCCCGCCATCATTCACAAAACGGGACGTCAAGGCTTCCTCATACTTGCTACAGTGCCAGCCGCCGGATTTATCTGGTTGGCCAGCCAACTGCCCACCGTTTTGAAATCGCAAGCACAGTTGGCCTCAGGCACTGCCGATAATTCCGCGCTGGTCCAAGTTTGGGACTGGATCCCACAACTCAATATTCAGCTGGCGTTCCGACTTGATACGCTCAGTGCATTTCTGGGCCTCATCGTGTTAGGTGTTGGGGCCGCAGTCCTGGTCTACTGTGCCCGATATTTCTTAGCCGATGAACCCCGTCTTGGTGTTTTTGGGGCACAGTTTCTAGCCTTTGCCGGTGCAATGTTCGGGTTAGTCACCACAGACGACCTCATGGTGCTCTACGTCTTTTGGGAAGTCACATCCGTCCTGTCCTTCTTGCTCATCGGATACCAAGCCCACCGAATTTTCGCCCGCCGGTCAGCGTTGACAGCGCTGATTGTAACTACCTTCGGCGGTCTAGCCATGCTGGTGGGCCTACTTATGTTTGGTCATGCTGCGGACTCATATCGAGTTTCAGACATCGT
>DEPX01000034.1:4765-6164 GCA_002358975.1 Micrococcaceae bacterium UBA3381 | reverse complement strand
TACTGGGAGCGCTAACTAAATCGGCACAAGTACCGTTTCACTTCTGGCTGCCAGCGGCGATGGCAGCACCAACCCCCGTCTCGGCCTACTTACACGCAGCTGCCATGGTCAAAGCCGGTATCTACCTCGTCGCCCGATTTGCCCCGGCATTTTCGGGTGAAACCGTCTGGCAAGTCATGGTTTTAGGCGGGGGAATGTGGACAATGCTGGTCGGGGGCTGGCGTGCACTGCGACAAACCGACGTCAAACTGATCTTGGCCTACGGCACGGTATCGCAGCTCGGGCTGCTGATGATCGCCAATGGTCTGGGCAGCGCGAGTAGTGGTGTCGCCGGCCTGGCCATGTTGCTCGCCCATGCGCTGTTTAAAGCCCCCTTATTCATGGTGGTAGGCGCCGTCGACAAAATCACGGGCACCAGAGATCTCAATAAGTTATCCGGACTGCACAAATCCTATCCAGCCCTGATGTGGGTTGCTGCAATAGCCTCCCTATCCATGGCCGGCATTCCTCCGTTATTTGGGTTTATCGGCAAAGAAACCATCATGCAGGCTGCCGTCGACTGGGGCATGTGGCGTAGCCATGCACACACCATCGGAGCGATTGCCGGGGAACCCAGCTTCTGGGGTGCCGTGTGGAGCTGGGCGCCACTGATCGTCGTCATACTGGGCTCCATTTTGACGGTGGCCTATACGGCGCGGTTTATGTGGGCCACCTTTGCTGATAAAAAGATTCATACCGACGACGGCGTCATGCCCGTTCCTCCCACGCCAGCATTGCGTGGGTTTGGCCGTGTGGGGATCTTTCCGGCCGCGGTCCTGTCGGCATTAGGCTTGCTGTTTGCCGTAGTCCCTGCGTGGGCGGGCAGACTGCCGTATGCTTTTGGGCAAACCTTTGAACCGGTTGGTAACGAACAGGTCGAGCCGTTAGCGTTATGGCACGGTTGGTCGCTGGAACTGGGGCTGACCGGGATCATTGTGGCTCTAGGCATGGTGTTGTTCATTGCCAAACGGATCATCGGTAGGGCACAACAAAATGTGCCTACCTGGATTGATTCCGCGCGTCTATACCGTTTGGGTCTGGCCCACCTGGATGATCTGGCCGTCTGGATTACCGGTCGCATACAACGAGGTGATCTTTCGTTTTACCTCTACATTATTCTCGCTACCGCCGTGGCTTCCCCGTTGGCTATTATGCTGTTTCCGACCAACGCCGATGACTCCACCCTGTCGATACCCAATGTCGCTTTCTTTGCTGAATGGATACTCAGTGGCCATCCGGCCTACTTCCTGGCCGCCGCGGTGATTATTCTTGCCGCGCTTGCAACAATTCGGGCCCGACGACGTTTCTGGGCGGTGCTGCTGGTGTCGACCACCGGGTATGGCATAGCAGTGATTTTTGC
>DEPX01000034.1:3558-4711 GCA_002358975.1 Micrococcaceae bacterium UBA3381 | reverse complement strand
TGACTGTGGCCATGGTGTTGGGCTTGCGCGTGCTGCCGCCACGGATCCCCGATATGGAGCGTAAAGACGACAGTAAATGGGCGCGAGCTATTCTGGCGATTGGTTTTGGGCTCACCATGATGTGGGTGGCCGCGACCGTTATGGCATCACGAATAGCCGAGCCGATTTCACTGGAGATGCCAGAACTGTCCTACAACGAAGGCGGCGGAAACAACATCGTCAACGTCACCCTGGTCGATATGCGCGCCTGGGATACTTTCGGCGAAATTACGGTGCTGGCCGCGGCTGCAACAGGTGTGGCCTCGCTTGTGTTCATTGCCGAACGAGAACGTCGCCGACACAATATCACCGAGGTCGCCGTCGGCTCAGTTGGACGTTATAACGTGGCTGACTCGGCAATGGACGATACCGAAGTTAAGAGTTTCGCCAACTTTTTCAAAGTTAAACGCCAACCGTGGATCGTTGCCGGTGCAACACTGGCACCAGAACGACGCTCCATCATCTTCGAAGTCGTTACCCGGCTGATTTTCCATGCGATCATCGTCGTTTCCCTGTATCTCCTCTTTGCTGGACACAATCTGCCCGGTGGCGGATTTGCCGGCGGGTTGCTGGCCGGTATCGCCTTTGCGATTAGGTATTTGGCTGGCGGACGCTATGAATTACAACAATCCATCAGGGTCCCAGCAGGATTGGTGCTGGGCTCTGGCCTAGCTATTGCCGCACTGGCCGGGGTTGTCCCACTATTTTTCGGTGGGGAAGTATTCCAAGCCTATGATGCCGAAGTGCTGCTGCCCTTTTTCGGTCACGTTCATTTTGCTTCAGCCCTGGTATTCGACATCGGGGTCTACCTGGTGGTCATCGGGCTTATTTTGGATGTGCTGCGTTCCCTTGGCTCAGCCATTGACGCCCGCTACGAAGCCGAAACCCGCGACCGCGCCGAAACGGAACGTCGGATGACTGCAGCCCGTGCAAGCGCCAGTACCCCAGGAGGCCACCATGACCATTGATGCCGTGTTGCTATTTATCATGGGTGGGCTATTTGCCGCTGCGATTTACCTGATTATGGATCGCACCTTGACCCGCATTATGTTCGGTCTCATGTTGTTCACCAACGCGGCCAACTTGCTGATTATTATCATGGCTGGCCCCGCTG
>DEPX01000034.1:1795-3456 GCA_002358975.1 Micrococcaceae bacterium UBA3381 | reverse complement strand
GCCACCACCGCATTCTTACTGGCCCTGATATACCGGTCCTGGGTGCTTGCCCGGCGTGATGAAGTCCAGGTCGATATCGAAGATATCCAGGTTGCAGAGCAGCCCGCCTACGACGCCGAAGACGACGCTGAAATCACCGAGGAAGAATCAGAATTTCTCGAAGACCACGAAGACCCAAATATTGATTATGAGCTCACTACTCAACAATCGCCTGTGGTTCGTTCCTCTGAACGCGAGGCGGGTGATCGCCGGTGAGTAGCTTGTCTGTGGTGACGTTGGCACCGTTATCGGTGCTATTGCCCATTCTGGGTGCGGCCATTGCCTTCACGTTGGTGCGCCGTCCTGTCAGCCAGGTGCTGGTGACGCTATCGACCCTAGTCATCACCATGTCGTTAGAGATCTGGTTGCTCGTCGAGGTCTGGAATAACGGGGGAGCAGAAGCCGTCTTGCTGGGAGGTTGGGAAGCCCCCATCGCGATCACCCTGGTGGTTGACCGGTTTTCGGCCATCATGCTGGTGGTCTCTTCGGTCGTGGTGCTGTCCGTGTTGCTCTTTGCATCAGCCCAGGGCATCGGAGACGATGAATCCCCCCAGCAACCGGTTTCTATTTTTCACCCTACGTTTTTGATCCTCACCGCAGGGGTATCTAACGCGTTTCTAGCCGGCGACCTATTCAATCTGTATGTCGGCTTTGAAATTCTACTGACCGCATCCTATGTATTACTAACGATCGGCGGTACCGGCCCTCGCGTACGAGCCGGCGTCACCTATGTTGTGGTGTCCGTGGTGTCTTCCGTACTGTTTTTGGTGGCAATCGCCATGATCTATGGTGCTACCGGTACCGTAAATATGGCCGATCTGGCCATCAAACTCGGTGAGCTTGATCCCGACCTGCAACAGTTATTACACCTGATGTTACTGGTGGCCTTCGGGATCAAAGCCGCGGTATTCCCACTATCGTTCTGGTTGCCGGACTCCTACCCAACCGCACCTGCGCCGGTGACGGCGGTATTTGCCGGGCTGCTCACCAAAGTCGGGGTTTATGCCATCGTCCGCACCGAAACCCTGCTGTTCCCCGGTGACCGAGTCAATACCTTATTACTGGTGGTGGCCGGACTAACCATGCTGGTCGGCATCCTAGGTGCGTTAGTACAGTTTGATATCAAACGTGTGCTGTCATTTACCTTAGTATCCCATATCGGCTATATGATCTTTGGGGTAAGCGTGGCTAATCAGGTGGGATTAACCGCAACGGTGTTTTACGTGGTTCACCACATCACCATCCAGACCACCTTATTCTTGGTCACCGGGCTCATTGAATACCGGACCGGCTCGGCCAATATCGAGCGGTTGGGGTCGATGGCAAAAATCTCCCCGCTGGTGGCCATCTTGTACATTATTCCGGCACTAAATCTAGGTGGTATTCCGCCATTTTCCGGTTTCATTGGCAAAGTTGGGCTGATCGAAGGAGGTATCAGCAACGGTTCAGCACTGGCATGGATACTTATCGCAGCTTCCATTATCACCTCGTTACTGACACTCATCGTGATGATGCGCATCTGGACCCGTGTGTTCTGGCGTCCTGCTGAAGATTCGGAAGACCCGGCCATGCGTGGTATGGAGGAAGCCAAACGAGCGGAAGCCGGACACAAGCCATTACGG
>DEPX01000034.1:0-1787 GCA_002358975.1 Micrococcaceae bacterium UBA3381 | reverse complement strand
AAGCCGTTACGGACCGACTCCAACGGACTGGTTATGCCCACGGTAGGCCTGGTCGTCGTCGGTATTGGACTAACCTTTGTTGCCGGCCCACTGTTTAGTTTCGCCGATGAAGCTGCCAACGATATGATCCATCGCACCCCCTATATCGAAGCGGTGTTGGGTACGGATGCTGCACAGGACGCCCAACTTGAAGCTGACCTATTAGAAGATTGGGGTATTGCCGGCTCCGACGGTGCGGGAACGGGCCAGGACACTCAAGGAGGTTCAGATGACTAAGGAACCGCAACAGCGCAGCATACTGAACAACAAACCATCAGCGATTGAAGATCGCCGCACACGTACCTCCCAGTGGCCGATGATCATCGGGCTTACCTTCATATGGGTAGCCCTGTGGCAAGATATTTCCCTGCCCACCATCGTGCTGGGGGGCGTGGTCAGCTCACTAGTGATGTTGTTACTTCCGCTGCCCCCGGTGCCCTTTGCCAACCGGTTTAATCTGTATTACACGATGAAATTCGTGCTCTATTTTATGTGGAAAATCACGATGGCTACCTGGGACGTCGCCACGAAAGCTGTCCGCCCCGGCCCCGACGTCATCAACTCGGTGGTTGCCGTCAAATTACGTACCCAAGACGACTTATTGCTAACCCTGGTTGGTCATGTGTACGCGCTGATACCGGGTTCCCTCGTCATCGACGTCGACCGCCCTACCTCCACGCTGTTTTTGCACGTCATCGACATCCCTGATGAATCAGCTGCCCAAGCCTTCCGGGAAGACTCCCTAGATATCGAAGCCCGAATGATTCGCGGCTTTGGGTCAAAACGGGATTACGCACTAGTTAAACTCGAAGAGCAAGCCGATGATGGTGTTGTGCTGCGGCACTCTGAGCTGGACGAGCCCATCGAAGAACAGGGGGTGGGCCAGTGAATATTCTAGTGCTGGCCGGCTGGATCTGCTTGGTGCTGTTGGCACTTGGTACCTTGGGTGCGCTCTATCGGATAATTATGGGCCCCGCGCTACTTGACCGGGCGATCGCCCTGGATGTACTGGTGATTGTCTTATCATCTGGACTCACGGTATGGATGGCTATCCAAGGTACTACTGATTTCATTGTCGTGGTCGTTGTCGCCTCGTTAATTGGATTTATCTCCTCCGCTATCCTGGCCAGGTTCACCGTAGAAGGAGCCCAAGCCAACCGCTCCGAATCCACACCAAAGGCCCGGCCGTCGGGAAGCGAAACCTCATGAGTATCGTCATTGAATCTTGGTTCGACGTCGTCGCCGCGATCCTTTTAGTGTTGGGAACTCTATTATCAGCGGTAGCAGGCTTTGGGCTGCTACGCTATCCCGACGTTTTATCGCGGATGCATGCGGCAACCAAACCTCAAGTACTGGGGCTATTTCTGGCACTGGCCGGGATGGGGTTCGCTCTCAAAACATGGGCGGTTGTACCGGTGCTGATCGTAGCGTGGCTGATGCAACTGGTCACCGCTCCGGTCTCCGCGCATTTGGTGGGACGGGCAACATACCGCTCGCACCACTTAGATCCCGCACACATTGCCGTTGATGATTTGGCCAGGGTTATCGCAGAACAAGACCGCCTGGACAGCGAAGAAGACGACGCATAACCCGTAGGGCGCCCAGGGCCCTAGCCGGGAGCTGGGTTGAAGGTCCACAATGGGTAAATGGACGCTATCAAAGTTTTACAAGATCTGGTTGCCCGCCCTACCCAAGCTCTCGATTCCTTCTGGGATGAGCTGGACCCAAGCAAGCTCAACAATCATCCG
>DEPX01000144.1 GCA_002358975.1 Micrococcaceae bacterium UBA3381 | reverse complement strand
GGGGTTAGAAAACCTGGGGATCATTCCGGTGCATGTTTATGGTTTGACTGAAACCTATGGTCCGGCCACCATCAATGAACCACAGGATCATTGGGCTCAGCTCACCGTCACCCAGCGTGCTCGCAAACTAGCACGCCAGGGGGTGCCCATGTTACAAAACTCCCAGGTTGCGGTTGTAGACCCAGACGGCAACCAACTACCCGCCGATGGCGTATCGCAAGGCGAGGTAGTCATTCGGGGCAATGGCGTGATGGCTGGGTACTATGAAAACGTCGCAGCCACCGATGCGGCCTTTTCCGGTGGCTGGTTTCATACCGGCGATATCGGTGTACAACATCCTGACGGGTATATTCAGCTAATGGACCGACTCAAAGATATTATTATTTCCGGTGGCGAGAATATTTCATCCATTGAGATTGAAGGAGTATTGCACTCCCATCCTGCGGTGGCTGATGCCGCGGTCATTGGTATTGCAGATGAGCGTTGGGGTGAACGACCGGTGGCCTACGTGGTAGTCAACGGGGACATTGATGCAGAACAACTACGTGAACTGTGTCGCTCAGAGTTGGCTGGATTCAAAGTACCGGACGCGTTTCACCTGATCGAAGAACTTCCACGATCATCCACCGGAAAGATCCGCAAGACCGCCTTACGTCAACTTGATAGCTAACTGGTCGGCCTGATGTTGTGGCGCGACAGCATCAGGCCTGGTGGTGTTGCCATACTGGTTCACGTTTTTCCAAAAATGCTCCGATGCCTTCTTGAGCGTCATGCATAACAGCGTTACTGGCCATAACATCGGACATCTTGGTATAGGCTTGCTCCGTCGACAGTTCTAGCTGTTGATAAAACGCCTGTTTGCCGATGGATACAGTTGCTGCCGAGGCGCTAGCAACCTGTTGGGCCACGGCCAATACGGTGGAGTCCAACTCGTCGTCGGTTACCACATGCGAAACCAATCCGTGTGCCAGAGCGTCTTCGGCACTGATGGCTTCTCCGGTAAGTAACATTCGCATGGCCATTTTGCGGTTGACCGCACGACTTAGTGCAACCATTGGCGTTGAACAGAATAAGCCGATGCGCACACCCGGTGTGGCAAACCGTGCAGATGTTGCGGCAACTGCCAGATCACATGTTGCCACCAGTTGGCATCCGGCGGCTGTTGCTAACCCGTGCACTTTGGCGATCACCGGTTGGGCAATTGATTGAATGGTCAGCATCAGTTCGGCACAGGTAGCAAAAATCTGTTGCTGGGTTGGTTCGTCCGCACCGCGTATTTCAGCAAGATCATGGCCCGCCGAAAACACTTTACCTTCTGAGGCAAGAATAACCACATGAACGTCATCACGCTGACCGATATCGTCGAATGCGGCGGTCAACTCGGACATCGCAACCATGGATAAGGCACCCATCTTGGTTGCATTGTGCAGAGTCACGGTGGCAACAGCATTTTTTGTGGTGACCTCTACCAGTGATGACATTGTCTAACTCCTCTACAGGTTAGCGGGCATACCTACCATGCATGAGCACGCCGCCGCCGTCGACGCCTTTGGCGCCCTGGATAAAGTCTTCGCCAGCAGCGTGTGCGTCTTCGATCAGGGGCCCGACTTCCCCAATTTGCCACGATGCCATGCCCTGGGAATTCAACCAGGCTAGTGCTGATTCGGCAGCCTGAGGTGCCACCACAGCAACCATCCCAACCCCCAGGTTGAGGGTGCGTTCCAAATCGGCTTGGGGAACTCTGCCGGCTTCGGCCATAACAGCAAATACCGGTGGTAAAGCCCACGTCGAACGATCAATGGTGGCCATCATGCCCTGCGGTAGGACACGGGCGAGGTTTGCGGCCAAACCACCGCCAGTAACATGGGAAAACCCGCGGAGAGCAAAGTCGCCGTCGTCGTTGAGGTGGTCGATGAGCGCCAAACAGGTTTTGGCGTAAATCCGGGTGGGTTCCAGCAGCTCTTCGCCCAGTGTGCGCCCGAATTCTGCAATATGGTCGTCCCACTGCCAATGCTGGGCGGCCACGATCGAGCGTAGCAGCGAATAGCCGTTGGAATGTGCCCCGGACGATTCCATGGCAATAACGATATCGCCGTCACGTACCCGTTCGGGGCCAAGGATCTGGCCTGCTTCAACTACGCCGGTCACAGCACCTGCGACGTCGTATTCATGCTCGGCCAACAGTCCAGGATGCTCGGCGGTTTCGCCGCCGATTAGGGCGGTATTGGCCAGCTGGCAGCCGGTGGCAATACCGCGCACAATATCGGCGACCCGGTCGGCGACGACTTTGCCAGTTGCGATGTAGTCGGTCATAAATAAGGGCTTAGCCCCTACCACGACGATGTCATCGACCACCATGCCTACCAGGTCTTGGCCGATGGTGTCATGCACATCTATCGCTTGGGCAATGGCTACTTTGGTGCCCACCCCGTCGGTTGAGGTAGTGAGTACGGGACGACGATAGCTGGTCAGTGGTGTAGCATCCCACATACCCGCAAAACCACCAAAGCCGCCGAGCACACGGCTGCTGTGTGTTGCGGTAACCGCAGATTTCATTAGGTCCACGGCCTCGTCACCGGCCTGCACATCGACTCCGGCAGCCGCGTATGTGATCGGCTCGGTCTGGTGTTCGTCAGTCACGTTATTTCCTGTCTATGGTCAGCTGGGGGACATCGGTGGGGTAGTTGCCTGAGAAACAAGCGGTACACAGGGTTTGTTCGTCCTGCTGTGTCGCCGCGATGGTGCCTTCTAACGAAATATAGGCCAGCGAGTCGGCCCCAATAGAAGTCCGAATTTCGTCAAGCCCGGCACCGGTGGCGATTAATTCAGCCCGGGTAGCGAAATCGATACCATAAAAGCACGGCCATTGAACCGGTGGCGAAGAAATTTTGACGTGCACTTCGCGAGCTCCAGCAGCGCGCAGCATTGCCACAACTTGGCGTTGGGTATTACCTCGTACAATCGAATCATCGACGACGATGACTGATTTGCCGGTCACCACTGACGGTTGTGCATTGAGCTTCAACCGGATGCCTAGTTGGCGCAAGGTTTGTGAAGGTTTAATAAATGTGCGGCCCACATAAGAGTTTTTTACAAACCCATGGCCCAATGGGATTCCGGATTCTTCGGCGTAGCCGATCGCCGCTGGTGTCCCAGAGTCGGGCACCGGAACTACTACATCGGCTTCGGCGGTGTTTTCTTGGGCTAACTGTCGGCCCATTTCTAATCTTGATTCGTATACGCTGCGGCCGTTGATGGCGGCGTCGGGACGGGCAACGTAGACGTATTCAAAAATGCAGCGGGCCAATTTCGAGCTGGCAAAGCGCGTTGAGCGCACACCCTCGGCGTTAATGGCAAGCATCTCACCGGGGGCGATTTCCCGAATGAAGGTGGCCCCGGTGGTTGCCAAGGCAGCTTGTTCGGAGGCGACCACCCAACCGTTTGCTAAGCGCCCCAATACCAGTGGGCGGAAAGCATGCCGGTCACGTGCCGCATACAGTGTGTTTTCGGTCATCATCACGATCGAAAACGCACCTTCAAGCGCAGCAAAAACCTCTGGTGCGGTTTCGTCAAGTGAGGCTTCACCCTGACCATGCAGAAGGGTAGTGATGAGCGCGGTATCGGAGGTGTTGCCCTGTGCCATTTCGCCCGAATCGATTTCACCGAAGCGCTGGGCGATGAGCTTTTTGACCTCATCACGATTCGTCAAGGCGCCGTTCATGCCTAATGCAACGGTGCCGTCGTCGGCGGTGGCACCCAAAGTTGGTTGAGCAAAGTGCCACTCATTGGCACCATGTGAACCATACCGGCAGTGCCCGATGGCGATGTGACCGGTTAAGGAAGATAAGGTGGCCTCATCAAAAACTTGTGACACCAGACCGATGTCTTTATATACGGAGATGCGCTGTCCAGTGGAAACGGCGATCCCGGCGGATTCTTGACCGCGATGTTGGAGCGAATACAGGCCGTAGTAGGTCAGTTTGGAGACCTCTTCACCGGGAGCCCACACTCCGAATACCCCGCAGGCATCCTTGGGTGAATCGTGCAAAAAATCTTCGTTCATCAACTATTTCCGTTTGTTGCGTTTTTCTGCTTGGGCCTTGGCTTTGGCCTGCGCCAATTGCTCTCGGCGGGACTGCTCGATGCGTTGTTTTTGCTGAAACTGGGACCACTCGGAGTAGTCGTCTTCTGATAGTGCAACATCCGCGGCATCTGGGTCTTGGGTCGGTTTAGCATACATAGTGGCCGTGTGGCGTTTGGATCGTCGATCCAACACCAGCCAGACGAGGGCACCGATTGCCATCCCGACTATGGCAAAGGCAATTGCAAAAAACGAGACCGTCTGAAATTGCGTGTAGTCCTGTGTACCACCGGCAAATCCGCCCCAGACGAAAGCCACCAGCACACCGAAAATACCTCCGGTAACCAAAAATGGGGTAATGATCGGGGCCCGACGGTATACCATTTCATACGGTGCGGTGCTGTTGGATTCGGCGTCGTTGGTGGGATGCTCATTGAGTCTACTGTCAGCCATAATGCCCTTAGTCTAGCGCGTCTTGCGGCAGCCACCGATCAGCATGCAGCTCTTTGGGAACCCCAATAAAACGTGGCAACACGTCACAGTTTGACTAACGGTAAGAGCCCGGACAAATCTGTTCGCTGCCCGGAAGCCGCCACGTTGCCGGAATCGACTGCCACAGCCCAGTCTAGTTGCCCTACCACCAACGACAACCACGTGGCCGCATCTGTTTCAACCACGGCCCCGGGGGTGCCGCGAGTATGCGTGGTGCCTTCGAATATTTGGGTGACACCAAAGGGTGGCACCCGGACCTCCACCGAACGTCCCGGTGCCAGATTGGCCAGTTCTTCTAACGAATACCGGACGGCCCG
>DEPX01000203.1:12794-18498 GCA_002358975.1 Micrococcaceae bacterium UBA3381 | reverse complement strand
GGCAACCTGCCGGCCCGATGGGTTATACACACCGTGGGGCCGGTATATTCTGCCAGCACGGATCGACGTGGCCAGCTGGTCAGTGCTTATCGGCGCTCGCTGGAGGTTGCTGATGAACTGGGTGCCACATCAGTGGCCTTTCCGACCATTTCCGCTGGTGTTTATGGGTGGCCCCATGATGATGCGGTGGCAGCCGGTGTGGATACCGTCCAGCAGATGGCAGAGACGGTATCGGTGTCCACGGTCATCTTTGTACCGTTTTCAGCCGATATGAAAGACCTCTACGAAACCTATTTGGACCGCTGAGCGCTAGCTTCTGGATCGTCTTGAGGTACTTGCTCAAACTGCTGGGTGTGGTCTGTTTCCCGGTCATCATCAGTGTCTTCGTCTTCAGTGCGTTGTGCACGAGCCTGGTAGGCTTCTTCGCCTGGTCCTGCCATATCCGCACCGCGTTCAATAGCAGCAAGTGATCCGGTATACATCGAGCCGTCTTCAGAAGGCTGAGTCAGCGGCACCGATGATGTATCTGGTCCGGTTTCCACCAGCCCGTCTTCTGTTTTACGTTGTACCGTTGGAATCCAGCCACGCTCTACCGGTGGTTCCTGGCTGCGTCGGGACCGAACTTTTTCAGAATCAACTTCCGGCACGGATTTCATATCCCATGGTTTACTGCCACGTGCCGAACCGGCGTCTGCTTGTTGGCTATTATGCGACTGTTCTTGGAACATCGCTGCTTCAGCTGGAGCTGGCGGCAGGTTTTCTACACGCATCACGCTGAGTGCTTGCGGATGTTCTTCGGACATGAACTTAATAAAGTCTTCGCGCACTAAGCACTGTAAGTCCCAGAGCTCACCAGCATTGCGCGCCGATACGGCCACGCGCAGTGTTGCACGCTCGTTTGCGATATCTAATACCTGAATCGACACATCGCGACCGTCCCACAAATCCGAGGACTCCACTAGTGCCCGCAACCGTGCCCGCAGGGCGGTCATGGGTACTCGCCAGTCCACTTGGAAGTCAATGCCGGCAGAAATCTCAGTACCCACCCGTGTGTAATTTTCAAACGGTGTGGTCGTGAAGTATGACGACGGATAAATAATGCGTCGGCCATCCCAGATCTTCAGCACCACATACGACATGGTGATGTCTTCAATGGTGCCGTAGTATTCGTCCATAACGACGACGTCGCCCACCCGAATCGCGTCGGTGAAAGCTAACTGCATTCCAGCAAACACGTTTGTCAGGGTGGTCTGGACTGCCAAGGCGGCAACAACTGATACCAAACCGGCCGAGGCCAACAGCCCGGCACCCAAGGCCCGAACCTGCGGGATAGACAGCAGGATCGCGGAAACCGCAATAACGATAATAATTGTGTTCAGTACGCGTTTGATCAGTTGCATTTGGGTTTTGATACGCCGTCCGCGACGATCTTCCGTGGTTACTTCGTCGTAGCGGACTTCCACTCGCCGTTGAATGACGTTGACAACCCGTAGTGCAAGCCACGCAAATCCGGCGGCGGTACCGATCAATAGGAGAAATGCCAGCAGTTCATACAGTGGCAAGTCCCGACCCGAAAGTTCGAGTCCCACTCTGGCACCAAGAAAACCCATAGCGGTGAAGCCAGGTACTAGCAGAATCTTCATCTGACTCAACATGCGCGATCGGGTACGCAACGCAATCCGGACCGCCAGGGCAACAATAGCTGTCAAGACTATGCCGCTCACGACCCCGATGGCTATGTTGAGTATGGCCCCCAATATGGGCCCAAGAGACTCAATATTTTGTAGCGCAGAGTCTTGCACGTCGTCCGGCACAGCATTTTCGACTTCAGGTATCGAAGGCGATTCGCTGGGATCACCCTGCTCCTGCTCGGTTCCAAATCGCAACATAGTCTCCATCCTGTCAGCGCGAACTGAACTAAACCTGGAAACCGCTAGACTAACAGCCATGCTGAACATCACCGATTTGCGCAATACCTGCTATGACCCGGCTACCGTAATGCCACGAGCTAAACTGGAAATCTCGGATGCTTCTGCGATCGTAGAACCCATCATTGACCAGGTACGACATTCTGGTGCCGAAGCGGTGCTTGAATTGACCGAACAATTCGATGGAATTCGGCCGGTTTCGTTGCGCGTTCCAGCTGAAGCAATGGTTGAAGCACTAGAAAACCTCGACGATGGTGTTCGCGCCGCGCTAGAAGAATCCATTGCTCGGGCACGTAAGGTACATGCTGCCCAACTACCACCCGATACCGTTGTGCCGCTGGCCGATGGCGCCACCGTGGAAAACCATTGGGTTCCCATCCAACGGGTGGGCCTGTATGTCCCAGGTGGCCGGGCAGTGTATCCGTCGTCGGTCATCATGAACGTTGTTCCGGCCCAAGCAGCTGGGGTTGGCAGTATCTGTATTACTACTCCGCCGCAACGCGAATTCAATGGACTGCCCCATCCCACCATTTTGGCTGCCTGCCAACTGTTGGGCGTTGACGAAGTCTATGCAACCGGAGGGGCACAGGCCATTGCCATGCTGGTATTGGGCGCACGTGATGCCGACGGCAAGCAAATTTGTCAGCCCGTTGACCTTGTAACAGGACCGGGAAATGTGTACGTGGCTGCAGCCAAACAAGCCTTCTTCGGTCAGGTGGGTATCGATGCGGTGGCTGGACCCTCTGAAATCTTGGTGTTGGCCGACGACTCGGCAAACCCGGCATGGGTTGCTGCCGATCTGATTTCCCAGTCTGAACACGATCCTTTAGCAGCCTCTGTATTGGTCACCACATCATTAGAATTCGCCCAAGCGGTTGTGGCAGAAATCGAAGCACAGGTGCCTGGTGCGCCACTAGAGAACCAAATACGCGAGGCGTTGACCGGTCAGCAATCAGGTGTGCTCGTGGTAGAAACCATGGATGAGGCCATCGAGGTAACCAACGGGATCGCCACTGAACATCTGGAATTGCAAACCACCGATAATGCCTCAGTACTAGAACACATCACGCATGCCGGGGCGATATTCTTGGGCCCCTATTCCCCGGTCCCCCTGGGCGATTATTCGGCTGGCTCAAATCACGTGCTGCCTACATCCGGGACCGCACGGTTTTCCTCTGGACTCAACACCGTATCGTTTCTGCGCCTTCAACAACACGTTCGTTATGAACAAACCGGTCTTGAACCAGTAGCTAAAGGTGTCCAAGCGCTCGCTGCATCAGAGGGATTGCATGCACATGCCGAGGCCATCCGGTACCGCTGTGAAGAAATGTGACACAGTATACTGTGATCACCAAAAAAGTAAGCTATCCTAGGCAGCAGAATCACGAGTTCTTACCGCATCGTAGCCCTGGCTGGTGAGACGGCAACCCTCCCGTTGTAGTGGGGTGCCCCAGGTGATGATTCGGCCTCACGGAATACGCCGTCGGGCAAGTACAGCGTTCGAGCGCATTCGGGCGCAAAAACTTTAAGGCACGATTGTGACAACTACTTTTCAAACTCGCCAAACTCCCACCGTCGCCCAACTCTCACATGACGTTTCGGCGCTGTCGTTGCGCAGCGCCTTTGGGCAATTTCCCTCCGGCGTCGCAGCGTTAGCAGCCTCTACAGCGTCTGGGCCCACCGGCATGGCCGTATCCTCCTTCACTGTCGGAGTATCACTAGAACCACCGTTGGTATCCGTGGCCATCCAGAATACCTCGGCAACCTGGCCGGTATTACACCAAGCTGATACCATTGGCATTTCGATCCTTGGCGAAGGTCAGGGCCATATCGCACGCCAGTTGGCGGCAAAGGGCATTGATCGTTTCGCCGATATCGATTTTCAAGTAAATGACGACGCGATTTTTATTAGCGACGCTGCCTTGTGGCTTGAGACTGCACTGTACGCCGAATACCCGGCGGGTGACCACCTCATAGCATTACTAGAAGTCACAAATCTGGCCGACTTTACCAATATCAATGAACCATTGGTTTTCCATAAATCGCAATTTCGTAACCTGGAGAACAGCTAACCTGTATGGAATGGATCCGTGTTGACGTCTGGCTGCATGCCGTCCGACTGTTTAAGACACGTTCAGCGGCCAGCACGGCAGTTAAAGGTGGCAAAATTAAAGTTGATGGTGAGCCCATCAAACCATCTTTCAAACTGCGCGTAGGCCACACCATTACGTTTCGCCAACCCGGTCGGGAAAGAATAATTGAAGTTACCGGGCTACTAGATAAACGCGTGGGCCATCCAATTGCAATTAAGCAGTACATCGACCACTCTCCTGAACCAATTCCGCGCTACCTCATGGCGGTGCCAAAACGTGAGCGAGGGGCAGGCCGCCCGACCAAGAAACAACGACGAGAATTGGATAAACTCCGCGGCTACACCAACACTTAGTAGCGTTCAGGAAGCTCACAGCTAATGTTCGGTAAATTCGGAATAAGATTCTTTAGACTCATAGGTACCTCTTCAAGGTGCGAGTGATGTTGTAATCCCGTCGCCGGATGATCCCCCTTTTCATCTGGCGACGGGATTTTTTGTCTTAGAGATGTTGTTACCTCGCATGGATACGGCCCGCCCTTTCCCCAAATAAGCCTTTTAGGTAACATATTCGGAGGTTATGCAGGCTTTTTCCTGCGTGTGACAACACAACGAGAAGAAACGGCAAGTGGCAGATGACTGATGGACGCTCAGGCACCGTGAAGTGGTTCAATGTTGAAAAAGGCTACGGGTTTATCACTCCGGACGATGCTTCCGATGACGTTTTCGTACACCATACGGCCATCGCGCAAACCGGGTTCCGTCGGCTAGAAGAAGGCCAACAGGTAGAGTACATCGCCTCCGTAGGCGACCGTGGCCTGGTGGCAGATACCGTGTGCCCCGTCACATGAGGTTTGCTGCCCGTATCGGTGCAATAACCACCGCAAGTATTCTTGCTTGCGGATCACTGGGCGCTGCCCAACCCACCGAGCAGGTGACACCACCGCCCACAAGCGGCCAGGTTCAAGATCAGACGAACCAGGAATCAGGCCCAGACGATACAACACCAACGTCCGATACAACACCAACATCGCAGCCGCCGCTACCGCCACAACCACCACAGTCCAGCACTACCCAGTCGCCTACAGGACAGCCATCTGATACGGAATCTTCGCCAGAGTCGTCGCCACCGACGAATGACGAAACCCCGAATCCTCCAAAGACCATCGATTGCACGGTGAGTTCGATTGCTAACGGCACTGCTACAGTCAAAATTCCTGAAGCCAATCAAGGTGATTTCGTCGAGGTAGGTGACAAGACTCAAACCGTCGGTGCGAATTCACATATCAAGGTTGACGCAGAGCAGCAGAGGACGCTGCAACTGACACTTTGGCAGGGTGAAGAAAATCCCTACGGCAAGTGCGAAGTAACCATCACTCCCGAAGACGAAGAAACACCTACGAAGCCCTCCGAGGACAGTACCTCGAGCCAGAGCCCTCCTTCCGACCCAACGACTGAAAATCCCCCGGCACCGGAGCCCACTGAGCCGACAACAGCACCTGAGCAGCCCTCCGACGGAACGACGGACAATGGTTCTGACAATAACTCTGCGCCTGGAACACTTCCCAGTACGCCGCAACCAACCCCCAGCACCACGCCTCCTGTACAGTCCTCAGCACCGGCACAGCCCGTTCCACCGCCGTCAGCTCCTACAAGCGATCCTAATGCCAACGTTCCAGAGCCAGTT
>DEPX01000203.1:10325-12708 GCA_002358975.1 Micrococcaceae bacterium UBA3381 | reverse complement strand
ATCTCATACGTCTGGGCAAGCAGACCAAACACCGACCGACATACGGCAATATTCCGATAACCCACAATATCAGCTGCCCCAATTATGGAGAACGGAGACACATGCCGGTTCACGGCTTATCATGCCGGAACCTCGTGACGCCGGAGTCCAGGAACCAGACTTAGAGACACTTCCGCCCGTCTCGGATGAAGAATTGGACGCAATTAAAGCGCGGCTATCTTCACCAGATCAGGGTAATCGGCTGCATAGCGAAGATGAACATGTCGCGGATACTAGTAACAGCAACTTTTCTGGTACCGTCTCGTGGTGGTTGCTCTCCGGTATGATCGGCGTCCTAGTACTTGGCACCGGTATCTGGTGGACAGTATCCCGGCGTAAACCCAAACATTAACGCGCTGGTGAAGATACCGGCGGATTTGGCCCAGTGCGCTTGCTGGCCAGACGCTCTACGCCCGAAATACCTAAGATGGCACAAGCAAACCAAATACCACCTGCTGGACCCATGGGACCAGCAACCGCGCTAGCTGCGATCGGCAGCACAACTTGACCAACCCTATTGCCCATCAAACGCAATGCTAAAGCCGGACTACGCCATGTACGCGGTACAGCCTGAGTAATCATGGTCATTGTCAGCGGTTGGCCCAAGCCTAGAGTGAAGCCACCCACCGACATGAACACGAAGGCAACAACTATGCCCGTGATACCCAGCTCGATTACCGCCGGTACGATCGCGATGGCAATGGCGGAAACTAGCAGAGAAACTAACAATAAAATATTGCGGGGGTAACGCGTGGACAACGGCCGAATGAAGATACGCGACACTACCGATGTTGCACCACGTACCGCAAGTAATGCACCGATGATCATCGGAGAGACACCTACCGTCTCCCCAACTAGTGGCATAAAAGCGACCAGAATATCCAAAATGGCTAATAGCGCTAAGGCAGCCAGCATATGCGAGGCAATTCCCGGGGTCTTCAGGATATTTAGTGCCGAAGGTTTCGCATTAGTTTGCGGTTCGATCGCCACATTGTCTTGTGTTTGGGTGCTCACCGATGCAGTGATGCGCAATGAATACAGTACTGGAACGGCAATGATGGAAGCTATCGCACCAACCCATAACGCCAAGTTGACGTCGGTTGCCAGAGCGCTGCCACCGGATGTGGTTTGTGTCAACGATGTGTCACCAAGTACCAGGCCAGATAATAATGGACCCAGCATCTGTCCTACTGAAAAAGCCGCGGTAAACCAGCCGAAGTTAGCGTCCATTTGCGTTGGGCGGGATCGTCTGGCGACCATGCTTTGACCACCGATGGTGAACATAAGGTGCCCGATCCCCAGCAGTGCGGAAGCCACCATAAGCTGTGCTAGGTGATCAGTGATCGCCAAATAAGCGGCCCCGACGGCTAGTATCATAATCCCCAGAGCAACGAAGTTTCTGGGAGATGCCAATCGACTTAGCAACCTGCCGAAAGGCAACGCCAAAAGTAATGGTAATAATGCATATGATGCTGTTGCTAAACCAATTTGTGTTTCGCCCCAGCCAAGCAAGATAAGTTTATAACTGGTGACCGGCCTGACAAGATTTGTCGTCGTTTGAGTTAGTACGCCAGCGATGATCATCAGCCATAACCAACCTGGTATGCCAGTCTTGGATGATTTGGTCATAAAAAGTATCGTCCTTACCAGCAGACACTAGCAGTGAGTATGAGAGGCCAACCGATGCAGCAAGTATGCCAACCGCAGCACCCGGTTACAGTGGTCAATACTCGGAAGCCAGATATAGGTGACATTCGTGACGTACCCAGCTGACCACACTACCGTCTCGCCACGCGTGGCTGCCCAGCAATCACCGTTGGGCGGTCAACTATTCTACCTCTTGGACCAAGTGGCACATGAGCTCCATACCGCGATGCATACGGTTTTAGCAGCTGCTGAGTTGAATATCCGGCAGTATGCCACTCTTGCGCTAGTCGCCGGTAAGCACACTGTCACGCAGAATAATTTATCCAAAGTACTAGGTCTTGATCCTTCGCAGGTCGGGACCCTTGTTAAATCTTTGATTGGTAACGGTTTGTTGACTCGCCGGGCACTAGAGACTGATCGTCGCGCCAAGGTACTGCACATCACAGAAGAAGGCGTCACGCTCTATAGGAACGTGGAAGCTCAAATTCAGCAAGTAGAAGAAGCTGTCACAGCATCAGTGTCGCGCCGTGATCGAAAAATCTTGGCGGCCCTGCTGGAACGGGTGTTGCCGCCGACCTAGCTCTGTCGGTTTCGTGGAATAGACTTAGTCAGCACTAGAGACGGTATGCAACTGTTTATCGCCGGTTTCTTTGTTGGACTGTGATGGTAAGTAGAATTCTGGATCAACCCATTTATC
>DEPX01000203.1:4799-10265 GCA_002358975.1 Micrococcaceae bacterium UBA3381 | reverse complement strand
CCCCGCGAGCGCTACGGTGTCACCCTGTGAAACCTTAGTCCCAACGCTCACGCTCAGCTGGGAGTTGTGGCTGTAGGCGCTGACCACTCCGTTTCCATGATCGATTTCAATGCGATTGCCGCCCGTACTATGCACACCAGCAAAAGTTACTGTCCCAGCTTCCGTTGCCTTGACTGACGTACCGGATGGTACCGGGAAGTCTGTACCGACATGGAACTGACTACCGGCACCAGTCGGATTACCGCGCATCCCAAAAGTAGAAGAAGTTCGGGTGGAATCAGCGGGGTAAATCATCTGCAGGTTACCCGGTAAGGATTTCAGGGAACCATTATCCGGATTTTTGGCTTCAGCAACAGCCAACTGGCCGGCGGCGACGTCGCCTTCGCCTTCTTGATATAGCTGGCCCAGCCCGAGCTGGGAAGCTGCCATCTCGTCAGTCATTTTAGCTACGACAAGTTCATCTCCACCAGAAACCGCGGCCGGAATAACAGTGGTCTGCCGCGGGCTTTCTTCCACCCGTTCACCATTGCTACTGGTATCAGTGCTATTGGCAAATGCCAACAGATCGCCGGAAGCCCATAAGTTACCACCGATGGCAACCGCAGCTGAAGAAACAGCAACTGCTACGCCAGCAGTAGCAGCGCGAGCTTTACGCCCCTTTTTGCTGTCGGTTTCGCGCAGCTCGCGGCGTGAAGGAAATTCTGAAACAGTCATGTACGGTTGCTCACCAAAGAAAAAGGTCAATTACTTCTATATCGTAGCGTTATCAATTCGTTATATCCATTCGGCACTTTGGCAGCGTTAGATATCAAATCGTTAATTCAGGTTACAGCGTCGTTATAATTCGTGACGGCGTGCAGGCCTGAAGCGATTGCTCGGCGCCACTAGGACATTTTGACATAAATGTGGACCAAAATTTTGGGGACTACAGTTTGCTGTGGTCTGCATATTTACCTCTTCTTCCATCCTCGTATGTGTAAGTAACACTGATTAGCTTAGGCCCGGTGGCACTATCGCAGGATTCACCTCAGGACTACCTGTGGATAACTCGTTCGGGCTGTGCGAGATATCGTCGCTGTACTGCGGCCATGAGTTGTATGATGGCCCAGTATGGCCAGCCACAAGCTGGGTCTAGCGTTACCCACAACGACGTGTGTGATGCAGCGGCAAGTTCCGCTACGTCAGCTCCTCGACCAGGAGAACTATGAATTGTCTACCCGGGCATATACCTGGGTCTTCGCATGTACCCGCTACGGTGCAGTCCTACGGAAGTACGTATCTACCAGCGGCTATGGATAAGAGAGTCATGACCAAACTTCAAGCATATCAACGCACCGAAACTGACCTCATTGGCCCGGTTGAACTGCCGGCCGAGGCATACTACGGTGTCAATACAGTTCGTGCAGCAGAAAACTTTCAGCTGTCCTCCACTCGGTTGGAGCAGTTCCCTGAGTTGATTGCCGCTCTGGCGATCACCAAACAGGCTGCAGCAGCGGCCAACCGGGATGTCGGGGCACTTGATGCCGACATTGCCAATGCTATTATCGCAGCAGCCCAAGAAGTTGCCTCCGGCCAGCTACACGAACAGTTCATTTTGGATATGATTCAAGGTGGCGCAGGCACATCAACCAATATGAATGCCAATGAAGTGCTCGCCAACCGCGCGCTCGAATATCTTGGGCACGCCAAGGGCGACTACGAGACGCTGCACCCTCTCAACCATGTCAATATGGGTCAGTCGACCAATGACGTGTATCCGACGGCGCTGAAACTGGCCCTGCATCAGATGACGGGCAGCTTGCTCGACAGCTTAGAAGTACTGCGCCAAGCTCTGCAAGATAAGGCCGATGAATTCGGGGCAGTTGTCAAAATGGGCCGCACCCAAATGCAGATCGCCGTTCCCATGACCTTGGGACAAGAATTTGGCGCCTGGGCCACGATGATCGAGCGATCCATCACCGGTATCAAACGCGTACGTTATGACTTGCTTGAACTTAATCTGGGCGGCACTGCCATTGGTACCGGAATCAACGCTCACGATGGATACCGTGAACGGGCCATCCAACACCTGCGTGATATTACCGGTCTGACCAGCATCGCCTCGGCACCGGATTTAATCGCTGCCACCGCCGATACCCAAATTTTTGTTGACCTGTCCGGTGCGCTCAAACGCGCTGGCACAACCATGTCCAAAATAGCCAACGACCTGCGCTTACTGTCTTCAGGCCCATCCGGTGGGTTCGGTGAAATTAACCTGCCTGCTCGACAGGCTGGCTCATCGATTATGCCCGGAAAGGTCAACCCGGTCATTGCCGAAGCAGTGAACCAAGTGGCATTCCAGGTCGCAGGCCATGATGCTGCCATTACTATGGCTTCAGAAGCCGGCCAGTTGGAATTGAACCCGTTTGAACCCGTTATGGCCCGTGGCCTATTTGATTCCATTGGTATTTTGCGAAACGCGGCAACAATGTTTGTCGAAAAATGCCTCACCGACATTACTGCCAACGATCAACTCATGCGCGACGTCGTCGAAGGCTCTGCCGGTTTAGCCACCGTCTTCTCCCCCGTCATCGGTTATAAAAAAGCCACTGCCCTTGCTATAGAAGCCACCCGGACCGGGGCGAAAGTAACTGACCTGGCAGTAACCAAGGGTCTGTTGTCTGCTACACAAGTACAACAGCTTATTAACGATGCCCTAGAAGTTTAGGTCTATAAGTCCGGGGCATGCATAATAACTACCCCGGCAACCATGAAAACCAGTCCGACGACCTGNNAGGGGTTGGACTGGTTTTTTTGGTGCCGATAATAGACCAAAGTGATCCACGGCTAATGAGCCGGCAAGAATTCCCGTTTGGATAACAATAACGGTTGCAGCAGAACCGATAAGCGGAGATAAAAATGCGACACCGGTGACGTACATGGCCCCCAGCAGCCCACCCAGCCACATCCACCACGGATTGCTACGCTCACCTGCGGGCACACTGACACGCAATGACGGACGGGTTGCCACCAATAGCACCAGTAGGACACCGGTGCCGACCACAAAAGACACGAAACCGGCATGAATGGCAGAGTCTAGGACACCGGCAAGCTGCCCATTCACAGCCACCTGAATACCAAAACATATACCGACACCAAGGCCCACCAGATACCAGATCGGTGAGGTTGGGGCATGCTGAAGGGCAGGCCGAGCACGGCCAGCCGCTACGGCAACCAGTGCCGATACCAACACGATCAGCACCCCGGTGAGCCGCCACGGGCTGGCCTTATACACCTCCACCCCAAAGAACCCGAAATGGTCGATCACCATAGTGGTGATGACCTGAGCGGTCAGGTTGAGTGCCGTCGAATATAATGCACCGATAATTGGCAGCAGCAAAACCGTGGTGGTCATGGCGATAACCCCGACTAGTCCACCAATCCACATCCACCAGGGTTGGTGTGCGATCACTGCCCCATCAATACCAACGGCGCCCGTGGTCGCCCAGGTAAGTAATGCCAGACACACGGTGCCCACACAAAACGACACGGTGGCCATTACCCAGGGTGAGGCAACCGCGGCGCGTAGTCGGTTGTTAATCGCCGACTGGGTTGGCATCAGTATTCCAATGGCCAGGCCCATAAGCCCATACAACAAGGTCTACTCCAATGGTGTTGGCGTGGCTAAATGGCTCGTCCCGGGGTGAGGATCCCAGCGGGGTCAAGGGCGTGTTTGATGGCATGCTGGGCTGTTAGGACCGCCTGGTCCAGTTGGATGGGTAGTTCATGGTGCTTGACCGCCCCGATGCCGTGTTCACCGGTAATCGTACCTCCCAGCGAAACCGCCAACTTCGAAATATCGCTAAGAACTTCCTCGGCGGCAGCGTATTCGTCTGGGGTGTCGTCGGCTTGTACGGTTGGGTGCAGGTTACCGTCGCCGGCATGGGCCACGATGGAGATCGCCCGACCGTGGTGTCGTGCTAATTCGTCAATGCCGCGAAACATATTTGCCAGCTCCCCGACGGGCACCCCAACATCGCAAGAGACGCGTAGACCACTGGCGGTCAAAGCGGGGTTCGCCAGACGCCGTGCTTCTAATAAGGTGTCGTCTTCGGCAAGGGCCACCTCCACCGCGCCGTAGCTGCTACACGTGTCAATAATGGCTTGTGCGTCCTGTGCGGCGTCCTCGCCTCCCGTTTGGCCGATTAGCACGGCGGCATTGGGCACCACCAACCCGGACGGGTAGATCTTTTCTATGGTGCGCACACTGTGGGCATCCAATAATTCCAGTACCTCGGGCTGAGTTTTACCGTTAACGATCGCGGTGACGGCGTCTCCTGCGGCCGCAATGTCATCGAAACTTGCTCGGAAGGTGCGAGGCGTACCCGGCGGGACAGGTTTCAGGCGAACGGTAGCGGCTGTGATCACTCCCAGTGTGCCTTCCGAGCCCACAAACAGACTGGTCAGGTCCAGTCCGACGACGTTTTTGCGGGTGCGTGCTCCGGTATTGAGTACTGTCCCGTCAGCCAATACAACTTCTAATGCGGCCACTGCATCGCGGGTCACGCCGTGCGAGATACACCGCAGACCACCGGCATTGGTTGCAATATTGCCGCCGACCGTAGAGATTTCCACACTGGCCGGATCCGGCGGGAAGAATAGACCGTGTTCTCTGACGGCACGGTCCAGTTCGGCGGTGATTACTCCGGCTTCGACAACGGCTAACCGATTTACCGTATCAATGTCACGAATTTCGTTGAGCTGTTGCAAACACAGCACTAACCCACCGGCATAGCCTACGGCCCCACCGGACAGGCCCGTACCAGCTCCACGGACCGATACCATAATTTGATGACGATGCGCCCAGCCAAGCGCCGCTGAAACGTCCGCGGTGGTACGTGCCATGACTACCGCAAGCGGTGGCGCTGTTGGCTGATAGCGCGAACTGTCTCGAGACAGTTGGTCAAGCTCAGGTCCGGTCGTGATGACCGCGTCGCCCAGCAGGTCGGTAAGCTGTGCCAAAAGGTGGTCAGAGGTCAGAGTTTCATCATGCATGGTGGCCCTTTTCTTCGCCCGAACTGTGTTGCATAGACTACCGGTCGTGTTTCAGTCCAGGGTTAAGACTAGTAGTATGTCCCCCATGGGTTTCCGCGTTGCTACCAGGCATCCTCCACGGACTACAGTTTTACTGTGATTGTCAGGTTGATTGGGTAGGATATTTCGGGAACTTGTTGCGATGTTCTACTCGATGTGAGGGTATACAAGGGAGGAGTGCCTGATGGTTCAAGGGTCACGGTGGATTGCCCCGGCCGAAATGGAACCAACGCAACGAGTTTGGATGAATTTTCCGCGGGCTGGCACCGTGAATTTTCCGGCCATGTGGCAGCTATCCTCCGCGCGTCGAGCTTGGACGCGACTTGCCGAAACCCTTAATCAATATGTTCCGGTTACACTGTTGGTCGATCCCGATGACCAACGCACCGTGAC